>CAJMRT010000001.1 GCA_905215855.1 uncultured bacterium
TTTAACTAATCTTTCTTCTTAATCTTCTTTCCTTTATTCAGTTTTCAGGGTGTTTACCCTTTTATATACACCGAGTGATCGGTGGTTCATTTGAACTTTCAGCACCACATAAAGTGGTGCTTTTTTGTTGCCTTTTTAAGTCATAGGACATATTCTGATTGTATGTATTTTTTGTGAAGGTTAACAACACTATTATAAAAATATTATTTACAAAAATACCAATATATGCTAATATTATGATAACAGATGGTTGAAACATACCATAATTTGTTGAAATTATAGTCTTATGGAGGAGAATGTTCTATGAAAAAGTTATTATCAGTTATTCTTGTTGGTATTTTGGCAGTGTCATCGGTTGCATTCAGTGCATCGGCTGCTGAAAATGAAAAATCCGAGGCTGAGATTGAAAGGGAAAAACTCGGCTGGATATTGACCGATTACGAGTACCTCAGTTCTGTTATGGGAAATCCGATGACATATTTCTGTGTTGACGGCGAGGCTTATAATGCGGCATACAATATTTATCATCAAGAAGAACCCGCAACTGCCGAGGAATACAAAAGTGCAAAAGACAAGCTTTACACCGCATCTTATAACTTGCAGGTTAGCGTTGATTATGCTAAGGCAGGTTATGAGAAAGCCTGCAAAGAGCAGAATTATAATAATTGGTATTCCGATGAACAGTGGAGTGAATTTCAGACAAAACTTGCTAATTTAAAGACTGCATTAACACCTGCTGACGGTTCTTATACCGACGCTTGGGCTGTTACCAAAGCATATAATGAGCTTATCTCGACATACAATAAGATGACTAATGCCTACACTTTTAAAGGCGATGTAAACAGAGACGGTTCATTCGACATTATGGATGTTACGCTTGTTCAAAAATATGTTGTTCACGAGGTAAATTTTACAGGTGCGCAGAAGATGCTTACTAATGAGAAAAAGTACGAGTCTGATATTACCGTTGCAACTGCTACAAACTTGCAGAAAAATATTATAGGCATAGGTGACGGATTCAAGAACAACTATATTTTCATTGATGAGCAGGGCGGTTTGAAGTATTTTGACGACACAATGCGTTGGTACGCTTACGGCAATTATAATATTTCTTCCAGATACGGATTCGGCACTTACGGCCCTTATGTAAATAATAATCATACCGATTTTCTTGTTGTGCTCGATTATGCCCGCCATTGCGAGGAAAGCGGATACGAAAAGTAATCTTTTGATTATTTAAATTTCACCTAAAACAACAGCGGAAGCAGTGTGTAGAACATTGCTTCCGCTAATTTGCGTTATGACCCTTGATAACAAAATATATAATTATTACCACTATATCATTGACAACAAATATGTTGACTTTTTATTTTAAAGAAGATAGAATGAAACTAACCAATGGTTGTAATTTCCTTAATTATTGCTATTGGACTTGTCGTGTTCTTTTGGTATAAAATTTTACGGAGGGTTATTATGAAATTAAAATCTATGTTTATTTCTTCTATGATTGCAATGCTTGGCATTGTTTGTGTAGGATGTTCATCTCAACAAACAATTGATAATGCGGAAACAACCGTTTCGCCTGTTACACAAGCTGATACCGAAGTCACAATACCGTCATCAGCACCTGAGCAGACTACGGAACAATATACTACTTCTGTTTCAACTGAACCGCTGACAACTCAAAAAGTTGACTTAAGTAAATATGTTGGTTTATATTCATATAATCAAAATAATGAGGGGAATACAGGCAGTATTAAAGTCGGAATTTTATCCATTGATGAAAATCAAGCAGAGATTGAAGTGATGAAGTCAAGTCCCAACTACGCCCACCTTGCAGGCGGTAAATTTACAGGCACAATAACCGATGAAAACAGAATTGATTTTACTATGACAGACAGCTTTAGCAATGTATGTAGCGGGTATATATTGCTTTATGATGATAGCATTTATATGAAAAGTGATATTGTTGAGAAATCAGAGCCGTTTATGTATGGTATGATAATCGACAATACAATTGAGAAAATTTCGGATAGCGTTTCAAAAAATGATTTTATTTAAAAATTTGGCGGAAGCAGTGTGAAAAATATTGCTTCCGCCGATGTGTTTAGATGATTGTAGTGTTGAAATGATTTTATAATCGATTCGATTGGTAGCCTTGCGACTATATTTCAGACGGAAATTCACTGAACTCCGCTACAGATTATGCACAATATTCATTATATCAAACTGTTGCGACACGCTGCATAACGAGTAGTTAAGATGAGATGATAACTTACCTCGGGCATTAGAGTTTATCGTTTTTCAAACTATCTTCTCGAACATGGTGCGGTGCTACGCCGCTGATGTAGGGGTAGAGTTCTTCGTATGAATCAGCCTCGGCGGGATTTTTGACTGCTGTTGGGATAAGACCTGTACAATCCTGATTTGAACAGGTGTTAAGCTCCAAATCGCTTGGTGTTAAAATCTTTTTGTAATCGGGTACTTTGCGTTTCATCTGCACACTTCCTTTGTAAAAGTGTGTGCGGATGAATTGAATTTATGCGTTTTACATAATGATTTTGCAAAATAAAAGGCAGTACAAGGATGTACTGCCTAAAGTGTGATATTGCAGCATATTTATTTTTCGTTTAGATTTTACAATCTAAATAATTGGTGAACACGGTTCGCCGCTACAATTGAGGATGTATTTTGTCGTTTTTAGATAATTTTACCTCTTAAAGAGTATCAGATTTTACTGCGTTTTTGGAAAATTTAGCAGTAACAATAAATGCTATAATTATCAAAATGTGCAGTATAACGTGATACATATCAGGGACATACTTTCCTTCTATGCTTATAAGTGAAATGCAATCTTTAAAATAGGCTATTTTGTTATCAATATTTCCCATGAAACCATTTCCGAATATTGTATACCATTCGTGGCTTAGAAATTGAGTGACAAACCACATTCCGAGCCATATCAGATGAAGTATTTTACCAATTTTCTTAGTAAAAAGCATTAGCAAAAATGTAGCAATTGGGATTAACATAAATATCCACTCATCTTTAAAAGAACCCTCGACTAAATACTTATCTCCTATTTTTATTCCAATCATTGCAAGAAAGTACCAAAACAATAAAATGATATTACTGATTAAAACACTTTTTTTCATGATTATCGACTCCTCATTTTCAGCTGAATCATATTAGAAAGCTCCATTGCTTATGTAACTGCTTGCAAAAAGCGTTGCAATGTTACGCTCGGGCATTAAATGTTATTTATTAGTTAAACTGTCTTCACGAATGATTAATAATGAGCTTTTTGATTTTGTACACATCGCCGTCCATAACCTTATATGTACTGCGGAGTTCGCCGTCAATCTCGGGGGAAATGCTCTGGTGAATGTACAGGCTGTCGATACCGAAATCAGCCGCACCGCCGATATCGCTGATATAGTCGTTGCCAATCATAATTGACTCGCTCTTTTCAAGTCCGTAACGGTCAAAAAGTGTTTTGAAATATTTTTCGTCAGGCTTAGAACATTCTTCATCGGAGCTGATGCAAATGCCGTCAAAATATTTTGTGAGATCAAACATATTCAGCTCGTTTTCTGTGAATGAACGCTGTGCGTTTGAGAGAAGATAAATCTTTTTGCCTTTTGCTTTGAGAGTGTCGAGTAGGTCGATTACACCATCATAAAGTTTGATGTACTTTGTTGAGTAGCAACGGAATGCCTCGGCAATGAAAAGCACCTCGGCTTTTGTAACCTTAACTCCCTTTTGTGTAAAAAGCTTGCGGAAAACTTTTTCAATTTTGATGTCAACAACTTTTGTGTCGGGAGATTTCTTGAGAACAGCCTTTTTTTCAGCCTGAACAAGTCTGTCGTACTCCTCGTTAAGCTCGTCATAGGTGTAGTGTGCACCCTTGTAGGCATAGAGAATGGCAATTTTCTTCCACAAATCATCGTTCCATTCATCTGTGTTGATGTCGATAAGAGTGCCGTATAAGTCAAAAATGTAATTATTGTACATTTTTTGTCCTCCTCAATAAAATTTCTAACTTTTATACTGCTATTGTACCAGTTTTTTATCCTGATTGCAATAGTAGAATTTTTGTGTTATACTGAAGAAAACAGTATTTAATCGCATTTTTTGTTTTTTAAAATTACGGGGTGAGTTTATGACCAAAAAAGAAATTGCCGTGAACGCTGTTCAGGCTTTGAAAAAAGAATATCCCGACGCAATATGTTCGCTTGTCTACACAGATCCGTTGCAGCTGCTCATTGCAACAAGGCTTGCCGCTCAATGCACGGACGCAAGGGTTAATATGGTGACTCCTGCGTTGTTTGACAGGTTCAAAACGGCTCAGGATTTTGCCGACTCAACTCCCGAAGAAGTTGCAGAGTACATAAAAAGCTGCGGACTTTATAAGACCAAATCAAAAGATATTGTTGAAATGGCAAGGATGCTTTGTGACGATTTCGGCGGTGTTGTTCCCGATAATATTGACGACTTAACAAAACTCCCCGGAATCGGCAGAAAAACCGCAAATCTTGTGTGCGGTGACATTTTCGGTCAGCCTGCGGTTGTGGTTGATACACATTGCATACGCATTACAAAAAGGCTCGGACTTCACGATTTAAAAGATCAGAAAAAGATTGAATTTGCATTGCGTGAGCTTTTGCCTCCCGATGAAAGCAACGACTTTTGTCACCGACTTGTTCTGCACGGCAGAGCAGTCTGCACCGCAAGAAAGGCAAAATGTGAAGAATGCTGTATGAACGGATTTTGCCCGAAAAAAATCTGACAGAGGGATTTGTATGGATAAGATGAAAGATATTAAGCTGATTGCACTTGACCTTGACGGCACAACTCTTGCCGACAGCGATACCTTGAGCAAACGAACGCAAACTGCCATTGAATCTGCAATCAAAAGCGGAATAACCGTTGTTGCGGCAAGCGGCAGACCGTTCGTTATGATGCCCGACAGCGTGATGAACATTGTCGGTCTGGACTATGCGATTACCTCGAACGGCGCTGTAATAAGCAAGTGCGGTAAAACGGTTCACCGTTCGCTGATTTTACCCGATGATGTGTTGAAAATTCTCGGTGCTGTGCGTAATGACGATGTTATTCTTGAGGGATTTATTGACGGATTTACATATGCCGATGTTAGATATGTGCATAGACCGCTTGACTACGGCTGTGAGCCTGAATATTTTGAATACACCCGTTCATGCCACGGCAAGATTGTCGATATGAGAAGCTTTTTGAGCAAGCATAGAAATGAGCTTGACCTCATCAGCATTATAAGTACGGACGAAAAACTTCGCAACAGGCTGTGGAGCAGTATCGAAAAGGCTTGCAACAGCGTTGAAATTACGACTTCAACCGACCATTTTGTTGAGATTATGTCGGCAGAGGCATCAAAGGCGAAGGCACTCCTGCGTTTGTGTGACTTTTTGAATATCGGCATGCAAAATGTCTGCGCCTGCGGAAATGCCGATAACGATGCCGATATGATTGCCGAGTCGGGACTTGGTGCGGCTGTTGAAAATGCAAGTCAAAAATGCCTTGACCGTGCCGATATCGTAATCCCGTCAAATAATAACGATGGTGTTGCACAATTGATTGAGAAAATTCTTAAAAATTGATTGTAATAATGCAGCGGTAATTTCATATAAATAAAAAACAGTCGGGAAGACAATGCTTTGCATTTTGCAAACTGTCTTCCCGACTTTAATTTTCCATTTTCAACTTTTCATTTTCAATTTTTTAAGCATTTCCTCATGGTCGGCTTTAAGTGCTTTGATAAGCGTCAGACTGTCCCAGTCTTTGCTTGTGGGAGTGATAACCGCCTTGAGCGGAACCCGTCCGACACCGCATTTGTTAAGCGCCTTGATTAGCGAATCAATTGTCTTATTCGTGAAATTGTGCATGACAATCATTTCTTCGTCAAAGCCGTCACCGTCAAACTTTTCTGCAACAGGTTCAATTCCCTTGATGCCTGCAAGAAAGCCGATAGGCTGATTGAAATCTTCTTTTTCAACCTTTTTAACCTGAATTTTCAACGGCATAAGCGCAAACTTTGCCTTGCGAAATCTTTCGTCCGAAAAGTTGTAAAACATAGCAAGTTCTTTCATATCTTCACCGTTAATCCGTATCAAGCTTGAGAACCGCCATAAACGCCTCCTGCGGAACTTCAACAGAACCGAGCTGGCGCATACGCTTTTTACCTTCTTTTTGCTTTTCAAGGAGTTTTTTCTTACGGGAAATATCACCGCCGTAGCACTTGGCAAGTACATCCTTACGCATAGCCTTTACGGTTTCTCTGGCAATAATTTTACCGCCGATGCAAGCCTGAATCGGAATTTCAAAGAGCTGTCTCGGAATCTTTTCCTTTAGCTTTTCAGCCATCTTTCTTGCCCTTGAATATGCCTTGTCTGCGTGAATGATGAACGAAAGTGCATCGACAACCTCGCCGTTAAGCATAATATCGAGTTTAACAAGGTTGCTCTGAACGTATTCTTTAAGCTCATAGTCGAATGATGCATAACCTCTTGTGCGTGATTTGAGCGTGTCGAAAAAGTCGTAGATTATTTCGGCAAGCGGAAGTACATAGTGTAAATCAACACGGTCGGCATCAATATACTGCATATCGACAAAAGTTCCTCGTCTGTCCTGACAAAGCTCCATAATATTGCCGACATATTCCTTAGGTGCATAGATGTGAGCGTCTGTTACAGGCTCTTCCGCCATTTGAATAAGTGACGGATCGGGGTAGTTTGTCGGGTTGTCAATCATCTCAACCGTGCCGTCTGTGCGTGTGATTCTGTAAATTACACTCGGTGCGGTTGTGATGAGGTCAAGCTGATATTCTCTTTCAAGTCGCTCCTGAATGATTTCCATGTGGAGCAGTCCCAAAAATCCGCAACGAAAACCGAATCCGAGGGCAACCGATGTTTCGGGATCAAACGAAAGAGCCGCATCGTTAAGCTGAAGCTTTTCAAGTGCATCTTTAAGGTCGCCGTATCTTGCGCCGTCAACAGGGTAGATACCGCAGAAAACCATAGGCTGTGCCTCACGGTAGCCGGGGAGCGGTTCTTCTGCGGGATTTGATGTGAGTGTAACCGTGTCGCCAACCTTTGCGTCTGCAAGAGTCTTGATTGAACCCGTGATGTAGCCAACCTCGCCTGCATAAAGACCGTCTGTCTTTTCGGGAGCGGTTGCGTGCATAAGTCCGCACTCAACAACATTGAACACACTGCCCGTTGCCATAAGCTTGAATTCATCGCCCGGGTGAATCTGTCCCTCTTTGAGCCTTACATATATAATTACGCCCTTGTAGCTGTCGTAGTAGCTGTCAAAAATCAATGCACGCAGAGGAGCGTTGATGTCGCCTGTAGGAGCAGGAATATCGTGAACAACCTTTTCAAGAACTGCGTGAATGTTGATTCCTGCCTTTGCGGAAATTTTCGGAGCATCCTCGGCAGGAATACCGATTACATCTTCGATTTCCTGAATAACCCTGTCGGGGTCGGCACTCGGCAAATCAATTTTGTTGACAACGGGAACAATTTCAAGTCCGCTGTCAACGGCAAGATATGTGTTTGCAAGAGTCTGCGCCTCAATGCCCTGTGATGCGTCAACAACAAGAATAGCGCCCTCACAAGCCGCCAGTGAACGGGAAACCTCGTAGTTAAAGTCAACATGACCGGGGGTGTCGATGAGGTTAAAAAGATATTCTTCGCCGTCATCGGCTTTGTAGATAACGCTAACCGCCCTCGCCTTGATTGTAATGCCACGCTCACGCTCAAGATCCATATCGTCAAGCAGCTGTGCCTCCATATCCCTTTCGGAAACGGAGTTGGTCTGCTCAAGAATTCTGTCCGCAAGCGTACTCTTGCCGTGGTCAATGTGAGCAATAATGCTGAAATTTCTTATTTTATCCTGTGGAAAAGACAATGCTAATCACCTTTTTCTTTAATGTCTTTTTTGTACTTTATTTTAATCTGTATTTAGATTTAAATCCGAGCAACGCTCTGCTTTGCTTGCAAGGAGCAGAGCTTGCGACAGATTGCAATCAGTACAAAGGAGCGTCAGCTCCTCGTGAGTTTGGTTGTGGATTATTCCACGGCTAAACTCACGGATATTTCACGCTTCTAAAAGATGTGTGAAATATCTGTACTTAGATTATACCAATTCTGCCGAATAAAGCAACCGTATTTGATTAAAACGCTTATTGCAGATGTATATTTGTTCGTTTTGGTTTTGCAACCAAAGCGAATGGCGGTCACTGACCGCCGCTACGGTTAAGCAATATTTATTTATCATCATAACTCCCTAAATTATAACATATGGCAATCTCTTTCACAAGCAAAAAATCGTTGCAGTATGCGGTTTTCGGTGTTATACTTTGCTTATAGAAATAACCCTATAAAAGGAGAAATTGGTATGACAAAAGGTGAAATTGCAAAGAATAATTTTATGCAGGGCTACAACTGCGCTCAGGCTGTATTGCTTGCATTTTGTGATGATTTGGGATTTGATGAACAGACTGCTCTTATGCTTGCATCGCCGTTTGGCGGCGGAATAGGCAGAATGAGAGAGGTGTGCGGTACTGTTACGGGAATGTATATGGCTTTAGGTCTTGCAAGGGGTTACAGTGACGGCAAGGATAATGCAGACAAAAAGCGTGTTTACACCGAGGTTCAGCAGCTTGCCGAAAGGTTCAAAGAGGACAATGGTTCAATCATTTGCCGTGACCTTTTAGGTATGAGAGCAAAGGCAAAGGACAACCCGACTCCGTCTGAGAGAACAGAAAAATATTATGCCGCCCGTCCGTGTCCTGAATTGTGCAGATATGCAGCGGATTTGCTTGATGAATACTTAAAGAATAAAAAAGGCTGAGGGGCGTTGCTCTGATTTGAAACTTATGCCTGCAAACAGTTGAATTTGGGAATAAATTGTGATAAAATGTTTAAAATAGGGCATTAGTCTAATGCGGTTAATTTTGAAAATTACCTTGAAAGGGGAATTGTGATATGTGCGGCATAGCCGGCTTTATGGGACAGGTTGAAAACAGAGCCGATGTCATCAGAAATATGACAGAGGTTATCACTCACCGTGGTCCCGACTCGGACGGATTTTTTACGGACGACAATATTTCCATGGGATTTCGCAGACTTTCCATTATTGACCTCGGTGCAGGTCATCAGCCTATATACAATGAGGATAAAAGCCTTGTTCTCACATTCAACGGTGAAATTTATAACTACAAGGATTTGAGAAAAGAACTTATCGCAAAAGGTCATAAGTTCTATACAGATACAGACAGTGAAGTGCTTGTTCACGGCTTTGAAGAGTGGAAAGAAGATATGCTCCCAAAACTCCGTGGTATGTTCGGCTTTGCTATCTACAACACAAAGGATAACTCACTTTTTATTGCCCGTGACTTTTTCGGCATTAAGCCGATGCACTACACTCAGATAGGCAATGACTTTGTCTATGCAAGTGAAATCAAGAGTATTCTTGAATATCCTAAGTTTGAAAAGAAATTCAACAGAAAGGCACTTGATTCCTACCTTTCATTCCAGTATGCAGTTCCGCCCGAAACTTTCTTTGAGGGTGTTTACTGCCTTATGCCCGGTCACTACCTCTGGTACAAAGACGGCGAGGTTGAAACTACCCGTTATTTTGAGGCTCGTTTCAATCCTAACGAAGAAATGACAGAGGAAGAGGCTGTTGACAGAATTGAAAAGGTTTTTGAAAATTCCGTAAACGCTCATAAAATTGCCGATGTTGAGGTTGGCTGTTTCCTTTCAAGCGGTGTTGACTCAAGCTATGTTTCAACATATTTTGCCGATCAGAAAACATTTACAGTAGGCTTTGACTTTGGCGAAAAATATAACGAAATCAGCTGGGCAAAAAATCTCAGCGAAAAAATCGGTGTTGAACACCACACTCACCTTATCTCAAGTGAAGAATTCTGGGACGCTGTTCCGACTGTTCAGTACCATATGGATCAGCCTCTTGCAGATCCGTCATGTATAGCACTTTACTTTGTATCCCGTCTTGCAAGCCATTATGTAAAGGTTGTCCTTTCGGGTGAGGGTGCAGATGAATTGTTCGGCGGTTACACCTGCTACAACGATCCGAGAGTGTTCAAAATTTATCAGACAATTGTTCCGCATTGCATCAGAAAGGCGATAAGAGCAATCTGCAGAAAGCTCCCTGACATCAAGGGCAGAGATTATCTCATCCGTGCCTGTGACAAGCTTGAGGAGCGTTATATCGGTAACGCGTTTATGTATGACTACAAGCAGAAGCAGGAGCTTTTGAAGGATCCGTCAATTGCAACACGCCCACAGGATCTTACAAGAAAATATTATTATCGTTGCCGTAAGTATGACGATGTTACAAAAATGCAGTATCTCGACATCAATATGTGGATGGTCGGCGACATTCTTCTTAAAGCCGACCGAATGAGTATGGCTAACTCGCTTGAACTTCGTGTTCCTTTCCTCGATAAGGAGGTTTTCAAGGTTGCGTCATCGCTCCCTACAAAACTGCGCTGCAATAAGCACAACACAAAGTATGCAATGCGTAAGGCTGCCGTTCGCCATATGCCTGAGGCTACTGCCGAAAAAGAAAAACTCGGTTTCCCTGTACCGACAAGAGTATGGCTCCGTGACGAGAAGTATTATAATGTTGTAAAGACGAAGTTCAAGGGCAAAACTGCCGAGAAATTCTTCAATACAGATGTCCTTGTTTCATGGCTCGACAGCCACTTCAGCGGAAAAGAAGATAACAGCAGACGAGTTTGGACAATTTATGTGTTCCTCGTATGGTATGATATCTATTTTGATGAGGACAGCGAAAAGGTTGAAAAGCCTGTAAATCACCTTGATGAGCTCAAGGCTGTTGCCGAGGCGAGAAGAGAAAAGCAGATTGACGCTCCCGGTGAGGTAATTATGGCTGCCGCAGAGGAGATTGACGAAAATTACGATGCTCCGAACTTTGGCGTTGACAAGTCAAAAAAAAATGACGAATCTGCCGAAAAAGCGGAGGAACCCGTAAAAGAGGAATCTGCGGAAGATGTGACAGAGGAGGCTGAAGTCCCCGATGACGGCAATGAGCCTGCAATCGTTGAGCCTGAGGAAGAACCCGAGGTTAAGGAAGAGCCTAAAAAAGAGGAGTATGTGAACATCTCAAATCCCGAGGATAACGAGATTTACGACGCTCCGAAAAAGCCGTCAACTCCGCAGGAGCAGATGCAGATGGCTATTGACAGCATTGAAAAAAGATCAAAATATCTTGACGAGCCGAATGTAATTTCAGACGAGGCTGTTGACAATATCGTAAACTCAATCTCATTCTTTGATGACGATGACGAAAAAAGTAATTAAAGTATTTGTCAAAATGACAAAATAAACAAGGGCAACCGAGGTTGCCCTTAAATTATATCAGATAATTTAAACCACCGCTCCGAGGCAGAGGATGCTTTGCAGGATTTTGTATTCTTCTTCAAAGTCGGAGAGAGGGAGGGGATTTTTGCCGAGTCCCATTTCTACGGTGAGGGCAGGTCGGCGGAATTTTTCGATGAACCAATCCTTAAAGCCGCCGCCTGTGGCAATTTCCTCGGGAAAGGCTATGTTGTAGCCGCTTGCCTGTGAGAACATTGACGCAAGCCGAAAGCTCAGAACGGGTGTGTGTCTGCCGAACGAGCAGTAAATTTCCCGTCCCTGACTGTGCAGAGCGATTGCCCGTTCAAAGTCAATATTACGGCAAAGCGTTGTCAGCGCCTTTGTTTCGGGTTCGCTCTCGGGATGATTGCCGCCGAATCTCGTCGGCGCCGGACACTTGATATTGTTCTTTAATTCAAGCTGTTTAAGCCTGCACCAACCCGCATTGAAGTTGTGATTGATGTCAACTCCACGGGCGTTTGCCTGCCATTTGTATGTATCGGTGCAGACCTTTTCGACAAGCGGTTTGTATTTGAATGCGGCGTCACTGCCGTGCAGGGCAATTTCCGTGCCGTCGGGATTCACGCAAGGCACAATCGTAAGTCCGCGAATGCTTAAAAAATTTCCGATTTTGTATTCGCCGACAGGATTATCGTTTTGCATAGCCTGACAACATTCTTCAAAGAATTTCAGCAAAGCAAGCACAGTGAGGTACTCCGAACCGTGAAAACCGCCGCAGTAGAGTACACGATTCTTGGTGTTGCCGATGTGCAGAACATCAATACCTCTTCCGCACACGCTTTTTCCTGCAAAGCAGTGCTTGATAAATTTGTATTTCCCGCAAAGTCCGTTTATTATTTCCTTGCGCGTTTTGTAATCGGGAAAAACATTATAATCGGTCATAACAAAATCCTTTCCTTTCGATAATTCAATCTTTAAAACGGAGGCATAATTATGGAGCTTTTTGAAAAAACTCTTGACAGCAAGAAAATTTTTGACGGCAGAGTCCTGCATATAGTCCTTGACGAAGTGGAGCTTCCTGACGGAAAAAGGTCAAAGAGGGAGGTTGTCAATCATCCGGGCGGAGTATGCGTTGCCGCTCTTGATGAGGACAATAACCTTTCTTTTGTAAAGCAGTTTCGCTATCCGTACAAGGAGGTTGTGCTTGAGCTTCCTGCCGGCAAGCTTGAAAAGGGTTCTACTCCGCTTGAAAACGGAAAGCGTGAGCTTCTTGAAGAAACGGGACTTGAGGGCTACTCCTACATTTCTCTCGGTCAGGTGTATCCGTCTCCCGGATACACCTCGGAAATTATCCATCTTTATGCCTGTCGGGTAAAGTCACAGGGTGAGCAAAAGCTTGACGAGGGTGAGTTTTTGAATGTTGAAAAAATTCCCCTCAACAAAGCCGTTGAAATGGTGCTTAACAATATGATACCCGACTCCAAAACACAGATTGCCGTTTTAAAGACTGCCGCACTTTTGAAAAGCGGTAAAATTTAATTTAATCATAGGAAATATATATGCAGAATTTTACTGTTTCAGAACACGAAAAATTGAATACTGCCGTTGCTCTCGGATTTTTTGACGGACTTCACAAGGGTCACCGCAAGGTTATTCTCTCGGCTGTTGAGCAGAAGAAAAACGGACTTTTGCCAGTGTGCTTTACATTTGCCCAAAGTCCGAAAGAGGTTCTCGGAAAATCTCCGAGCGGTGCGCTTATGACAACGGAAGATAAGCTGAAAACGCTTGAAAGCCTGGGCATTGAACATACCTTCAGCCTTGATTTCAAAAAGCTGATGAATATGCCTGCAAAGGACTTTGTCGAGAAAATTATTTTCGGCGACCTCAATGCAAAATTTGTTGTCTGCGGTTTTAACTATCGTTTCGGAAAAAACGGAGAAGGCGATACCGATTTGCTCAAAAAGCTTTGTGATGAAAATGGCACGGAGCTTAAAGTGATAGAGCCTGAGCGTGACGATGGCGATGTTGTTTCGTCAACACTTATCCGCTCGCTTGTGAACGAGGGAAACATCCGCCGTGCAAACAAGCTTTTGTGTTCGCATTTTGGCTTTTCAGCCGTGATTACTCACGGAAAAAGACTTGGCAGAGAACTCGGCACTCCGACAATCAATCAGAAACTTCCCGAAAATCTTGCCGTGCCGAAATACGGCGTTTACGCGTCTGCCGTTACGCTTGAAAACGGAGATGTATATTGCGGTGTGACTAATATCGGTGTAAAGCCGACAGTCGGCGGAACGAAGCTTTTGAGCGAAACTTGGATGCCTGACTTTCACGGCGGAGAAATCTATGGACAGACAGCCGATGTCCGTCTGCTCGACTTCATCCGCCCCGAAAAAAAGTTTGACAATATCACAGAATTAAAAAATGCCATAACCGATAATGCGGTCACGGCAAAGAAAATTTTCAATACGGTTATTTTATACTGAAAAATACACAGGGGATATAAAACTTTATCGTTTGACAGTTCAATAGGTAAGATAATTCAGAGTCACTTTTATGGGTGGCTCTTTTTGTTGCTAACTATGAATAGTAAAAAATAGTAAAACAACAATTGAATATATTGCATAGGTTTGTTATAATTATAAGGTAAAGGAATGGTGGAGAGTATGAAAGTTAAAAAAATAATAGCGGTAATGCTTGCGGGTGTATTAACGGCAGCATCATTTACTGTCCCTGCAACTGCGGTGGCTGACAGTGCAAATCAAAAGTATGAATTTACAATTGAAGATGCCACGAATGTACAGAAATATATTGTGAGAATGATGGGTTTATCCGATGAGGAAAAAGTCCTTTATGATATGGACAACGATAATACGCTTTCGATTTTTGATGTTTCTCTTATTCAGAAAACAGTAATCGGTCTGTTGCCGAATACAACAGAACCGTCAACCGACAGTGTTCAGCCAACTTCTTTTGCTTATACAGAGCCGACAACAGAGGTGGTTGAACCGACTACGGAAAGCTATACCGAAGTGACAACGGAATATACAGAACCTACCACGGAAGAATATACCGAGTCAACAACGGAGTACACTGCGCCGACTACGGAAAGTTTTACCGAGGCAACAACAGAGTACACAGAACCGACTACAGAGGAAACGACCGAACCCGTTACAGTTCCAAAACCTACCACAGTGCCGACAGGTGTTAAGCTTAACAAAAGTTCTGTAATACTTGGAGTCAGCGAAAGTTATACTTTGACTGTAACCGTTGAAAACGGTGATTTGTCGCAGGTAACTTTTTCAACAGGCAATAAAAATGTTGCAACTGTTGGTTCAAACGGAAAGATAACAGCTGTAGGTGTCGGCACAACAACAATAACGGTGAAAACATATAACGGCAAAACAGCAAGCTGTAGTGTGACCGTAAAGAAGCTTGCAAACAGAATTACGCTTGATAAAACAAGCATTACTCTCGGTATCGGTGAACAATACGATTTGGCAAGTTCTATCCCGAACAACACAGCTGCATACTACAGACTTTATTATTCCGATAATTCAGCGGTTGCCTCTGTTGAGCAAAGCGGTGGTCTTGTAACCGCAAAGGCGGCAGGCACAACAAAAATCCGTTGTAAAGCAGTGAACGGAGCGGAGGGTATTTGCACAGTAACCGTCAAACCACTTGCAACATCGGTTACCTTAAATTCAACTGAAATTGTAATGTATATAGGTGACAGCTTTGATTTGAACAGCAGTGTTCCAAAAGGTACAGCGGCATATTACAGACTTTATTCATCAAGCAATTCAAAAGTTGCGACCGTTACACAGTCCGGAGGTATTGTCAAAGGTATCGCCACAGGTACGGCAACCGTAACCTGTACGATGATTAACGGAAAAAAGGTGACCTGCAAGGTGTACATAATGCCACGGAGCAAGAAGATTTCAAATGTGCCGTTGATTGGTCAGAGCAAATTGCCGACCGGTTGTGAAACCTGCAGTGCAACAATGCTGCTCAAACGCTACGGATACAATATTTCCGAAACATCATTTGCGAATAACTATCTCATTAAAAAACCGTTGACCTACACTAACAGCGGTTTTGAAGGTCCGGACCCGAACTGTGCTTTTGTCGGAACGCCGTACAGTTCAAACAGTTTTGGCGCATACGCACCTGTTGTGGCAAAGTCGATGAACAGCTATCTTTCTAACAAGTCATACAAGGCAACTGTAGTAAGCGGAAAAAGTCTTGAATATCTTTCGGGCAAATATGTGGCACAGGGTCAGCCTATTATGGTTTGGGCAACAATCAATATGTCGCCGTCATACAAGACTACAACTTGGAAGGTCAACTACACGGATGAAAATGCAAAATATAAGCTCGGCAGTTATTATACTTGGATTGCAGGTGAGCACTGCCTTGTGCTTACAGGCTATGACAGTACTTACTACTATTTTAATGACCCATGGACAAATGCCCGCACACGCTATTCAAAAAGCATTGTAAATTCCCGCTATGCCGAACTTGGCAAACAGGCTGTAGTTATGGCGAAGAAATAAATTATTGACTTATGATAGCGTTTATGCTATCATAAGTGTGTAATAAGAATTGAGTAAAAGGGAATAATATGTATAAAATCGAATTTTATGAAACGCAAAATGGCGAGTCTGAGCTTTGGAATTTTCTTGAAAATTTAAGGCAGAAGTCAACAACTAATAAAGATTTACGCATACAATACAAACAAATGATGTTCTACATTGAACTTTTACAGAACAACGGTACCAGATTGGGCGAGAATATTACGAAACATCTTGATGACGGAATTTAGGAATTGAAACCGGGAAACAATAGAGTATTTTATTTCTTTATGGAAGAAGATACTTTTGTGTTACTTCACCATTTTAGAAAGAAATCTCAGAAGACACCCCGCAGAGAAATCGAAAAAGCAAAAGTAGAACGCAAGGATTATCTGGAACGCAGAGAGGAGAATTAGTTATGAAAAATTGGAATGATTACAAAACTTATGTTAAAGAAATTGATCCTCAGGCAAAAAAGGATATTGAAGAAATAGAAGAACTTGCGGTAATAGTCGGTGCAATCATTGAAAAACGAACAGCGCTTGGAATAAGTCAAAGGGATTTAGCGGATATGTGCGGAATTCCGCAATCATCTGTTGCGAGAATAGAAACATTTAAAACAACTCCGAAAATTGACACATTGTTGAAAATTATGCAGCCGCTTGGTTTGAGACTTACCGTTTCAGTTGCATAAAAATAATTGTATAAACCAAAGGTCGCTCCTTAACGGAACGACCTTTTTCATATGGTTGACATCGTACTTTTTACTTGATACAAGAACACAAGGAAGTTTAAGGCGGTTAGCACTCGGGGTGGTATGCATGACTGAATCGGTTTTGCTGATAATTTTACTTATAGCACTCGCAGAAGTCATCAATAGCATAAAAAAATAATCGCCCGACAGCCTCAAATATCGGACGATTATTTTATATTCGTTTTTAAAATTTGGATTTACCCGCTTTTAACGGTTTTTCCTGTGTTTTTATTATAATTATGCAAAATGCAATGTCAATATTTCACTTAAACTCATCGTCAAGGATTTCATCGAGGTTATTGACGATTGCGGTGACAATTTCGTACGAGCCGCCGGTTGAGATTGATTTCATAAGGGCGTTTATATTTTCCTCAAAATCTTTCGGCAAGAGGGGGCAATACTTTTTGCAAAGCTGAATTTGTCTTTTTTCACCGGGGTGAGTTTGGCGGTTAAGTGCAAAGATAACATCAAAATAGCTTTCGAGAAAAGCGGTGATTCTGTGATTGACGCTGACAATATCGCCACGCTCCTGCGCCTTTTTAATCTGCTTGTCATATGACGGCAATTTTCCGCTCAAGAGGTTGCGGTTGTTTTTGATAATCGCACTGCGAAGATTTTCGGGATAGTCAATCTGCGCCATATCTCTGAATTTTGTAAAAGTGCCTGTCTTGTCAAAGAGAACCTTGCTGTTCTTGATATTGTGCCAAAATGCGGTTGTATAGCCGTTAAAAGCCTTGCCGCCTTTGATTACAGTATCAATATATTGACCGAACCTGTCAACTTCGCGATAGATTATGTCAACAGGAGTACCGTTGTTCATAACCGTGTTGTCTTCGCTCTCCCAATAATGATTGCCGAATTCTGCAATCGAACAGTATTTTCCGAGAAAATTTTCTCTTGTTTCACCTGTCGGAATTTCCGAGCAGTAAACATAAATATCGTAGTCCGAATTTTTATCGCTTGCACCTGTTGAACGAGAACCGCCGAGTGCGACAGCCTCAACCGCATCAATCGACTTGAGTGCAAGCAAAATTTCTTCAAGGTTTGCGTCCTTAACATTGTATTCCGCAAAATTCATAGTTTTGACCTCCTTTATTTTATGGTATCATATTCCTTTGTCGGATGAAGCCGTAGCTTCTGCCGTTTCATTTGAGTTTGTTTTTTCATCAAGCACAACTCTCTTGCCTCTCCAGCCGCCTTTTATCCAGCGAATAAGCACAACAACACCTCTGAAAATCTCATCGGCTGCCATAGCAATCCAAATGCCGGTAAGTCCCATTCCAAAGAAAATGCCGAGCAGCCAGCCGAGTCCAACGCTCAAAATCCACATTGAGAAGATTGCGAGTGCGGTCGGAAATTTAACATCGCCTGCGGCTTTCATACTGTTAATTATAACAAGGTTTGTTGTTCTGCCAAATTCAAGAATAATCGCAATAAACATAACCGATGATCCAAGTGCAATAACAGCCTTGTCGCTTGTGAAAAGTCCGAATGTAAACGGCGAAATCAGCCAGTTTACAATTGCAACCGAAATGGAAATTATCATACCGAAACGCAGAGTTTTCAACACTCTGTGATATGCAAAATCGTAATCGTGAGCGCCTACGCTGTGACCGACAATAATCTGTGTTGCTGTTGCAGCGGCAAGTGCAATCATATAGGTGAACATCGAAAGCATATTTGCATAGATTTTTGCGTTGATTGCAACGATACCCATTGTGTTGATAAATGCCTGCAAAATCAGCTGTGAGCAGTTGTAGGAAATATTCTCGCCCGCTGTCGGAATACCGAGTTTTAAAAGGCTTTTGAGAACATCATATGGGAACGGGCGGAGATATTTAAGGCTGAACTTGCCTTTGATAACTGTGTAGAAGTAGACGATTGCGGCAATTACTGCAATAACTCTGCTTGCGCAGGTTGAAACAGCCGCACCCGATGCGCCAAGTCCGAGTACCTTAAGAGGTCCGTAGAGCAAAAGAGCGTTTCCGCAGATGTTTATAATATTCATTCCAAGTCCGATAATCATACCGAAAACGGTCTTGCCGTTGCTTGCAAAAACTGAGTTAAAAGCGTTGATAAGTGCCTGAGTAAAGATTGTACCGCCAACTATTCTCATATACATATCGGATTCGTCAAGCATTGTGGCAGGCACCTGCATTGCCTCAAGCAGATTGCGGCTGAATATGAACACAACAAGGCTGATGACAATACTCAGCACAAGGTTGAACGACAACGCAACCGTGTAAATCATATTCATCTTTTCTTTTTTGCCTGCACCGAGGTACTGGCTGACGATAATACCGGTTGCACTTGATATAATGTTAAAGGCAAGCGTCAAAAAACCGAGAATTTGGTTTGCGTTGCCGATTGCACCAACGGCGGTATTGTTATAGTTTGAAAGCATAATTGTGTCAACATAGCCGAGTGAAACACCGAGCAAAAGCTGTAAAAATATCGGCCATGCAAGCTTGATTACGCTCTGTTTCATAACAGAATCATTTGAATTTTTGAGTTTTGAAGAAGTATCAGACATAATATGTTCTCCGTTGAATAAAATGATTTATATATGTTTTTATGTATTGAATGTTTTGTAAAAATAAATTCTCTGTAAATTGTGCATTGCCGTTGTTCTGACTGCTTGACCGCTTTAATTTTCAGTTGTATAATCTAATTGCGGATGATTGTTGCCCTTTAGGCAAAATCATCACAGGACTTCATTGAAAATTAGCATTTCCAATGAACCCCTTGGGAGCTTGCGCTCCTTCGCAATGATTGCAATCTGTCGCAATCTCTGCTCTTTGCAAGCAAAGCAGAGCATTGCTCCGATTTAAATTTAATGCGGTTTATTGCAGGCCATTCAGAATAAAATTAGAAAAATAACGCAAATGCGAAAGGATAAATAAATATGAATATATGTGTTTTTGGCTCATCAAGTGAGCAAATTGATAAAATCTATCTTGAATCTGCCGAGCATCTCGGCAAAAAGATTGCCGAAAAAGGCTACAACCTTGTTTTCGGTGCGGGAAAATACGGCGTTATGGGTGCGTCAGTCCGTGGCGCACACGGCGCAGGCGGTCACACAATCGGAGTTACACCCGATTTTTTTATTGATGTGGGTGTTGTTTTCGACAAATGCTCCGAACTTATTGTAACAGATACAATGCGTGAACGCAAAGGTATTATGGAAGATAAAGCGGACGCTTTTGTAATTTGTGCCGGCGGTATGGGTACTTTTGAAGAGTTTTTTGAGGTTCTCACACTCAAACAGCTCCGCAGACATTCAAAGCCTATCATTATATATAATGTAAAAGGCTACTACAATTCAATGCTTGCAATGCTTGACAATGCCGTAAGTGAAAAGTTTATGACCAATGCCTGTAACAGGCTCTACACGATTGCCGATACCGAAGAAGAGGTTTTCAATCAGCTCGAGAATTATGTTCCGTTCACCTACAATAAATATGAGTTTCTCAAAAAGGACGGTGAGCAGAATGGCTGACAAATGCGAATTCTGCGCCAACTTTGTGAGCGATGACGAATTCGGCGATTATTGCAGTATCAACCTTGATGAAGATGAAATGGCAAGATTTCTTATGCAGAACACCGACACCTGCCACTATTTTCAGCTTTATGATGAGTACAAAATAGTGAGAAAACAAAATTAAATAATTTACAACAGCAATATAATAAAATAAGTTACACGGTTGTAACTTTTACCTCAAAATCTATTAAATGTCGATTATTATTATTGTAAACCTAAAATCCCCTTAATTAAAGGGGATTTTTTGTTTTTTTATATCATTTTAAAGGTTAGAATATAGATAAAAGACAAGAAGATTAAGTCCGATAAAATATTATCGAAAAAGAAAAGTTTAGAGAAATGCACAAATGCAATGTGAAAATCTTGTGAATTCATCCAAAAAATATGACAGAGGACAAATAATTATTGCAAAATGTGCGTTTGAGGTATAGAATATTATTATATTTTGTACAGCGGTGCGTCATTTTAGCGCATTATATTTATGAGGAGAGGGTTTTTATGGGCCTTTTTAACAAGATTATTGATAAGATGGTCAGCGACAAAGTTCCATTTAAAAAGAGAAAAAGGCTGATTGTTTTTGTTGCAATCATAACCCTTCTTTCAATGACAACAGCAACGGTTGCATGGTTTTCGGTAAATACTTTCGCAGGTGTTGATAAGCTTGATTTGAATATCAGCCTTGCCGCTCAGCTTAAAGTAAGTATGGAAAACCACGGCAAAGACCTTGAAAAATACGGCAAGGTAATCACAAATGAAATGATTGACGATTACCTTAAAAAGCACGGTTCAAGCCTTGAGGACACGGTACTTGACCCTGTTACAACAAGAGAGGGTACGGAGTTCACCAATCAGCGCGGCACAGTCAGAGAGCCTAACAAGCACAGCTACCTTGAGTTTGAATGTTACTTCATTGCGACTGAGGAAATGTGGGTTCACCTCACAACCGAAAGCACAAAAGCAGGCGCTGATGACGGTACAAAGGTATCGACAGAATCAACCGGTGCAAAGGCTGATGTAGTAAATTGTACGAGAGTTGATTTCACAGCCGAGGGAGCAGGCAACGGCACAACAATTTATGAGCCGAACAGAAGCACTCCCGTAAACGGACAGACAACTTTTGATTTGCCGTCAGGTTCAATGGTTTACTCAAACAACACAAGGCTTTTCCATCTTAATCAGCTCGAACCGGTTAAGGTAACAGTTCGTCTTTGGATTGAGGGCAACGACCCCGAGTGTGATGACGATGTTCAGGACGCACAGCTTTCGGTACAGCTTGGCTTTGTCGGATGCGATAAGGACAATAAACCGATCAGTTAAAAGAAGAGCCGAGGTTCGCAGCCCTGAAATAACGACCGGCGAGGACTAAGCCGAGAAAATCACGAAAGTGATTGGAGCGGATTAGACGAGTGGGAGTTATTTAAGGGACAGCGGAGAACAACGAGGCTTGACAAAAAGAAGAACCGTGGTTACAAAACCACCTAACTAATATATGTAAAGATTTAACTTTTGAGGGGAGAGAAAAACTTGTTCGGAAAAAAGAAACCAAAAATTGAACAACCGATTACTCCCGAGGAGTTAAGTCGCTTAAATGATAAGAAAATGGCAGATTCCGAGATTGAACATTTTCATGTAAAAAATGATTCAATCGAGATTGTAAAATACAAAAAGCGCAGACGGCTTTTGAGCATTATCCTTTCGGTCTGCATAATCATTCTTCTTATTCTGTTCATTGTTTCAACGCTTGTAACGCAATGGGGCGATTTGATTATCAGCATTGATTCTCCTGCCGTAAAAAAAGGTATCGTGCTTAGCGAAGACGCTGACTTCAAAACTCAGTGTGCTTCACTTACTGCGGAGCAGGTTAAGGATGTTACAAACATTACATATTCATGGCTTCCTGTTGACCTTGACACAAGCAAGGACGGTGCGCACAACGGCAAAAACTATGTTGCTTATACATTCTATTGTAAAAATAACGGACAGGTCGAGCTTGACTATGACGCAGTGCTTGAAATCACAGGTGCGGCTAAGTCGGCAGATGAAGCAACCCGAGTTATGATTTACAAAAACGGCAAGGGCTCAATTTACGGCAAAGGTCAGTACAAGGACAGAAGCAAAGCCGAAACCGATTGCACAAAGTTTGTAAGCGATAAGGAAGTTTATAAAACATCAACCGAAAAATTCAAGGTTGGCGATATTGACAAATACACAATCGTAATCTGGATTGAGGGTAACGACCCCGAATGTATCGACGATATCCGAAACGGTCATGTAAGAATGAGAATGCTGTTCTCGGTTCGTGACGATGAAGAATCCACAGCAAAACCGTAATTTTCGGTACAGTATTACATCAACTTGGTATTATGTGCCTCGGCACTGATATAGTAAAAAATCCCTATGGTGTTTTAGGGACAAAAATTAATTTTATTTAGGAGGAATTTCTCTATGAAAACAACATCAAGAAAGAGATTGTTAATCTCTTCCGTAGCAATGCTCCTCGTAGCAATGCTCGCACTTGGTACAGCAACATTTGCTTGGTTCACATCAAGCACAACAGCAACAGCAAGCAATATCAATGTTAAGACAATCAAGTCTTCAGAACTCCAGATTTCAAAGTCTACAAGAGTTTGGGGCACAACAGTAGATTACGCAACAGCTAACAAGGTTCTTCTTCCAACTTCAACAGTAGATGGTAAAGCTTGGTTCACAGCTAACGCTGAAACAAGAAACAGCTACAAGAAGGCTGATGATGTTGACTTTAGCCCGGCTACTGTTACAGCTGAAAACAACTCATACTATTTCACAGAAGAACTCAATGTTCGTAACAACGGTTCTGCTGATGTAAACAATGCTAAGATTGAGATTACATTCCCAGCTGCTGCTGAATATGCTCGTGTAGCTGTTCAGGAAGTTAAGAGCGATGGTACAGTAGTTGGCGACTTTAAGACTTCTGTATATGATAATGCAGGTGCAGCGTATGAAGCTGTTAAGAATGCTACAACAACAGAAGAAATCACACCTAAGACAGATTACACAGTAAAAATCGGCGACCTTAAGGGTAAAGATACTCTCGGCGGCGGTGCTACAACAGGTGAAGCTAAGTACTACAAGATTTTCGTATGGTTCGAAGGTCAGGATGTTGATTGTAACGATACAACAGCAGGTCAGGCAGTTCCTAATGTAACATTTACAGTAACTGGTGATACAGCTTCTCAGACTTAATTGAATTTAATATTTAATTAACCTAAATTTCGCAAAATTCTTAACGCAATGGAGACCCCTTATGAAAAAAGTTATAAAAAGAATAGTAAACATAGTAATTGATATTATTGTAGTTTTGATTCTGGCAGTTTCGGTTTTAATCGTTACATTGTCACTAACTTCCAAATCATCAGGGGTCCCCAATATTTTCGGTGTTGCACCCCTCAGCGTTCTGACAGGTTCAATGGAAGATACAATTAATACAGGCGATCTTATTTTCTGCGAGGTTACAAATGATCCTTCATATGAATATAAGAAAGGCGATATTGTTACTTTCCATAAGGATATCAACGGTAAATCTGAACTCAATACTCACCGAATTGTTGAGGTTGTTAAGGATGACAACATTACCTATTACAGAACACAGGGTGACAATAAGAAAACTAACCCAGAGCCCGATGAAGAACTTCAAACTTCTTCAACTATTGTCGCCAAATACACAGGTATGAAGATTGGCGGCGTGGGTAACTTTTTAAGCTTTATCAGAACTCAGCTTGGATTTTTCCTCTGCGTTCTGCTTCCGATGATTATTTTCTTTGTTTATGAAGCAATCAGAGTTATTCTCAACCTCCTTGCCTACAATAAGGAAAAAACTCTCGAAGAGGCAAAGCTTGCGGTTGATTCCGCCGAGCTTACCGAAGAACAGAAAAAGAGAGCTATTGAGGAATATCTTGCCTCCGTCGGAGAAAATCAGGACAAGGCGGAAAATGAGCCCGAAGTACAAACACCTGCTGACGGCAATAACTCCGCTGATAATTCCGATTAAGTTATGACAAATTTGTCCCTAACGCACTAATAGCGTTTATCGTAACGGTATATTTCTTTCTCAGTCTCAAAGCTGAGAAAGAAATACAGTTACAGCTTACAGTAAAAACACAACAGAAATTATCAGTTAATTTATAACGGTGGACCGTGTTTTTTATATAAAATACGGATTTTCTGATAATACAAAAACAACAGATTAACACAAAACCGTTTCCATCGGAAACGAACGGCAGTCGCTGATTGCCGCAACATAAGGCGATGAAGTTTCGCCTAAAGAAGATGAGAGTAGATTTTTTTAAGGAGACGAAGTACCGTGGATACAGTATTTAAATTTCTTTTTGAATTTCTCGGTCAGTTTTTTGGCTCATTATGGTCAATAATCACCGGGTTATTTGGCGGAGTAGGCAATGCCTTCGATTTTTCCGCTTATGTAAACATTATTAATGCCTATACCACGGAGCTTGGCGGCCTCGCATGGGTAATTGCAATTATTGCCATTGTGCTTCTGGTTGCTGTGCTCGCACTTTGCGTATGGCTTATTGTCGTCGCTGTAAAAAAGTTTATTCGTTCGCACAGAAGAAGAAAAGATACAGATTCTCTTGTTAAAGAGGTTCAGGCACTCAACAAAGAGGTTATGAGACTTAACCTTGAAAAGGATAAGATTCTCTCTATGAAGGTTTCACAGATTGGTCTTAACCCCAACGAGATTTCAGAGCTTACAGGCGAAGAAATCGAGTCGCTCAACAACGGCGAAGAAGAGGACACAGGCGAAAGCCGTTTCTACAAGCTTACGGAAATCGACCAGCTTTGGGCAGATTATGTTCCGCCGGTTTATGACAACGATATCACACTTCCCGAGTTCTGTGAGCGTTTCAGACTCTTTGCTTGTTCACAGCTTGGACTTTACTACGATATTAAACTTATCAGACTTTTTGTTGCTGCGTTTGCGTCTACCAGACTTATTATCCTTCAGGGTATTTCAGGTACAGGTAAAACTTCACTTGCTTACGCCTTTGGTAAGTTTGTAAACAATCCTTCAATCGTTGCTTCCGTTCAGCCGTCATGGCGCGACAGAACAGAGCTTTTCGGTTACTTCAACGAATTTACAAAGAAGTTCAACGAAACCGAGCTTCTCCGTGCAATGTATGAGGCATCGTATAACGAAAACATCTATGCGGTAATCCTCGATGAGATGAATATCGCTCGAGTTGAGTATTACTTTGCCGAGATGCTTTCAATTCTTGAAATGCCGTCAAGAGATGAGTGGGTTGTTGATATCATCCCGAACTCTTGGCCGTCTGACCCGAAGCATATCGTGAACGGTCAGCTCAAAATTCCGCCGAATATGTGGTACATCGGTACTGCGAATAACGATGACTCGACATTTGCTATCACAGATAAGGTTTATGACCGTGCTATGCCGATTAACATCGACACAAAGGGTGTTCCTTTTGACGCACCTCTCACAGACTCTGTATACATTTCATACAAACATTTTGAGTACATCCTCAATGCCGCTAAGGTTCAATTTGTTGTTTCGGAAGAGAACCTCAAAAAGATTGCCCTTCTGGATGATTATGTTATTGAGCACTTCCGCATAGCTTTTGGTAACCGTATTGTAAAACAGCTTCGTGACTTTGTTCCTGCTTATGTCGGAACAGGCGGTACAGAGCTTGACGGTCTTGACTATGTTCTTGCCCGCAAGGTATTTAGAAAATTTGAGTCACTCAATCTTTCATACATTCGTGATGAAATAGATGGCCTTTGTGCGTATATTGACGAGCTTTTCGGCGAAGAAAATATGACTGAGAGCAAGGATTATCTCCGTATGCTCAAGAAGCTTGTATAATTTTAGCAATTCAGGGCGAACTCTGTTCGCCCTTTGCTTGGTGAAAGGACTTTGTTCCTTTAGCGGTAAAACTATCTGATTGGAGAAAAATCAATGGCTGATTTTGGTAAATATTTCAGAGCATATATGTATATGCAGGACATTCTGAAAAATGATTTTACTTACAATTACATAACAGAAGGCCTTAAGGACGGCGATAAGGGCGAGGATAAGCTCGACGGTAAGACCAACGAAAAGGTAATTGATATGGAATGGGTTGTTGCCATTGAGGAAACACTTCCGTACATTCAGAAAGCAATAGACGAACAGCGCCGTTTTATTAAGCAGGTTGACAATGTTGTTAGAGTTGAGCTTGCGAAAAAGATTGGTCCCGAGTCGGTTAAGCACCTTTCGCAGCACACTAACTTTATTGCCAAGGTTGAGGGTGATATGGTAACGCCTAACAAAATCCTCACAATTGAGCGTGAAGAAAGCTTCGCTATTTATGAAAACCGTGTGCTTATGACGCTCATTCGCAAAGCACTTCACTTTGTTGATGACAAATATTCAAAGATGAAAGATGTGCCGAACGACAGTTATAACAACATTTCTATGGTTCGCCACATTGATTTTAATGAGAAAAAAGTAGATTTTAATCTTAACTATGTAAATGAATCTCACGAAACTCTTGCAGATGACCTTGATGTTCTTGATGTTTCTCAGCTTTCGGACTTTGACCGAATCAGAAGAATCAGAACAACCCTTAATGAGTTTTTAAACACTCAGTTGATTAAGGAAATCTCAAAAGAGCCTGAGGTTCGTCCGCCGCTCACGCAGACCAACCTTCTCAAAAAGAACCCCAACTTTAAAAGAGTGGTTGAGCTGTGGAACTTTCTCGACAGCTACAAGCGTAAAGGCTTTGAGGTTGTAAGCGAGGAATATAACGGCAAAATGACAGATACTGTTCAGCAGGATGTTTACTTTGCGATGGGATTCCAGCATTTTATGATGTCTATTGCTACAAACCCGGCACTTCGTTCAATCCTTAAGGAACAGTACGACGCTGAAAATGCACGAATTGCTGAGGAAGAATCAAAGCCGCAGAAGACCCGCGAGGCGGTTATGAAGGCACAGCTTGATGCTGTTCGTAAAGAGGAGATGGAAATCCGCCTTCGTGAAATCCGTGAACGCGAAAAGAAAATTCTTGACCTCACGAATGAAATCAAGAATTTGAAAGTTACAATTGACCAAAAAGAACAGCAAATTCTCACACTTAAGGGCAGAGTATCAGCTCTTGAAGATCAGCTTGAAGAGGTTAAGAAAGAGCTTCAACAGACAAAACTCAAGTTGATGGAGGCAGAAAAGAGAATTGCCGAGCTTGAGGAAGAAAATCAGCAGTTAAAAGATACTATTGAAGAGTTGAATAAAACGATTGATGAACTCAATCAGACTATTGACACACTCAATAAAAAAATAGTAGAATTAAATGACAGAATTCTCGTGCTTGTGCAGGAGAATGCTCGTTTGCAGACAAAGGTAAAAGAGCAGGAAGCTGTTATCGCCGAGCAGAAGGCTCATATTGCAGAGCTTGAAACTCAGGTTGCCGAGCAGCTTGCAAAGATTGCCGCTCTTACACAGAGCCTTGAAAAGTGCCATGCGCAGATTGAAGAGGATAACCGCAGGATTACCGACCTAACCGAGAAAAATGAAAATCTTACGGAAACACTTCAGAATGAGCGTGTTCAGCACAAGGATACAGTCAATAAAATGAATTCCGATTTTGCTGAAGAAAAGCAGCAGATGAACGACGCTCATTCGGCAGAGGTTGAATCGCTCAATCATAAGATTGCTGATGCTGAGGCTGAACATAATGATTATGTTGCCAAGCTTAATGCGGATTTTGCCGCAAGGGCAAATGAAACCGAGCAAAAGCATCTTAAAGAGCTTGCAGAAAAAGAAGAAACTCACAAGAAGGAACTTGTTGAAATTAAGGAAGCCAACCTTAAATCATCAGCCGCAAGCAATGCCGCTCACGCTTCTGAGCTTAAAAAGGCTTATAAGTCGGTTGACAAAAAGGTTGAGCTTGCAGAAAAAGCTTGTGAAAAGCGTATGAAAGCCAAGGTTGCCGAGGTTAAAAAAGAGGCTCAGGCTGAAATTCGCAAAGCCGAAAAGAAAGCAAGCGAAAAAATCAGCCTTGTTAAGGATGAAATTAAATCTGTCAAGGATACAGGCGATTTGTTCGTTCGTGACTACGGCTTCGGCAGTGTTGCAGTTGTTTCAAAATATGCCGATGAGCTTGTTAAGTTCGGCAAAGCTACTGTTGCAGACGAGCTTATAAACGCACAGAAAAGCGTAAGATCTCTTTGCATATGCAGAAGTAAAAAGGGTGTTGTGCTTGCAGGCTTTTCACAGAGCGGCGCAAGCGTATATAATGTTTATAAAAAGCAGGCAGATCTTACTGTTGCATTTAACGATTTGTGTTCAATGCTGAAAGGTATGAGCAATCTGCCGATTGTAATTACATTCTCCGGTGTTGACAGACCGTTTGCAATGAACTTTGAAAACATTGTAAGAGAGGCAACCGGAAGAAAAACAACTGTTGTTCATAACAAAACTCTGAAAGCAAACGGATTTGTTGCCGTTTACTTTGGTAAAGAATAAGGGGCAAAAATGAAAAATTCAACTGCGCCCAACAGAAAAACGGGCAGAATGATTGCTAAAAATTTAATAGTTCTGCTTACTGTTGCAATTGCCGCATATTTCGGTATTCAGGCGTGGTTCACTGATAAACAGTCAGCCGAAGCCGACGGCATCAACATTGAATGTCAGTTGCCTGACGGTATTGAAATTGCTATTGTTCCGCACAATGCGGATCCGCCTACGCCTACGGACTATGTGTCGAACGAAGACGGTAAAAAAATTACTCTGTCAAAAGAAATGTACCAGTTTATTGATAAGCTCAAGATGACAGAGGTTACAAGTGACGGCTTTACATTTTACAAGCCTGCCTTAAAGCAGGAGAATGGTATTGCAAAGCCAATTACCAATGTTGAATGGGAAAAGGCTGATTATACAACACATTATCTTTCATTTGACCTTTACGTTCGTTCAAAATCAGACTATAATATTTATATTGACAAAACTTCCGCCATCAAGCCGAATGCGAACATTCTTACAGGTGCAGATGCTGATAACAAGAGTGATTTCGGTGAAAGCGGAATTTCAAGAGATTGCATTGTTGGTGCAGCGAGATTTTCGATTGTCAATTACAAAACAAGTGAAACAAAACTTTTGTGGATTCCTGCCCCGAACATTTTCCTCAATACTAATAAAGATACAACACAGTATACTGTAAATACAGGTGCGAGGTCGGGTGCTTCATATGTGCATAACTATTATGTAAACAATGGCGGCGAATGGAAAGAAACCTCTGTAGTTGCGAGCGACGGCTCTGCATTGAGCAAAGTTTTTGTTGCCAACAGCAATGCCTTTGATTCAGACGGTAAGTACACATACCGGCTCGGCACAAAGAAAGAAATTATGACACTGAGCAGACAGTCCTCAGACGATGAGTATTCAACAGGTATGGTTACCTGTAATATGTGGATTGACGGTGAGGATGCCGAGGCAAGACTTGCCCTTGTAAACGGCAAGTTCAATGTGCTTTTGGTTCTTACCAAAAACGAATCCTAATATCTGAATAAAATTTACGAAAGGAGCGATGAATGTGAATTTGAAGAATAAAATGCGCAATGTAGTGCTTGCGCTTTCCGATAACAGACTTGTCGGCAGAAAGCAGCTTGCAATCTCATACACATCATTGTTCCTTGCGTTTGTATTTATGGTCGTAACAACAATGGCGTGGTTCACCGTAAAGGATACCGTAACTATTGATTCAGACACATTTTCGCTTGAGTCAAGTTCGGCACTTCGTGTTAACGACGGTGAAGATAACCTCTCAAACCATATTGTTGTAAGCAACTTCAAGCTTGCAGAGGCATCAAGCGTTGACGGAAGAAATATGTTCTTCCCGTCAGAGGGCAATATCTCAGACATTACATCTGAAATGAAATTCCGCGAGGGAACTGCAGGCGACAGAAATCAGACATATGTTTACAAAGATTTTAAACTTAATGCCGATTCCGATATGACAAATGTTTATATAAAAGGCTATAACATTCTCATTCAGAAAGACGGCAACACTATCGGTGAATTCAACGGCTCAACCAAAATTATTCGTGACGCAAACAATGTTCCGATTGATCAGGTTGTTTATGACGGTTGTCCGTTAAGACTTGCTTTCATTACAGACAGCAGTAAAACACCGATTGTAATTGACCCGAGTGCTCTTATTGATCAGTATGCAAAGAATTTCAATGCGGTAAGCTCAACAAGGTCAGACGGCTCACCGACTACAGCACTCACATCATGCCAGACATTTTCAGACTTCTACTTTTATTCAGGAAAAAGTTTGTTCACACTTATGGGTCAGCAACCCCTTGATGTAACACTTGTTGCATGGTTTGAGGGTGCATATGATGACCAGACTGTTTATGAAAAATACGCAGGTGCAACAGTTACCATTGACATAGAGCTTGAAAGTAACTATGACGATATGGAAGCTATCACCTTTGTTGACAGAACTAAAGGTGATAACAATGCGGAAAGTCCGTGGATTAAAACAGGTGACTGTATTGTTACGATGCAGTACAAAGACACCGACTCAACCGAAAAAACTGTTGTAATGAAGTATCTTGGTAAGGTTGGCGGCTACGATACATGGACAGCAGCCTTGCCGAAAGGCGTTACAACCGACATAAGTTTCTTCCGATTCAGTACCACGAACAATGTTATTTATAACTCCTGGCACACAAAAAATGGAGTAAATAGTGGACTTAGCCCTACGGCTCAGGATTGGATAAAGAACGATCCTGCTGTCTATAAACTTCAGGAGAGCCGTATTGTAAACGGCAACCGCAGTCTTGTTTATACAGCAAGACGAGGTAACGGTTACGGTGAAGTTAAAGAGAATGATCCCGAACTTACAAAGAAGAGACTTTCACCGTGTCTTGGTTACTGGGATTATGACCCTAACGGCAGTACAGAGGAAACTACATCATCAACAACCGAAACTACTGTTCCGACAACTACAACTCCTGGTGGAGATCCTGTTATCACAACAGTAAATACAAGCGTTTATCTGCAGATCCCAGACAATAAAAAGTGGATGCGACAGAATATTACAAGCGGTCAGTACGAACCGTATGTAATTTACAATTATAACGGCAAGAGAACCGAGTACAAGATGACAGCCAATAATGACGCTTCTAGGTGCTCGCTTGAAAATCAGATTGTTCCCGCAGGTTCAAGAATCAACGGATTTAAGCTTATCAAGACAGACAAAAATCATACAAAGCTTATTCCGGCTGAGAAAGAGTACATTTTCTCAGGCGACTGGCAGGTAACCTACAGCATTACTAACGATGATAAGGCAACATATTATTAAAGATAATAATAACATAAAGGAGGTGTCACAATGAAAGAAAGGTTTGCTCTTTTGCTCACATATTTTAAGGAAAAATTAACAATAGGAAAAAAATCCGGCAAGGAAAAAAGGAAAAACATAATTCTCAGCATTGTGGCACTCGTTGAAGTGTTGGCAATTGCGATTGTATCTGTTTCTGCTTGGGTTGAAACAATTTCAACCGTAAAGTTCGAAATTAAAGAAGGTACAATTGATGATTATGTATTCACTGATGCCAAAATAGGAACAGGCACAGGCTATGATCAGAACTCAATTGATCTTACAAAGTATTTCCGTGAAGCGGGCGGTGTGCATCTTGCTTCTGCAACAAGTGCAAACGGACGAGATATTTACTTCCCTAATATGACTTCTGACGGCACTCCCTCAGGTACATACAGAAATGCAACTGTTAACGATAAAAATGTGAACTACATCGACTTTTCATTCTATGTTACGGCCGAGGGTAAAGCCGCATCATTCTACTTTGATAAAATCCCGACAATTAAGGTTAATGACACCTCTGTATCTGAAAACAAAGTTCGTGTTTCGTTCCTCTGCAACGGAAACAATGCAGTGGTTTGTGCTTTGGACAACAGTACAAATGAGGTTGTTTCCGGCACAAACTCGCTGATTAAAAGTCAGGAAGATGCAAAGGCATTCAGTTCTTACATCGGAACAGGGGCATTAAACCCGCTCTTTACTGTTGAAAAAGGCAAAAGAGAAAAGGTTACAATGCGTGTTTGGCTTCAGGATGACAGCAGAAATACAAAGTATGCGGGTCAGACAGTGTCTATTGACAACTTTAAGCTTATAACACAAAATCAGCAAACATCTGAAATTACATTCCGTGACAGAACAACAGGCGATCCGTCTCGTGGAATCGGTTGGGCATCACAGGACAATCGTAATATATGGATTCATCAGGACGGTAAGTCAGAGTATTTAAAACTCAACAAGAGCTCAAGCGGAGATTATTCAATAGAGCTTGGCAATACATATACCGACAATCCGAACAAAACACTCACATTCTACAGTTGTGAGTCTACTGTAACTTCAAATCCGCAGAAAAGTTATGTTGCAAAGTGGACAACTACGATGGATAGAGATGTAACAGACGGTTCACAGCTTTACACGGCATACGGTTACAGAGATTCTTACAAAAACGGTTACGGCACATGGAAGGATGTTCAAAAAATTCTCCTCACAAGTGAGGACGCAAGTACATTGCCTATGGAACAGGTCGGCGGAAAATATCTTGCTGTTAATATGTATATGAACGGCAACTCAAATCCGATAGCTATGACCTTTGACCCTAATGAAACCGAGGAGCTTAGAGGCTGGATTGCCTATATGCCCGAACCAGGCTCGGAAAGTTCAAAAACTCTTAGATTCAGCTTTACAAATAACAGCAAGAGCTATAATATCAGTGCTCCTAACAGAGGTACATCTGTAAACTTTGTCGTTACCTCAGCAAGCACAGGTTACTGGGCACCTCCGGCAACAGTCTCTGTATTTTCAACTTGTGTTGATGAAAAAGACGGAAACGCTGCTATGGGTACAGTCAGTGTTTCAGGCGGTAAGGACGGAGCAACAACCGTTAAGGTTACTGCCGGAACAAAAGTAATTCTTACCGCAACTCCAAAAAGCAGTAAGTATACATTCCGTGGTTGGTACTCTGATGCTTCTTTTACAAATCCTGTTGAACTTGATAACGGTGGAATAACAGCAACAAATACCACAAAAGAATACAAATTCTATGCCAAATTTGAAAGACAGTACCTTGTTGAGGGAACTGCGGTTACAGGTGCATCGGTTGATGACAGCACAGGCGGTACTGTTACAATGGAAGGCAAGACATCAAGCAAGGTTTCACAAAACTTCCTTGAGGGCAGCAGCACATCGCTTACTGCAACGGCAAGAACCGGCTACGATTTTGTCGGTTGGTATTATGATGAAGCTTGTACAAAAAGCTACAGCAAAGAAAATGTAATTGAACTTAACAATATTCAGGAAAATCATTCCTATTATGCTCAGTTCAAGATAAAGACCTTTACCGTAAAGGCTGTTGCAAAACAGGCTGACGGTGCCGATGTCGGTACGGTTGAGTTTACCGCACCTGAAGCGGTAGCTCCGGGTACTTCTGTTACCGTTACGGTTAACTACGGCGGTTCGGCAACATTTGTTGCAAAGCCATCAAAGGACGGATACAAATTTGTTGCGTGGACTGACGCTGAAGGTAACCAGATCGACCTTAATTCGGAATACACCAGAAAAAATATTAAAAATAACACAACACTTTATGCCAAATTTGAGCTTATAGACCTTGACCTTAAGGTATACCCTGTTCTTGACGGAAAGGTTAATGAAACAGTTGGTACTCTTAACCTCGGTTCAGGTTCGGCAGTTACAAAAATTGAAACCACAGTTAAGTGGGGTTCAACCGTAACACTTAAGGCAACTGCAAAAGAAAATGTTTCTTCTCAGTATAAATTTGAAGGTTGGTACACGGATTTGGCTTGCACCAAAAAAGCCGATTCCACGATTCTTAATAATTGTGCATATTCCAGCAATGTAATTGATACCAAGGCAATAAAGGCTAACCTCACACTTTATGCAAATTTTATCGATGTTACTCCACGCAGTGTAACTGCAAAGGCTTATTATAACGGTGCGGTTGACGCAACGGCAGGCACCGTTAAGGCGGGTTCATCAGCTGCAGGTGCAACATCTCAGACAATCGTAACCAACGGCAAGAGCGTTACTCTTAAGGCAACTATTTCGGATGAGAATATGTATATATTCTCGGGTTGGTACGATGAAAACGGCACACTCAAGAGCAATGAGCTTGAGTACACAACTCCGAAAGTTACCGCAAATTGTACTTATCATGCTAAGTTTATGATAAAGACATTTGAAATTAAAGCGGTTTCTGTCGGTTCACACGGTACGGTTGAGTTTACTTCACCTGTATCCGATGCGTCAAAGACGAGCGTATCAGTTACAGTCAACTATAATGACAGCGTAACATTCCTTGCTACTCCTTCCGCAAGCGAAGGCTACAAGTTTGTCGGTTGGTATGATGACTACACAGGAAAGCTTGTGTCAACATCAGAACAGTACACTGTAAGCAAGGTTACTTCTAAATTAACACTCAATGCTAAGTTTGAACTCATCAAGTATAAGGTCAATGCACAGGCTGTTACTGACGAAACAATCAGCACAACAGGCGGAACAATTGAGCTTGGCAATGTTGAAGATGCAAATGCAGTTGAGTGGGGCACAGCTATAACACTCACAGCAAATGCAAAGATAGGCTACGAGTTCAAGGGCTGGTATTCAGATGCCGCTTGCACAAAGGCATATGTAACAGACAATACAGTTAATCCGCTTGGCATTACAGTGAAGTCGAATGTAACGGTATATGCTAAGTTTGCGAAGAAGACTGATTCAACAACAACAATCTACTTTGAAACAAGAAGCGGATTCAGCAGCTATAACGCATTTGTTTACAGCGACGCAGGTGCTAACTACTCAGTCGGGTGGCCGGGTGATCCGGCAACATTAGATTCTGATACAGGTTACTATAAGTACTATTTCACGACATCTGATGTCGGCAAGTTCAGAGTTATTGTAAATAACGGCAGTAGCTCACAGTATCCTGGAGCAAATCAGCCGGGTCTTGAGGGTACAATCGGCAAGACATACATCTTCAAGAGCGGCAGTCCTACTGCACTTGAAGAATTTGACCCAAACGCTAAGGTTACAATCACATTTGACCAGTCAAGCGTAACTTGGGTAACCAATGGAAATGCAAGATTGTTCGCTTATGATACCGGCAAAAAGAAGGAATATGAAATGACATATTCTGACTCTAAGTGGACAGTAACAGTTCCTGCAACTGTCAATAATATCAAATTCTACAGATGTACTCCAAAGGGATTTGGAACAGATAAAGCACCAGACGATGGCAGTGCGGCAGGTTACTGGAACCTTTGGTCGGCCGGCAACAGAGGTACAAAGATAACTTACAAGGCAACCGGTAACGGTGTCGGCAGCTGGCAGTAAATCTGCAAAATCAATAAAAATTAAACGGAGGTGAAACCATGAAAAAATCTAAATTTACACTTGTTATCGTACTCGGACTTGTACTTTGTCTGCTTTGCACAACAGTAACGACTTTTTCATGGTTCAGCCGTCCTCGTGAGGAATCGGGCGACACGCTTAAATGGAACGGTAGTTATCCGATTGCTAACGGTGAAAAAATGTCATACAAAACCTATGAATCATTGGATGATGGTGCAACTTTTGAAACTACAGAGGTTAAGGATCTCAGCGGTACGGTTGATGCTGGTAAGAGAAGATATTTCTGTACAGAAATCAGCAATGCAGGTACTGCCGACCAGACAGTTTCATTGTTCTTAAATAACCTTAAGTACACATCAGGCACTACCGATGGTTTGTATGTGGGCGTGAACAATCCTCTGAAAACCTATAAAAAGTATGCTCCGATAGCAGCGACTGCAGATTCAAAAACGGAATCTACCGTTAACAAAAAAAATGTATATGTCGGCTTTGTTAGTGACAAATCATATACACCCACGGATTATAAAATTCATTACTGGAACAATCAGGGTACAGTAGGAGATGAATTTGTTTCAGGAACAAAACTGGGCACGGGTAATTATACAGTTTCAAAATATGATAATTATAAACACGATTACAATATGTATGCGGCAACGATTGCATATTATGCTGATTCTATGTATCTGTACTACAAAGATGGTTATAAATATGATGGTGGTGATAACACTGATATAAATACTAATAATACTGTAATATGGTATGAATACGGCAAGAATTCTTATCATTCATCGTATGTAGTTTCAGGTACAGCCGCAGGAATTTTGAAATTCTATTCCAAAGCGACTACAACCATCGGCAAAACTTTAGATCTCAGTGCAACTGCTCAGGGTACGGTGTCTTACACATCGTCAAATCCGAATGTTGCAACAGTTGACAGCAACGGTCAGGTTACTGCAAAATCAGCCGGCACAACAACAATTACCGTTACATCAACAGGTGCATACGGTGATACTATTTCGGCAAATTGTACCCTTACCGTCGGTGATAAGGCAGGAAGCAACACGGAATATGTTCCGATTGTTACTAACCTTAAGGTGACAAAGGCTACGCTTGACGGCGATATGGTTTCTAAGGTGTATTGGTACTTAAAAAACGAATCAAGCTCACCAATCAGCTATACAGTTGACAATCTTTATCTTTCACTCTAAAATTTCAAAGTTTTAAATTTCAAAAGGGTTGTTTTTACAACCCTTTTTTATTATAATTTTAATTGTGGATTTATGGCAAATTAGTTGCCGCATTGAACGGAGCGTTCATTGAATGTTTCTTTGACGAAATTTGTGTTTTATCAAATGGCTTTTTAATAAGAAAATTGCGTATTCCAATGTAGTGGAGAACCGTGTTCTCCTGTTCGTGTGCAACGCACACGGTTGCACGCAATGCGTGCAAAATTGAATACACAAATTATGTTATATCAAAACATATGTGTATGAACATAAAATTTTATCAAGGCGGGCGAACGAGGTTCGCCCTTACAGATTATACGCTACTTTTATCGTATCAAAAGCTGTGTGTATAAACATAAAAATTCATCAAGGCGGGCATCCAATAAATGCCCCCACGGATTGAATTGTACAGACAATTGCAATGTTACGCTCGGGCAGAATATGTTTCGTATTTAACATGCTATCTACACGAACCGTAAACGGCAACTTGCCGATACAAACAATAAAAATTATCACAAAGCAACGCTTGGGTGCTTTCACTTGTTAAATACATAATACTATCTACACGAACTGGAAACGGCAACTTGCCGTGGAGGAATTTATGGACGAAAATAACGGTGTTAAAAATGCGGTTGATTCATCATCCGCAACAACCGAAACAACCAAAGCAAAAAATAAAAACAGAAAAAGGCACGAATCAAAGCTGCATAAAACCTTGCGTATAATAAAAAATGTAATCTGCTGGGGAGTGCTTGCGATACTTGTGCTGACCGTTGTGGTGTTTATGTCATCAAAGGTCAACGGCAAAGCACCGTCATTTTTCGGCTACTCGGTACTGCGTGTTTCAACAGGCAGTATGGAGCCTGAGCTTATGATCGGCGATGTTATTCTCGGAAAGTGCGTTGACAATCCGACCGCCCTCAAGGTCGGCGATATTATTACTTATCGTGGCAGTGGGCAGACCGAGGGACTTCTCGTGACTCATAAGGTTGTAGTTGCACCGTATAAAACAGCTGACGGCACATATAAGCTACAGACAAAGGGCATTGCAAACGATGTTCCTGACCCGGAAATTTCAACCGAAGATGTGCTTTATATCATGGTGTGCAAGCTTGGATTCATTGACACATTGTACAACCTTTTCTTCTCACCGTGGGGACTGCTGATTTTTATTGCGGCGCTGCTGCTGATATTCATTGATGAGCTTGTCGTTATAATCCGCATACTTACGGGACATGACAAATCGCTGAAGGACGGCGACATCAACGAAATTATAGACCGTTTGCAAAAGGAAAAATTACAGCAAAAGACTGAATCCGACAACGATACAAAATCGGAATAATAAATAAAAGCTGAATATATTTAACTTCGGACGAAAAGAAAATTCTCTTTTCGTCCGTTTTTTGTTGGCAAAAATGACAAAGCGGGAAAATGGTGAAAACAGCTTTTATATGGGCTAAAATCGGCTTTTTAGTTGCATTTTTGGGCGATTTGTGGTATATTTTATACGGTCAAATTTGACCGTAACATACTGATTGTGTTTAGAAATTGATATGTTAAGGGTGGTTTCATGGATTACAAATTAATAGCGCTTGACATTGACGGTACGCTGACAAACTCCCAAAAGGAGATTACTCCCCGTACAAGATATGCTCTTATGGAGGCGCAGAAACAGGGCAGGAAAATTATTCTTGCGTCAGGCAGACATCCCGTAGGAATTATGCCGATAGCAAAAGAGCTTATGCTTGACCGTTTCGGCGGTTTTATTATGGCTTTCAATGGCGGCAGGATTATCAACTGCGAAACAGGCGAAACTATGGTGAGCAAGCTGTTTCCGCTTGAGTATCTTCCCGACATTGTGAATGTTTTGAAGGATTCAAACATCACAATCAACACATACGATGACAGGCGAATCATCTCGGATAATAAGGTTAATGACTATACCTACGTTGAAAGGGATATTATCAAAGCCGAAATGGTTGTTGTTGACGATTTTATCTCATCTGTAAGATTTGATATCAACAAAATTCTTCTTGCAGGTGAACCCGATGAGCTTGACAAGTATCAGAAAATTCTCGCAGACCGTTATGACGGCTTGCTCGATGTATATAAAAGCGCACCTTATTTTCTTGAAATTATGCCGTTTGGTGTTACAAAAGGCTCAATGCTTCCGCTTTTGCTCGATAAACTCAAAATTAAAAGGGAAGAGCTTGCTGCATTTGGCGACAACTATAACGATATGACTATGATCGGCTACGCAGGCCTTGGTGTTGCCATGGGCAATGCCGAGCCGGATATTAAGAAAATTGCCGATTATATCTGCGAGTCAAATGATGAGGACGGCATTGCGAACACTCTTGAAAAGTATGTTTTAAAGCAATAATCGCAAGGTTGTCTGTTTAAAAATCAACTAAAAATTGAAAATCACAAGTTATAGGAGTATCATTTTTCAGAGCAATTCTGTATTGGGTTGCGCAAAATGGAAATTGATACTCCTTTTTGTATATAATAGCCAAATTGAGGGGTCAATCTTTGGCGGCATCAAAACTGTAATTATTCTTCAAAGGAAAAAAGATTTCAGCTATCTCACTTATAATATATTTGTATGTTATGTTGTACAAAGTATAACAAAAGGAGGAAAATCTATGGCAAAAATGAAAAAATTGCTTGCTTTGATTTTGTCGATTTGCGTAATTTGCACGGTATCTGTTATGTCCGTAAGTGCGGCTAATACAGATGACGGCGACGACACTTCGGCATCAAGCACAATCACAGTACACTACTACTGTGAGGAAGGCACGCCCACAATCTATTATTGGAACAGCCTTCCGAAAAACATCAGCACGGAGTACCCCGGTGTTAAGATGACTTCCGAGGGAAACAACTACTACAAGTACACTTTCAACGATGTAACAAAAATCAATATGATGTTTGTTACAAACGGAAAGCAGTCTGCGGAACTCACAAGAAACACAGGTGAGTGGTGGTACAAAAATAAGAGATGGTCAAGTAAAAATCCTGAAGATATGCAGGATTTTGACCGTGTTGACATGCGTGAAGACACAATTTATTTTGTAATCACAACCCGTTTCTATGACGGCGACACAGGCAACAATGTTCACTGCTGGGATGACTCACAGGCAAACAACCCCGACAGCGATCCCGCATGGCGCGGTGACTTCAAGGGACTTATCGACAAGCTCGATTATATTAAGGCTCTCGGATTCAGCGCAATCTGGATTACTCCTGTTGTAACAAACGCATCAGGCTACGATTACCACGGCTACCATGCAATGGACTTCTCAACAGTTGATGTTCGTTATGAGAGCGACGGCGCTACATATCAGGATCTTATTGATGCCGCTCATGAAAAGGGCATCAAGATTGTTCAGGATATCGTAGTTAACCATTCAGGTAACTTCGGTGAGGCAACTCTTGCTCCTATGTTTACAAAGGAATACGACTCAATTCAGGATCTTGCTTCTGTAGATTGCATGAAGGTTATTGAGGGAAGCGACTTTGCTAAAACATTCCCGAACTACGATGACCTTGATCCCGGCGATCAGTATGCCGCAAGACTTAATATCATGAAGGATACTAAGGAGCTTGACTCCGGTAATCACGACACGGAAAACTACTATCACCACTTCAAAGACCTCAGCTGGGAAAGCCCGACTGTTCAGACAGGTCAGATTGCCGGTGACTGCGTTGATATCAACACAGAGAATCCTAAAGTTGCAGATTACCTTAACAACGTTTATAACAACTATATCAACATGGGCGTTGACGCTTTCAGACTTGATACTGAAAAGCACGTTTCAAGACTTACACTTAACCAGTATTACTTCCCGTCATGGCTCAAGACAGGCGGTAAAAACTTCTTCATCTTTGGTGAGGTTTGTACTCGTGTAAGTGAATTCTGGAACCATAACATTCCTGCAATTTCAGCTCCGTTCTATACATGGGCTGAATCAGACAGCCAGTACATCAATTCGTTTACAAATGATCAGGCTTCAAATATTGATCTTACACTTAAGCACTATGACAGCAACGCAACTACAGCAAATCAGCCCACATCTGATAATGTTTATCTTGACGGTCTTAAATATCACACACCTGATTACAGCAAGTCAAACGGCACAAGCGTAATCGACTTCCCGATGCATTGGAACTTCTCAAATGCAAGCAACGCATTTACCCGTGCTTGTCAAGAAGATCCGTACTACAATGACTCATCATGGAATGTAACATATGTTGATTCTCATGACTACGGTCCTGATATGAACAGCCGTTACGACGGCGGTACACAGGCATGGGCAGAGAACCTTGATGTACTCTTTACCTTCCGTGGTATTCCGTGTCTTTACTACGGTTCTGAGCTTGAGTTCCAGAAGGGTGTTCCTATGGATGTTGGTCCTAACGCACCTCTTGCAACAACAGGTCGTGCATACTTCGGTGACAACATCGAGGGCAGCGTAACAGCAACAGACTTTGGTACATATACTAATGCAAGCGGTGCTGTTGCAAGCACACTTGAAGCACCTCTCGCTGTTCATATTCAGCAGCTCAACAGAATCAGAAGAGCAGTTCCTGCACTTCAGAAGGGTCAGTATACAAGAAGCAATACTTATGTTGACGGTAATATGGCATTCATTCGCCGTTACACACAGGGCGCTACAGACAGCCTTGCTTGTGTAACTATCTCAGGCGGTGCTACATTCCAGAACCTTCCTAACGGTAAGTATATTGATGCAGTTACAGGCGATGTTAAGTATGTTACAGACGGCACACTTACAGTATCTTCTGTTGGTAAGGCTAATATGAGAGTTTATGTTTGCTGTGCAGACGGTTTCACCGGAATTGACGGTCAGATCGGCGCTAACGGCACATATCTCAAGTAATAAAATAATGTTGTTTTTTACGGAGCAGGTTTTTCCTGCTCCGTATTTTTCTGCCCTAAAACCTCAAATGACGGATTGCTGATTTATATCCGTCAAAATTATACTTCATTTATAAATAAATATCCGTAAAATTGCGTAATGATGAATAAAACGACAGAAAATTATGCAAGTTCTACATATAAGGGTAAAAATCGTTATGACACTTCTGCAAGAATTGTACCTTTTCTTTTTTTAAAAAATGTGCTATAATATATAAAATGTAGTTTCAATTTATTGTGAATTTTAAAAAGGAGTGTTTTTTATGACAAACAGCGAGTATTCGGATGTTACACCGCAGATTCATGCTCTGGCTCAGAAAATGACGCATAACTCCGTTATTGATACAGATTTATACAGTAAGTACAATGTAAAAAGAGGTCTGCGTGACATTGACGGTAAGGGTGTTCTCACCGGTCTTACAGATATTTCTAAAATCACACAGAATAAGCTTGTTGACGGAAAGCTTGTTCCCTGTGAGGGTGAGCTTCGTTACAGGGGTTATAATGTAAAGGATATCGTTGACGGTATTCTTGAGGATGACCGTTTTGGTTTTGAAGAGGTTACATACCTTCTTCTCTTTGGCGATATGCCCAACGAAGAGCAGCTTAAAGACTTTAAGAAGCTTCTTGTTCAGTACAGAACTCTTCCTCAGCACTTTGTTCGTGATGTTATCCTCAAGGCCACAAGTAACGATATGATGAACTCAATTGCAAGAAGTGTTCTCACACTTTTCTGCTATGATAAGAACGCTAACGATACTTCAATCGACAATGTTTTAAGACAGTGCATACAGCTTATCTCTGTATTCCCCCTTTTGTCGGTTTACGGCTATCATGCATATAATCACTATCAGCGCGATAACAGCCTTTATATCCACCGTGCAGAACCTACAATGTCAACTGCCGAGGTAATTCTGTCGCTTCTTCGTCCCGACAGACACTATACTCCGCTTGAGGCAAAGGTTCTTGATATGGCGCTCATTCTCCATATGGAGCACGGCGGCGGTAACAACTCAACATTTACAACACATGTTGTAACATCTTCGGGTACTGATACATACTCGGCAGTAGCTGCGGCACTTGCGTCACTCAAAGGCCCTAAGCACGGCGGTGCAAATGTTAAGGTGTACTATATGTTTGAGGATCTCAAAAAGCATGTTAAGGACTGGGAAGACGAGGACGCTCTTGAAGATTATCTTGAGAAGCTCCTTGACAAGCAGGTTTTTGATAAAAAGGGTCTTATCTACGGTATGGGACACGCCGTTTATACAATTTCCGACCCCCGTCAGCAGATTCTTCACGGTGCTGTTAAAAAGCTTGCATTTGCCGAAGGTCACAACGATGAATTTGACCTTTATGAGAGAGTTGAAAGACTGGCTCCGAAGGTTATCGGCAGAAAGCGTAAAATCTACAAGGGAGTTGCCGCAAATGTCGATTTCTACAGCGGACTTCTTTACAGCCTTCTTGATATTCCGTGCGAGCTTTATACTCCGCTTTTTGCAACAGCTCGTATCACAGGTTGGAGCGCACACAGGCTTGAGGAGCTTATCAACTGCGGCAAGATTATCCGTCCTGCATATATGAGCATTTCCGAAAACAAGGAATATGTTGATTTGAAAGACAGATAATACGGCGAGCCGCCGTTCCCCGTTCGAGAATTTAGTTTTACAAGTGCGAGAGTTAAATTGCCCGAGCGTATGGAAAATTGAAAGTTAAAAATTAAAGTCGGGCGACAGTTTGCAAAATGCAAATCATTGTCGCCCGACCGTTTTTTATATATGAAATTAACTGTTTAATCGAAGGGGTAGCCATGCGACCGCCATTTGTTTTGGTTGTAAAACCAAAACAAGCCGTAGGGGCGTCCGATGAACACCCCTACGGACACGAACTGTAAACGGTGACTTGGCATGAAAAAAGACCGCTCATTGAGCGGTCTTTAAAAATGGTTGTGTGTTAAATTAAAATTTATTGCAAATCAGCAGAAGAATACATCCATTTCTTCTGCGTTGCCGTCGGCAACAAAGTAAGCCTTGCTTTCTTCGGGCTTGAGATAAATTGAAATTTCCTTTGCATCTTTGCCGTATGTAGCCTTAACATTCTTGATTACTTCTTCAACAGGAACCTGTGCACCTGCGTACTCAACAAAGAAGTTTACCTTTGTTTCAACAGGAACCGGTTTCTTAGGAGCAACCTTCTTAGGAGCTGCCTTTTTAACAGGAGTCTTCTTAACAGGCTCTGCCTTTTTAGCAGTTTCAGTCTTAGCAGGAGCAACCTTCTTTTCTGTTGTAGTCTTTGCAGCTGCAGCAACAGTTTTAGCAGGCTCAGCCTTTACTTCAACAGCCTTCTTTGCAGGCTCTTCTTTAACATCCGCAGCCTTTGCGGCAGTTGCTTTTGCAGTTGTTTTCTTAGTTGTTGCCATAACAAATCCTTCTTTCAAAGTAATAAAATATTGCAGGAATAAAGAACTTCTTCTTTTGTATATATTATACATTTCAGAGCAAAAATTGTCAACAAACTGTACAAAAATTCGGCGGTTAATACATATTTGCGAAAAAATAAAATTCCTGTTAGTTGAAATGCACAATGTTATTGCCTCATATTTGTGAACTATGTCGTTTTTTCTTGTCAAAAAAACGAAAAAAAGCACATCATCATTTGAAAACTCCTTGCAACTGTGCTAAAATAACAGCAATTAATGTAAGAGAGAAGAATGATTTATGGGAGAGAATTTCATCATTATTGCACAACAGGTGCTTGTACTGTTCATTTTGATTGCAGTCGGTTTTATTTGCGGTAAGAAGAAAATTATCACCGATTTTTCCGCCCGTCACATGACCGATATAGTATTGTATGTTGTGACGCCCTGCGTTATGATTTCTGCTTTTCAGCGGGAGTTCTCGTTTGAACTTTTGAGCGGACTTATAATTTGCGTTACCTGCTCTGCACTTATTTTCGCTGTGTCAATACTTATCTGTAACCTGATTTTTCATGATAAAGATGAAAGCCGTAAGGCTGTTATCCGCTTTGCAACAATCTATTCAAACTGTGCATTTATGTCTTTGCCCCTCCAGAAGGCAATTCTCGGTGATGACGGTTGGTTTTACGGCTCAATTTTTGTTGCCGTATTCAACATTTTTGTATGGACGCACGGACTTGTTTCGATGAGCGGTGACAAAAAACAGCTTTCGTTCAAAAAGCTTGTTCTCAACCCCGGTCTTATCGGTGTTCTTCTTGCAATTATCCTGTTTATTACAGGTTTTAAGCTTCCGTACATAATCAGTCAGCCGGTTGAATATCTTGCAGTTCTGAACACTCCGCTTCCCATGCTCATTATCGGATTTTATCTTTCACAGGCTGACTTTAAAAAGGCATTCACCGACAAGGGCGTATATTTTTCATCGGCGGTTCGTTTGATTGTTTTGCCGATGCTTACAGCGGTTGTAATGTCATTGTGCCGTGTCACTCCGATTATTACCATGGCTTGCGTAATCGCCACCTCAGCCCCGACAGCCGCCACAACAACTATGTTTGCGACAAAGTTCAACAAAGATGTCGAGTTGTCGGTTAGTATCGTTGCAGCAACAACAGTATTTTCGCTTGCAACAATGCCCTTAGTTGTTATGCTTACCGGTATGATGAGCGGCTTTAGTATGTAACGGCAGTCTGAAAAGATAGTCAGATAAATTGCATTGATGCCAATATGGCGTTAATGCAATTTTTGTTTTATATGAAAGTGAATGTGTAACTGTAGGGGAGAACCGTGTTCTCCCGCAAGTAATGACACAAATTATATAAATGTTGCAAACTTGTAGGGGCGGATATTATCCGCCCGCTTGATGAATATTTATGTTTATACATATATTTTTTGATATGAGGAAAACGGTGTGTTGTCTGTAGAAAAATTTTATATGGAAACTTAATTTGTTTTCATCAGCACCCTTAACGGTTTATTCATTTTTCTGCAATTTTCTATAACAAATCTTGTCCCCCTGCTTTTTCCGTCCCAAAATGCTAAAACATAATCTGCGTAGCTTATAATTTTAAGATTGCGTTTCAGCGGAGCATATTTTCCGTATATACTGTATTCGGGAAGAAATTCCGTGTATCTAATATTGTTTTTCACCGCAAATGCTTTTGCACATCTGTCAATGCCTTTTGCACCTCCCGAAATAATCTCGGTTGTTTCGTTTGGTAAGTATTCGTCAAGGTTGCTAACTTCAAGTGTTCTTGACCCGATAATAGCAACTTTCATTTTATCACCTCTTTTATGAACTCACTATGGGTTCATTATTACATTATAACACATTTAGGACTTATAATAAACCTATAATAGGTTCATTTGAGGTGCAATTTTATGAAAGGAAAGCAAAAACATTTGTCATTGCGTATTGATGAAAATTTATTGCGTAAGTTTGATTATGTAGCAAAATATGATGACAGGTCGATGAATTGGTATATGCTTCATCTTATAAAGAATGAAATTGCAGATTTTGAGAAGAAACACGGCAAAATTCCTATGGATACCTCTGACGGTGCGGGTTAAGAGAACCGTTGAAATTTAAAAAGATAGTCAGATAAATTGCATTGATGCCAATATGGCGTTAATGCAATTTTTGTTTTATATGAAAGTGAATGTGTAACTGTAGGGGAGAACCGTGTTCTCCCGCAAGTAATGACACAAATTATATAAATGTTGCAAAGATATTGTTCTACCGTAGCGGGCGAACGAGGTTCGCCCCTACAATTTTCCGTTTTACATTTTCAATTTTATACACGCTCCGACATAATATTATTTTGATATTACAAACTATCTGCACGAATTGTGAACGGCAGTTCGCCGTGTGGGAGGATTAAATAAACAATTACAATTCTACGCTCGGGCATGATATGTTTTTGATATTACAAACTATCTACACGAATTGTGAACGGCGGCTCGCCGTAAAAATATTCAAAAATATATGGAAATTAGATTAAAAATTTGATATAATTAACACATATTGTTAATGTTTTGAAAGGGGACGATATTGTGTCGAGAAATCCAATGCAAAAACAAAAGCTTTTGTATCTGCGCAGAATTATGCTTGAAAAGACAGATGAAAACCACGGCTTGACCTCAAGCGAAATTCTTGCGGAACTTGCGGCGTACGGAATACAAGCCGAGCGAAAGAGCCTTTACGATGATTTGCAGGTGCTTGAAAAATTTGGGATGGACATTTGCAAAACAAAATCTTCAACTGTGAAATATTATGTCGGCAGCAGAGATTTTGAACTACCCGAATTAAAACTTCTTGTGGACGCAATTCAGAGTTCAAAATTCATCACGGAGAAAAAGAGTTTTTCGTTGATTCACAAGCTTGAGGGCCTTGCAAGTGTTTATGAGGGCAAGGAACTGCAGCGTCAGGTGGTTATTTCAAACCGAGCCAAAACGATGAACGAACGCATTTATTACCTTGTTGACAACATTCAGAATGCCATTGCGACCGACCGCAAAATTTCGTTTCGATATTACCGTTGGGAGCTTGACTATTCGGGTATGGAAAAGATTGTCAAGCGTGAAAAGGTTAAGGTAGGCGGATATGTTGCCTCTCCGTGGTCACTTTGTTGGGACGATGAAAACTATTATCTGATAGCTTACGATTCATCTTCAAACAGCATAAAGCATTATCGTGTTGACAAAATGGATAAAATCAGGCTGCTTGATGAGCCTCGTGACGGAGGCAAAACATTTGAGAAATTTGACCTTGCCGGCTATTCAAAGGGTGTATTTTCAATGTTCGGCGGAACAAAAACAAATGTCCGTCTTTCGGTTGATAACGATTGCGTGGGTGTTATTGCAGACCGATTCGGCAAAGATATTTATGTTACAAAGGAAAGCGATTCAACCTTTTCGGTTTCTGTTGATGTTATGACGAGCAAACAGTTCTACGCTTGGGTATTCGGTCTTGGCGGAAAGGTCAGAATTATATCACCGCAAAATGTTGTTGATGAATTTAAAAAACAGCTTAAAAATGTAAACGAATCATTTTAATTGCCGTATGGTTGGCAATATTTCATATTAAAATCGTTAAATAATAATGTCTGATTCGGAAACAATCATAACAATTATCAGTAGAAAAATTGATACATTATTGCGTAGAATAAAAAATCAATTAACATACAGCAGACAGCGGAATATTTAAAATTTGCACTAATTGCAGTTTATACATTTATTTTTTGCACATTTGTCGTAATTATTGACTTTATTGTGCATAAAGTCTATTATATTGTTGCAGTGATTATTTGTGTTGTTTTCAGACATAAAATGTTTGAAGACATAATTTTTTAGAATTGGGGTTATTATTATGAGTTTTGATTTCTTGCGTTCGGCAACTGCGTCCAGCTCAGCATACAGAGTGGTTTGCGGAGAGATGATTATTGACGATATATGGAATGTCCATAACGAGGTTCTTGTGGCTGTTGTAAGAGATGGCTATATGACTATCGAAATGGGTGCTAACACATATTCGCTTTCAGCAGGTGATATTTACTTTATTTCACCTAACCAGAGATATAAAATCAACAATACAGGCAATGCAAGGGTTGAAGTTGTTCTTCTTAACCTTTCAAACCCTGCATCACTTACTCAGGAATTTATTCCGCAGAGCCTTATCAGAGGTCTTGTAACAGGCAACTGTACTCACTTTGCAAAAGTTCCGAGAGGCGACTATCGTTACAACAATCTTATTGACGATATTAACACTGTTATCACTGCCGAGAACGAAAAGCACGAGTTCTTCCAGATTCTTGTTCACGGCAAAATGTACGATATTTTCTACATTCTCTTCTCATCGGGTCTTGTAAAGATTTGTGATGTTGAGGCTCAGGGCAAAAAGTACCGTGCTCTTCGCAGAATTACAGAGTACATTAACAACAATTTCTGCGACAGCATTACTCTTGACACAATTGCTCAGACAACAGGTCTTAGCCGTTACTATGTATCACACCTCTTCAAGGAGCTTATGAACACAACATTTGTAAACTACCTTAACGAGCTCAGACTTACAAGAGCCGCAATGCTCCTCACAACAACAGACACTCCTGTTATCGAAATTGCAGGTATGTCAGGCTTTAACAACATTTCAAACTTCAACAGAGCATTCAAAATGTACTATGATACAACACCTTCAAAGTACAGAAGAGCTGAGAAACAGTCATTATAAATAAGTATTTTCAAAATAAAAAGCCGGTGCAGCTGCATCGGCTTTTGTTTATGGTAATAATTTGTCCGCTTAGGTAATATTGTTTAAAAAAGGCAGTTCATTTTTGTGGAGTACCCAAGTTGAAAACAACCATATACAGTGGTATAATTGTAATGTATGTGGCATTGATTGCACATACATTGTTTGTGTCAGAAGTTTTAAATGGCGGTGAAACGATGAAGTTTTTCAATAAAAATGTCAACAGGGTTCTTTCTGTTATCCTTGTATTGCTTTCCGTTTTTGTTGTGTTGCAGGTTGTCTGCTCAAACGGAACGCTTAATGCAGGTGAAACACCGAAAGAGTCGGCAATGGCAAGGGTGAATCCGAATATTCAAAAGATTGCACCGACAACGGCTGTTCCCACAACAACAGTTCCTGTTGAAACAACTACAGCAAAGCCAAAGGCTACCAAGGCTACAACTCAGCCTCAGACAAAAGCCACCAAGGCAACAAAGGCTACAACTCAGCCGATTACAACTGCAGCGGCAACAGTTCCGTTTGCAACGGCAATTCCGCCGAAAGAACCTGTTGACTATCAGTCACAATGGGACGCAGGCTACCTTGTTGCGATTGACAATCCTGATAAAACCTATGAATGTGCAAAGGTCACTCTCACGGATGAGGACAGAGATTTGCTCGAAAGGCTTTGTATGGGCGAGTTCGGCTCGGGCGGATTTATCGGTGCGGCACTCATTGCACAGTCTGTAAAGGACGCAATGTGCTTTGACGGCTATCCAACCGTTGAATCGGTAATCAAGAATTGTCATTACACAGGCAGTACGAAAATCGGCACTAACGATGCCTGTATTCAGGCGGTAAGCTATATTTTTGACGAGAATAAAGATGCAGTTCAGCACCGCATTATGTATATGTACAACCCCGATATGGTTCAGAGTGCTTTCCACGAAAGCCAGAATTATATCCTGACATATCAAACCGTCAGATTTTTTGACAGATGGGGGTATTGACGAAAAACTTTGATTTTCGTCAGCTAAATTCACACTGCGTGTGAGTTATGTTTGCTATGCAAGCGATGTTATCCTGCGGATAGCGATATTGCCCTATCAGGCAGCGATAGCCCTTCGGGCAAGTAAAAGTTAATAGTGAAAAATGTGGTCGGGAAGATACATTGCAAAACGCAAAACTGTATTTCCCGACCGTTTATTTTTAGGTGAAAGTTGTTTTCTTATGTTTTGGATACCTTAAAACTCAACAACTTCTTTTTCATCAATGGTAATTGAATTTTCAGGCTTTTCTTCGGTATATTTATCCTTAAAACCGCTGACTACTTTGCAGATGATTTTTGTCGATGTCATAAACATAACTTTGACTTTGAACTTTTTCTTGACATAATTATTGATTGCGCCTGCGCCCATTGTGCCGTTGGCTTTGGTGTACGGCGAATTTGCTATGTAGCCGATTGTACCGATGTTTTTCATCGTGACCTTGATTGCCTCGTTATCGTGCGGGTTGTTGGGTTCTTTTTTGCAGGTCAGTTTTTTGCCGATGCTGAACGGATTGAATCCGTAATAATATTTCATTCCCGTGATGGTGACATAAAGTTTTTTCATAATAATTTCCTCCTTTGATTTTGTGAATTATCGTCTGCGGCGACTTTTGCGGTGGGGTGATTGCTTTCGTTTAATCCCCATAATCGCCTTCGCAGAACCCGACACAGCGTATGCCGTAAAAACATAAACACAGAAATTCAGCATTTTTATTCCCCCTTATTTTTCATTTGCCTTCCTTACTGTATTTATATTTTATCAAAAGAGGTGTCCGATTAAACGGACTTTGGTAATGACAGGGCAGGTAAAAGTTAATAGTGAATAGTGAAAAAGTGTGGTCGGGAAGACAGTCGGTTTGTAAAACAAATTTTATGCCCGACCAATTTGATGAGTGGAGTTGTTTTATAAAAATGTTTTGATATGAAGAATATTGTGTATTCCGATGTAGCAGTAACTTTGTAACATTTATAAAATTTGTTCTAGCATATAATAATTTATGCCGTTACTTGCGGGCGCCCGATGAGCGCCCCTACAAATAAACAACAACTTTCATAAAAAAACGGTCGGGAAGACATTTGTTTGCGTTATTGCAAACTGTCTTCCCAACCTTAATTTTCCATTTTCAATTTACAAATCTCCGCTCGGGTGAATTAACCCTCGCATCGTAAAACTGTCTTCACGAACTGGGAACGGCGACTCGCCGTTATTTAAGTGTTTTCATACATTGCTTGAATGTTTCGATAACATACCACGCCTCATCGTCTGTGAGAGTTGAGTTCATCGGGAGGGTGAGCTGGTTTTTGTGCATATTATAAGCGTTTGGATAATCGGTAATCTTGAAACCACGCTTGCTGTATGCCGAAAGCAACGGCAACGGCTTGAAGTGGACATTGCACATTACTCCGTGGTCAGCCATCATATTATAGAACTTATTACGGTATTCTGCGTCTTTGCCGATAAATCTTACAAAGTAAAGGTGACCGCTGCTGCGGTGGTTTTCATCGCAGTGGTTAAGCACCTGAACAGGCAAATCCTTAAATTCTTCGTTGTAAAGCTTTATAAGCTGATGTCTGCGGTCGAGAATTTTATCGTAGCGTTCAAGCTGAGCCACACCGATTGCAGCAAGCACATCGGTCATATTACACTTGTACTGAGTGTCAACAACATCATATTCCCACGATGCGACCTTATTTTTCTGATATGCGTCCTTGGTCTGACCGTGAAGCGAGAGAAGCATATACTGCTTGTACATTTCTTCCTCGTCAATTCCTTCATGTGAACGGTGAACAGCCGCACCGCCCTCGGCGGTTGTCATATTCTTTACAGCGTGAAAGCTGAAGTTTGTGAAGTCGGCAATTTCACCGCACATTTTACCGTGCCATTGCGCACCGAATGCGTGAGCGCCGTCAGCCATAACAATAACTCTGCCGAACTTTTCCTGAAGCTCGTTGCGCGGATTGAAAACGCTTTTCTTTCTTTCAACAGCCTCAAAAATACGGTCATAATCGCACACAACGCCTGCAAGATCAACAGGAATGATAACCTTTGTGTTGTGGTTGATTGCCGCCTCCATTTTATCGTAGTCCATCTCGAAGCTGCCGCTTTTGCAGTCAATCATAACAGGCTTTGCGCCCACATGGTAGATGATTGATGCGGTTGCCGTGTAGGTGTACGCAGGAACTATGACCTCATCTCCGGGACCGATGCCGAGAATACGCAGAGTAAGCTCGGCACAAGAGGTCTGCGATGAAAGGCAGACAGCCTTTTCTGTGTGACATCTTTCTGCAATACGGCTTTCAAAAAGCTTTGTTTCGGGGCCTGTTGTAATCCAGCCCGATTTTAGAACCTTTATAACTTCGTCAATTTCTGCCTGAGAAAGGTCAGGCGGTGAAAACGGAATTTTTCTCATTTTTAATTTCTCCTCAGGTACAGCCGTGCATTAACCACTGCCGTACACAAACTATAGACAAATCTGAAAATATTACACTCCACTTGATTTGGAGTAATCTTCCCTTGGAAATTCGGTAGAAAATGAAATTTCCCACTGAAACTCTTAGTGCCATTCGCAAAATCGGAAAATGACACTTACATTAAATTATACAACGCAAGTCATAAAAAGTAAAGTTCCAAAATACCCAAAATATGCTCTGAAAATGCGCTTTTGTATGGTGTATGAGCCGTATTGCAGTCGATTTTCAGCCTTTTTCGCTCTCTTTTTCGCTTTCTAAGGCTTTCTTTTGCAGATATTTATTTTTTGTAGCAAGACCGCCCCTTATGTGCCTTTCGCTTTTGTTGGTGTCAAGAATTTTCCTCACCTGTCGGTAAAGCGCAGGGTTAAGCACCTTTAGCCGTTGGCTGACATCCTTATGCACTGTGCTTTTGCTCACACCGAATTTTTTTGCCGTACTTCTCACGGTGGCTTTGCTTTCAATTATGTATTCTCCGAGCATTGCCGCTCTTTCTTCTACGATACCTTTCACATACAGCCCTCCTGTCTGTCCACTCAAGTGGACGCCTGTAATAGATTGTATGTGCAAACGGAGGATTGTATGACGGGATAGCTTAGTATATTTTATTGCGTTTTATCAGTGATTAAACTAAATTTTTGTATAATTAGACAAATAAGTGTTAACAACTTAGGTGTTTATGCGAATTGAATAATCGTTCGACAAAATGCTACAATTTAATCGAAGAGTCAGAGAAAATCAACCGATCAATTTGAATCACGATTTTCGGAGAGGAGGCTTTTTCAATGGGTAAGAGGAACAAATTTACAGGCAGATTATTTGCTTTAATGCTCACGGTGATGATTGCGGTATCGTGTGTTGTGTCAACAGGTGTGTTCACAACCTCGGCATATTCATCGGACAAAGTCGGACAGATTGTGTACAACAAGACAATCCACGATAAATACAAAAGTATAGACAGCGTTGTCTGCGAAGGTTTTAAGAATTTTGACGAGGAAATTGATGTCAGCGATTTCAACATTCCAAGGTCGGATGCGGCAGAAATTTTTAAGGTGATGACACTTACTCATCCCGAGTTTTTCTATGTTAAGACAGGCTTTTCGTATACATATGATGCGGCTAATGACAAGGTTATCGGATTTTTCCCCGAGTACACCTGCGACAGTAGTCAGTATCAGAGCATGAAAAAAGCTGTTGACAATGAAACCGAAAGAATTCTTTCACTTGTGAATGACAGTATGACCGATGCGGAAAAGACTCTTGTAATCCACGATGAGCTTACAATTCTGGGCAGGTACAGCACTGATGACCACAATAAGGCTGATATTTATGATTTGCTCGTTGACGGAACTTCAGTGTGTCAGGGTTATGCCCTTGCGTATTCATACCTTTTGTCGCTTGCAGGCATTGACAGCGAAATTGTTGTTTCGGTAAGTATGAACCATATGTGGAACAAGGTGCATATCGGTAACGCGTGGTACAATGTTGATGTAACTTGGGACGATCCGCTTTATGACAGACCCGGTCACGCTCAGCATACATACTTTCTTTTAAGCGACAATGCAATTCAGAATCTTCCGTCAAAGCACTATAACTACACAACCACAAATAAGGCAACTTCAACAAAGTATGATAATTCAAAGATTCACACCTTTGACACAAGACTTTGTGAGATTAACGGCGATTTCTACGGAATTATAAACGATTACGGTCTTGCAGATGCAAAGGCAATGGTAAAGTATGACCTTGAAAACAACAAGTCCGAAAGCGTTAAAAAGATAAGCGCAAGGTGGAGTGCAGGTCAGGGTTACTACTGGAAGAACTCGTTTATGAGCCTTGAAAAGTACAACGATATGCTGTATTACAACACGGACAAGAGCGTGTATTCATATAATGTGAGAACAGGCAAGACCGAAACAATTGTGCAAAAAATCAGCGGCACTTCGGATTCAACGCTTGTTGCCTGCTACGGAATAGTGCTTAAAGGCGACGGTCTGTGTGTCGCATTGTCGGATTCACCGAACAAGAACTCAACTATGCAGTTTTTGAAGAGAATTGACAGAGGCAACAACTTAATCGGCACAACAAATTATATTATGGCAAGTTCGCTCGGTGCAACGCAGAAGATTCTCTACGGCGATGCGAATTGTGACGGTGTAATCAATGTTGCCGATGCAACCGCAGTTCAAAAGGCGGTTGTAGGAGTTCTGATCCAGAGTGATGCCGAGTTCATCAGCTCCGATGTAAATTCAGATTCAAGCATTTCCGTAACCGACGCAACGATTATGCAAAAGTATATTGTCGGAATCGTGTAAGGTTATTCTAATTAAAATTGACGGCGAACCGCCGTTTTCGGTTTGTGAAGACAGTTTTACAAATGCGAGGGTTAAATTGCCCGAGCGGAGCCTTTAAATTGAAAGTTAAAAGTTGAAAATTACGGTCGGTGGTGTGCCACCGCAATCCTTTTGAGAAGATAGTTTTGATAAATGAATTGCATTGATGCCCGAATACGGCATTGATGCAATTTTATTTTATATGAAATTATATTTTAAACTGTAGGGGAGAACCGTGTTCTCCCGCAAGTAACGACACAAATTATATGTTGAAACAAATTATATAAATGTTGCAAAGATATTGTTCTACTGTAGCGGCGACTTTAATTTTCAATTTTCAATTTTATACACGCTCGGGCATAATATGTTTTTGATACCACAAAACTGTCTGCACGAATTGTGAACGGCGACTCACTGTTCGCCCCTACAGTTTAAGTATTGATTTACCTATGCAATTATGCTATAATTCTAAAGATATAGTGTATTAACGGAGGCTTTACAATGCTGGATTCATATGTTGAAATTGACCTTGACAAAATCGGTGCAAATGCCCGTGCGATAACACAAAAATATAGCGACTACAAATATTTTATTGCCGTTCTCAAGGGTGACGGTTACGGTCACGGTATGGAAGTGGCAAATGAAATGTACAAAAACGGCATTAACTATTTTGCCGTGTCCTCTCTTGAGGAGGCTCAAAGCTTTCGTAAGGTCAACAAGGACGCTCCGCTTTTGTGCCTGCATCCGGTTCATCTTTCGAGAATTGAGGAGGCAAAGCGGCTTAATCTCACCATTGCCGTGAATGAGCTTGACTACCTCAAAAGGTTGCTTGATTTGAACATTGACTGCAATTTCAAGGTTCATCTCCAGATTGATACAGGATTTAACCGTCTCGGCTTCAAGGATAAGAATGAGGTTAAAACTGCTGTTGATATGATTAGCAGTTCAAATTTTGTTCTTGAGGGAATTTATCAGCATTTTGCAACAGCCGGAATTTTTGACCCCCATTGGGACGAGCAGGTCAGAAACTTCAAGGAGCTTACATCGCTTATTGATTTGAAGAAGATCCCGATTGTCCATATGGGCAGTTCCGTTTCAATGCTCACCCACCCGAAACAGCCTTTTACAACAGGCGTGAGAATGGGCATTGCAATCTACGGCTACAATGTTGCCCCCGATTCTCTTTCAAATTCGCCAAAGGACAAACTCCGCAAAATGCGAAACAATTACTTCATTAAGAAGTACAACATCAGCGAAACATATTTTGATGTAAAGATAGATTTACAGCCGGCCATGAAGATGAAAACCCGTATTCTTCAGCTTAAAAAGGTGAACAAGGGCGAGTGGTTCGGCTACAATGCGTCATACACGGCAGATGAGGATATTATTCTTGCAATTCTTCCTGTCGGCTACAACAACGGCATCGGTCACGCAAATCACAACAGACAGGTTGTTATCAACGGCAAAAAATATCCTGTTGTCGGCGAGATGTGTATGAATATGACGGCTGTTAAGGTTGATTCATCGGTTAAAATTGATGACGAGGTAACACTCCTCGGTGACGGCATAACAGTTGGAATGTTCGGCAGAAGTTCGGGTATGGGCAATGCTGAGGCGCTTGTGAATATAGGCAAGAACAATCCGAGATTTTATGTAAAAGACGGTAAGGTTGTAAAGGAGAAGTAAGATGGCAGTTTCGGTACACAAATGGCTTTTGAATAAATTCAGAGATATTAACCACAGCAGAATGGACAAGCACATTGACATTATCGCAAAGAACAGCGGTAAGTCAAAGGCTTATATCAAGTTCGACATAATCCGCAACTTTCTCATCAGAGGCACAGGCTACACGGACTATTTCCGTTGTGATTTTATCAACCTTTCGGCTAAAGAGAAAAAAACCTTTGTTACGGCAAAGACTTTCTACAAAATTCTTGAATATCTCAACGATGAGGAATATATAGTTCTTCTCCGTGACAAGCTTGTTTTTGACGAGCTTTTCAAAAAGTATCTCAAAAGAGATTTCATCAACCTTCGCACAGGCAGTAAGGAAGATTTCAGGAAGTTCCTTGACGGCAGAGAAACCGTTTTTGCAAAAGATCCGACAGGCGAGGGCGGTCACGGCATTTCAAAAATCACCGTTGCCGAGGTGAAGGACATCGACAGGCTCTATGACGAACTCAAAGCAAACGGTCAGCTTCTTGTTGAGGAAGCAATCATTCAGAGCGATGACCTCAACGAAATCAATCCGTGCGTTGTAAATTCATGGCGAGTTGTTACGCTCTATAAGGACGGCAAGGCGCATATAATAAATAACGCTCTCCGCATCAATCAGGATGAGTCGAATGTTATCGGCTGTACAAATGACCTCTACCTCAGCCTTGACGCAGACGGCAGAATTGACAGTAATGTAATTGATGACTACGGCAATGTTTATGACAAACACCCGATGACAGGCAAAAAGTTCTCTGAGGTCAAGATTGCAGGTGTTCGAGAGGCTCTTGATATGGTTGTTGAGGCAGCGGAAAAGATTCCGCAGGTGAGATATATCGGCTGGGACATCGCCTTTTCAAAGAACGGTCCCGTTATGGTTGAGGGCAACGAGTACCCCGGCTACGGACTTTTGCAGTTCTATAAACTAAAAGGCAAACGCACAGGTCATCTGAAAGAAATCGCCGATGTCCTCGGTGACGAGATGAATAACATTAAGCTTTGATTATTCAGCAAAAACTTTATAATAAAAACAAAAACAGCACCGATATGACTTCGGTGCTGTTTTGTGTTTAAATACATTTTATTCTGTTTTCAGTATTGCAAGTGTACTGAAAGTTGAATCCTGAATTTGAATAATCAATTCGCCGTTATATTTTTCGGTGATGTCTTTTACTATTTTTAAGCCGTAGCCGTGAAGTTCGGGGTTTTTTTCAGGCTTTTTCAAGGTGTCGGAAAATTTATTCTCACACTTGATATAAATGTAATCATTATCCCGTTTGCAAGATAGGTAAAGAATCTTGTCATCGCCGTTATAATTTTTAAGGGCATTTATGCCATTGTCTAACAGATTGATAAAAATTCGGCAAATGTCGAAATCGGTAATGCCTGTGTTATCGTAAAGAACAATGTCATCAATAATCTTGATGGATTCCTTTTCGGCGACAGAGGTTTTGTCAAAAAGAACCGCATTGACAATTTTATTGCTACAGTAGCGATGAGCTTTTGTATTGTCCATAATATCGGATATGCCACCTACAATTTCTTTTGCCTTTTTATTTCCTTCTTCCGTATTTTCAGACAGCTGAATGTTGATTACCTGAACAAGATTGTTTATGTCATGTCTTAATTTAGCTGTGCTTTCATAATTTTCGAGCATCTTTCTATAGTATTCTGCCTGAAGTTTATTTTGGTATTCAAGCATCTCGTTCTCAGATTTTATTTTATAGTATGAAGAACTGCTTTTTGTAAAATAAATAAGAATACTGTCAGCCGCAACAAATATGAAAATGTAAAAATAAATTATGCTGAGATTTGTATTTTTTACATTAAACGGTACATAGAACGAAACTTGGTTGAATTGTGTGATTGAAAAAGCGAGAAACAGTATTTCAAATGCTATCAACACAAACAGAAAAACAATGTTGCTCCTAAAGAACATATCTCTGTTTTTTTTGAGGAATCTGCTGCCGATTATAGTGTATAAACCAAGCAGAGTGGTGATTACGGTGACAGACACAAGGTAGACATATGGCTCTTGCAAATAATTTTCCGAACTGCCAAACAGAACAGTCACAATAAAATAGCTTAAGTAGTCCGATAGAAATATTATAAGAATAGAAACAATTGAAGTAATTACCTTTATATAGAATTTGTCTTTGTACAATAAGATATTGCCTATGACAATGGCTAACAAGGACAGCTGTGTTGTCCAAGACGGCATATTATCAAAGTGTTGGGGTATAAGCAATAGGTAAAAAAGCACTGATTGTAACAAAATAGTTTTAATTTTGCTTTGCTTACTGTGCAACACAAAAGAATTTGCCACCACTGCAAGCAAAATATTGTAAAGGTACACCCACATTTGTTGAGGTAGGTAATATTGATTTTCAAATATTGTATGCAAATAAATCTCTCCGTTACAGCCCGATTTTTGAAGCTTTGTGCTTAAAAATCATTTTCTTGACATTGTCATAATAGCTTCTGCTGACCGGAATTTTTGTGCCGTTCGATATTACAATTTTGTATTTTAACAAATCAATTGCATACTTCAGATTAACTGCATAACTTTTATGACATCTCAGAAAACTATTATCCAACTTATTCATAGCGTCGTCAAGCTTTATGTATTCTTCATATCTGTCTGTAGCAGTGTAGTATGTAACTTTTCTTTCGTGACTTTCAAGGTAAAGAATTTTGCTTTTGTCAATCGTAATATTTTGTCTGTTTACCGAGATTTTAATTGACAACGGTTTGTTGAAGTTATAGTATTTTAAAATTTTGTTAATGTGGTAACATAATTTATTTTTATCAATCGGTTTTGTAATCAATCCCCAAGGGTTAAAGTCAATAAAAATATCCTGACAGTATTCTAAATATCCCGTGATAAAAATAACGGGTGTTGTCGGAATATGTTTACGAACTCTCTTGAGCATTTCCAAACCATTCTCGTTTTTGATGCAGATGTCCATAATAATTGCATCGGGGATTTCATTCTTTAAAATTGAAGATTCTAAATCGTCTACTGAATTGTAAATTTTGGTTTGAATATTGGTGCCGAATTCAGTGTCTATTAACAGTTTTATGTAATCAGTAATTGTTCTGTCGTCATCGCATACAGCTATTAACATATACTCCACCTCACTATAAATTTTAGCACATTATCTGACAATAAAATTACTTATTCCAAATAAAACGGTTAATTATTACATCAAATGTGTTATTTTTTACAACTAACTGTAAAAAAATTTAAGTACAAGGTATAATTGATAAGTAAAAACAGGTGAAAAATTTCCAAAAATGCAGCGAGATTTTTAACATAATTAACATATTTGATGATGCTTTGACATAAGGATAACATATTTTACTTTTAAAAATTGTTATTTGTGCATTTGTTCTTAAAGAAACGTATAGAGGGGATAAACTATGAAAATAAAATTAGCGTTACTTGACAATGACCAAAACTACTTAAACAGAATAGTTTCGGTATTTAATATCAGGTATGCTGATAAACTCGAAATCTATTCTTTTACAAAGCTTGAGAGCGCATTATCTGCACTTGAAAGTACTCGCATTGATGTTTTTGTTTCGAGCATTGCATTTGATATGAATACGGCGGTTCTCCCTAAAAGATGCGGCTTTGCATATTTTGTTGATTCTGCCGACATTGATTCCGTAAACAATCAGCGTGCCATCTGCAAATATCAAAAAGCAGATCTTATTTACAGACAGATATTAAGTATATATTCTGAAAATGCAGGCGGTGTATCCGAAACAAGATTTGGAGATGACTCTTGCAAGGTGATTGCTTTTGCATCTCCATGCGGCGGTACAGGCAGTTCAACAATGGCTGCAGCCTGTGCATCGTATTATGCCGCCAAGGGCGAAAAGACACTGTATCTTAATTTTGAGAAATTCGGTTCAGCCGACGCTTTCTTTTCTGCGGAAGGTCAGTTTGATATGAGTGATATAATATTTGCCTTGAAGAGCAGGAAGGCAAATTTGTCTATGAAAATGGAAAGCTGCGTTAAACAGGATCGCAGAGGTGTGTATTTTTACTCGCAGCCAAAGGTAGCTTTGGATATGATTGAACTCAAAAGTGATGAAATTATCCGACTTATTTCTGAAGCAAAACTTCTGGGTTCATATTCCTATATTATTCTTGATTTGGATTTTGGAATTGACAGTGATACAATCAAGATTTTAAAACAGGCTAATGCTTTAGTATGGACGGGCGATGGTTCTGAGATTTCTAATATTAAAATCAGCAGAGCTTACGACGCATTGGCAATTTCCGAGCAAAATGAAGATGTTCCGATTTTGAACAGAACTGTGCTGATCTACAACAAGTTTAGCAATAAAAGTAGCAGGGCTCTTGCAAGTAATATTGAGCTCAAAAATATAGGCGGTGCTCCAAGATATGAACATGCGTCTGTTTCACAGATTCTGGATAGCCTATTATCAATAGAAATGTTTGGCAGAATTTGTTGAGGCGGTGAATAATTATGACTTTTGAACAGGAGCAACAGTTCGTCTCAAAAATCAAGAAATATGTTACTGATAACCTCTCGCTAAGCCAGATAAGTGATGACGATTTGCAGCAGAGAATAGAGGAGATTGTTGAACAGTATATCGGTGAGCAGTATTGTTCAATTGATCAACGAGTTTCTATTGTTGAACAGGTTTACAGTTCTATAAGAGGATTCGGACTTCTTGATTCAATTATCAAGGATGAGAGCATAACGGAAGTAATGATTAACGGACCGAAAAATGTATTTATCGAACAGAACGGTCGTCTTTACAAGCTTGATAAACAATTTGAAAGTCAGCGAAAACTTGAAGATGTTATTCAGAGAATTGTCGGTCTTGCCGGCAGAGAGGTTAATCAGGCAAATCCGATTTGTGATACAAGACTTCCGGACGGCTCTCGTGTTAATGTGGTGTTACCCCCGATTGCGTTATGTGGCCCGACTGTTACAATTCGTAAGTTTTCAAAAACTCCTATGACAATAGCAAAATTGATAGAGTACGGCTCAATAACTCAGGAAATTGCAGATAAGCTTCAACTTCTTGTTAAAGCTAAATACAATATCTTCATCAGCGGTGGTACAGGCTCAGGTAAAACTACATTTCTCAATGCTCTTTCAAATTATATTCCAAAGGATGAGCGTGTAATTACAATTGAAGATTCCGCTGAACTTCAGATTGAGGGAATAGACAACCTTGTCAGCCTTGAAACAAGAAATGCCAATGCTTCCGGAGCAGGTCAAATTACGATAAGAGATTTAATAAAATCTTCACTGCGTATGCGACCGGAGCGCATTATTGTCGGTGAGTGTCGTGGCGGAGAGGCGCTTGATATGTTGCAGGCCATGAATACAGGTCATGACGGTTCTCTTTCAACAGGTCACGCAAACTCAACTGAGGATATGCTCAGCCGACTCGAAACCATGGTTTTGCAGGGAGCTGCAGGACTGCCTCTTGAAGCAATCCGTCAGCAAATTGCATCTGCCGTTGACATAATCATTCATCTTTCAAGGCTTCGTGATAAATCCAGAAAAACAATGGAAATCACTGAGGTAGTAGGATACGAAAACGGTAAAATTATACTTAATCCGCTGTATGTCTTTGAGGAAGATGAGAAAAGCACCTTGGAAAAAGTTTCAGGCAAACTTAAGAGGACTGATAATAAAATACAGAATACATTTAAATTAAAACTTTCCGGCTTTAAATCAGAAATTTGAGGTGATTGTATTGGCAAAGAAAAATAAAAAAAAGAAAAGAATTGAAGAGCCGCAATACTTTACCTCTGCAACGAATATACCAACCTATAATTATAAAGTATATAACATGACAAAGACAGAAAAGATATTGTATTTTCTGTTGGCTTTTGTTGTGGGTGCAGCTGTTGGCTACCTTTTTTACGGTGGGATAGGAAAAGACGAATTTAATCAGCCAACAACAGTAACATGGGTTCTCAATATAATAATTCCGACTGCGATAGGATTAGTTGCGGGTAAATTGTTTGTACCAATGCGTAGAAAGTCAATTGTTGCAAAACAGAAAAAGGAGTTAAGTCATCAATTTCGAGATATGCTTGACGCATTGACAACATCTATCGGAGCGGGAAAAAATGTAAACGATTCTTTCTTTGGCGTATATGATGATTTAAAATTGCAGTATGATTCTGATGCTTTTATATTGAAGGAACTTGAAGTAATAATTTCCGGAATACATAATAATGTTGCGATTGAAGATGTTCTTGAGGACTTTGGTCGCCGCAGTGACAATGAAGATATTATGAGTTTTGCCAATGTCTTTAAAATCAGCTACAGAAAAGGCGGCAATATAAAGGAAATTATTCGTAATACACACAGTATTCTTAATGACAAGATGGAAATTTCCGAGGATATAGAAACACTGGTAACTTCAAATAAGCTTGAACAGAATATTATGATTGCTATGCCGATAGTTTTGATTGCTGTAATAAAAATGATGAGTCCTGAATTTGCAAATAATTTTGTTACACCAACGGGCATTATTTCTACAACAGTAAGTTTAATTATTTTTGTAGTTGCTTATTTTATCGGAAAAGCTGTTTTGGATATAAAACTTTAGGGAGTGAAGATTATGCTGGGCTTAACAATGACAGATATTGTAATTATGACCTTGGGTATTGTTTCACTCATTATTTGGTTGATGTTCTTTATCAAAGGTATGAAGTACAATTCAATGTTTGATGTGCTTGTTGAGAAAGAATATCCATTTAAGGAGATATACGGACTCGGCTACGCAGTACTCGAAACAATAAAATATAATTATAAATCAAAAGGCGACAGAAAACTTCGTCAGGAACTTGATGTATTGTACGGCAGTAAATATTCAGAATATTATTTGCGAACGATTCATTCCCAACAAATAACAATTGCATTTACTTTATTCGTACTTTCCTTTATTTTGTATGGACTTGCATCTGATGTGCTTGCACTGATAGTGGGTTTTGTTTTTGCAGGACTTGCGTACTATTATTTTGGTACGGTAACGAAAAAAAGAATTCTTAAAAGGTCAGATGAACTGCTTCATGATTTTTCAGAAGTTGTTTCAAAGTTGGCTTTGCTTACAAATGCCGGAATGATTTTGCGTGAGGCATGGCAGGAAGTTGCCTTTGCAGGCACATCAACAATTTACACCGAAATGCAAACCACAGTTAATGAGATGAATAACGGTGTTTCTGAGATTGACGCAATGTTTAATTTTGGTTCTCGTTGCATCATTCCGGAGATTAAAAAGTTCACGTCAACAATTATTCAGGGTATGACAAAAGGAAACAGTGAATTGACCGCAATGTTGCAGGAACAGAGCAAAGAAGTATGGCAGTTAAAAAAGCAGCTCGTAAGACGAGAAGGAGAAAAAGCTGCCAGCAAATTACTTATTCCTATTTGTGTAATGTTCGTTGGTATCCTTATTATGATTATAGTTCCGATTTTTACAAATCTGGGAGTTTGATAACTTATTTTTGGCTTTATTGTTATTTACATAGAGTAAACTTGCAGAAAGGAGGAATATGGCAAATGATGTTACAGAAGATGATGATACTTGGCAGTATCGCAAAAATGAAGTTGAGAGACCTGTTTACTGATGAAAAGGGCGAGGTTAATATCGTTGCGATTGTTATTCTTATCGGTATTGCGGTTATTCTTGCTTTAATTTTTAAAGATCAAATTAAAGCACTTTTGGAAACCTTGTTTGGTACAATTACCCAAAAAGCAACCGATGCGGTCAACAGCAACTAGAAGAGGCCCTCTTCACAGATGTGCAAGGGGACATCGAAATGACAGTTGTAAATTCGATTCCCCTATGCACATATGCTAAATTTTTTGAGAGGACGATAAAGATGACAGGAAAAAACTCTATATGTTCAAAATTGAATAGTGAAAACGGTACAGTAATCATCGAAGCAACTTTTGTGTTTCCTATTATGTTTATTATCCTCTTTTTTTTAATTTATATGGGAAATGCTTTTTATATGAAAGCTCAGGTTGAATCTGTAGTTGAGCAAAAGGCAATTCAAGGCGCTGCATACTGTGCAGATCCGATTCTGGAAACAATGAAAGAAACAGGAAAATTTCCGTCACTCTCGGCTCTGGAAACAAAGCCGTATCGTTATATTTTTGGCGGTATGAATGATGTAGAAAGCAAAATATCAAATGAAGTTGAAGAAGCATTGACAGGAAAAACATCAACCTTTTTTACGAATATGTACCCAAAAATTACAACAGCTAAATCAGATATAGCCAAATACAACAATTATGTCGTTTATTCTACATTTTCAGTAGAGGTAAAGTATACCATTAAATTTCCTATCAGTTTTTTAGGAGAATCAACACCGCCGATGTTGGTGATTACTTCAAGAGCAGAAGCACCGGTTGATGATACGGCAGAATTTATACGAAATACAGATATGGTTATAGATGTATTCAGCAAGTCAAAAGTCGCACAGAAGATATCTGATGTGTTCGGAAAAATAAATGATTTTATATCAGGATTTGCTAAAAAGTAAGGAGGATTGCGGGTAATGAATAGGTTCAAAAAAACCAAGGGTGCTGTTTCAATATTCCTTGTTATTATTTTGGTGCCAATGATGACTGTTTCTGCACTTTTTGTAGATGCCAGCAAAGTGTCATTAGCTAAATCCGTTTCGGAATCTGCAGGAGATTTGACTCTCAATACAGCACTTACTGACTATGACACAAAATTAAAGGATATGTACGGCCTTTTTGCGACTGCACAGAATACAGACGAATTGTATGCAAGTTTGGAGGATTATTATCGTTCCTGCATTACTTCTTCGGGTGTCAGCAACGAAGATGCCGATTCTTATGTGGATCAAATTATGGCTCAGCTTGGTTTGGTTGGTGACAGCGGCGATGTGTCTGACATACTCAATATGGAGCTTGTAGATTTTAGTGTGAATAAAAACAGTGACGCCACACTTTCAAATGCAAGTGTTATGAAGAAGCAGATTGTCGATTTTATGAAATATCGTGCTCCTATTAACACAGGATTAAGTTTTCTTTCTTCAATTCAGACATTTAAAACATTAAGTAAGCAAAGCGAACTTGTTGATAAGCGACAGGATTACTACAAAGAAGAAGAGAGTGTAATGAATACACTCAAGTCCGCGTGGGAATATATTAACAAATACAATTCTTTGCCCCTTATTACCGATGAAAATTATTTCAGCGATATGCAGAAAAATTTAAAAGACTCTTCAGGTTGGGAGAATGATTATAAGTTTTCCGTCAACAGAAAGACGATAATGGACCTATACGATACACAGGACTATATTGATTATTATTGTAATGTACAGAAAGTAAATAATGTCGAATCTAAAAATGCAGCAGGCGATAATGTTAGGGTTGATTTGTGGAGATTTACTTATTCTGAAACAGGTGTATCTGCCCCTTTACAAGATTATACTCAATATTATCCAAAACGAGTTGGCGGATATGATAAAAACAAACTTCCAACAGCTGATGGAATAAAATCATTGATGAATTCGTTCTATAGGGAACTTCAAAAAATGGATTCCTATGGGGCAGAAATCAAGAAAACATCCGCCCCTGTCGATGTGTATGACTTACAGTACCTTGTTCAAACAAACAGAAAAAATTTGGGACCGTACACAAGCTCTGCTCAGTCAGTGTATACAGTATATCAAAAACTGAAGAATGCAATGATATGGGTTGAGGCTTATGACGATGATGCAAAAAAGGAACTCAAAGATACTCAAATAACTGTAAATTCAAAGTCAGATAAGCTTTCTTCCCAATTTTCTACAATTGAAAGCAAGTACGAAAGCGCTATGAACGAGGTCAGCGGAATCGCCAAAACTTTTTCTGATATTTCACAAGAGTTAAATAAAGGCGAAGATCCGACAAACACAACAAAGACGAATGATTTAATAAAAGGTATAAGCGACAAGGTCTCGGGTTATGTTGACAATATGGAAAAAGCCAAAGAATACCTTGATAACGCATCAAAGAAACTTAATGAGGCAAAAACTTCTGTTGAAAGCGGAAAACTGTATAACGCTAAAAATGCGTGGGAAGGTGCAGCTAACGATAATGAACTTAAAAACACATCTATGGCTCGGCAGGATAAAGCAGAAATTCAGGAGTTGGGAACTTATCTGAATACGCAAGAAATAGAAAAAATGGTTACGAGATTGAAGAATATCTCAGATAACCTCCAAAAAAGTATTGATAAAATTAAAAAATATAAGTTTGACGGTACTTTTATCGGGGATATAAAAGGTTACGGTAAAGCCGAGTCCTTAATTGAGAGCAAGGTTGGTGCTGCTCAGCTTAAGAGCGTTAAACTTTCAACACCGCAACTAAAAAGTCAGGCAGACGGTTGGTTTTCATGGGAGAGTGGAAAACTTGATGTGAGCTGGGTGAATAAATCAGGAACACAGGTTTATTTACACGGAAAAACCGATAAGTTGAATTTTTATTCGTATTTGTACACTCATTTCAACACAGGCGAGGTTTCTGCAAAAACAGAAACAAAATCTGAGAACAAATCAGACGGTCAGAATTTGTATGACGATATAAAGAAAAATTCAGATTCAAAGGCAAGTGATGATGCTAAAAATGCAGAAAAAGGAAATATTACAAACAGCAAGGATTTATCTTCATTGGTCACAAAGGGTTGGCCGTCGAAAGATGTGGGAAATAATGCTGAAACCCCTTCTTCAGAAATAAAAACAGGTGATTCTGCGGCAAAAGATACAAGCAAAAGCCTTAGTTCTATGTTTAAAAACTTAGGCGACGCAGCCGCAAAAATGGGAACAGACTTGCGAGATAAATTGTATGTTTCCGATTATGTCCTCAGTATGTTCAGTTACGATACAATTGAGAAGGAAACGGAAAAAAAGTCGGGTAAAGATGCAGAGGTACAGACATTAACGCTTACCCCGATGAACACAACAAACAATTACGCCTACGGCAAAGAGGTTGAGTACATAATTTACGGTGGTTCAAACTCTTCAAATCTCACCAAGGCCTACGGTTCAATTTACGGAATCAGATTTGGATTTAATGTAATATACGCATTTATGGACTCATCTATTCGAGATACCGCATTTGCTATTGCAACCCCGATTTCTGCGGCTACATTGGGTGTTATTCCTGCTCCGCTTATTCAGGCGGCAATTATTATAGGAATCGCTTGTTGTGAGTCAGCATTGGATTTGCAAGATTTAAAAAACGGCGAAAGCGTTCCGTTGTTTAAGAATAAAAAAACTTGGAAATGCTCTGTCAATGGTTTAATGAATGAAGCCAGAGAAGGTATTGGTAATGCGTTAAAAGATGTTACCGATTCTGCATTAGATGCCGGTATTGAAAAGTTGAATGATTTGCTTGATATGACAGATGACCAGCTTAATGAGTTTATCAAAGACGGAACAGATAAGGTTGTCAGCTCTGTATCTGCGTCGTATGATACTCTTATTGAAAGGCATGCAAATACGGCAATTCAAAAGTTGACAACTCTCTGTAATAATGCCATTGAAAAGTATGCAAGTGATCCGGCTGTTGATATGGCAGATGAAGTTACCAAAGGGTTAGATGATTGGCTCAAAGCAGAAGGTAAAGGTGTTGATAAAAGTTCTGACCTTGGATACATAGTTAAAGCTGAGGCAGTAAAACTGATAAAGGAAAACTATGTTCAATTATTGTTAGATGAAATGAAGAGTGTTACAGACAATGCCGAAACATCTATATCTAATGTAGCAAACAATATTACGGGAATAATTGATGAAGTTAGAAGGGATATAGTGAGAATAATAAGTACCACTTCTGACAAAGTAATTGCCTATAAAGATAAAATGAAAGAAAAGGTTAAGGAATCAATGAAAGGCGGAGCTGGAAAGTTAAAGGAGACCCTAAATCAGCAGATTGACGGAATTTTTGGAAGTAATTCTGGTGACTCGGATTCTACGGGAATGGCTTCGTTACTGTCATTTTCCTACAGTGACTATCTCAGATTGTTTTTAATGATAGGTCTTTATACAAACGAAGAGGGAGTACTGCTCAGAACAGGAGATGTTATACAGGCAAATATGAGACAGGACGCCGAAAGAAAAGACTTTAAACTTTCAGATTCGGCTGTATATGTTGACCTGTATGCAAAGGTTCAGGTTAAGCCGACTCTGTTGGCACTTCCGCTGTTTGCCGATGTTGAGGGCAACCCTTCGGATAATGTAAACTGGTATACAGTTGAATATAAATCTACCAAAGGATATTAAAGGAGAAAAAACACAATGAAAAAAACACTCACAATTTTAATCGCACTTACTATGCTCTTATCTGTTTCTGCCTGTGGCAACAGTGAATCACAAAAGCCGACAGATTCGGCAATCAGTTCCTCACAAGTGTCGCAGACGGAAGGCAGTTCGGAAACTGTTGCACAAACATCAAACAAAAAGTTGTCGGGTACTTATAAAGTTCCACTGAAAAATATATATGTTGATGTTCCAAACTATCAAGAGATTGAACAGGCATTTACTGAATTATTTATTATTCATGATTCAAGATATGTATCTTTTACTGAAGCAAAGTATAGTGAGGCAAGTTCTCCAAAAGAGGCTCACAAAGTCGCTTTTGAAGAAATGATTCCAAACATGCAAAATTATGAAGGCGGAATAAACGGTATAACAATTACTAAAGACGAAGAGACCACAATTAACGGAATAGATATGTATTTGTTCGAGGGTACTATTAACTACGGAACAGATACAAAGTTTGACGGATATGCAAAGGGTTGTGCGTTCGTTCTTGATGGGGTTCCGTGCGAAATTGTCGGTTCGGTAATTGATAAGTCACAAAGTCAGGAACTTATTGATGAAATCAGTGAGATTGTAGATGAAATGACACAAACAGTTCGTTCAGAAGAGTAAGCAAAAAAATCGGAGGGATGGAGATGCTGAAAAGAATAAAAGGCGAAAGTGGATCGGTTACTATTGAGGCAACCATCTCTCTGTCTGCATTTATGTTTGCAATTGTGACCTTGCTTACCATTGTAAATATCTGTTTGGTGCAGGCTCGTGTTGCTGTAGCTATCAACACAACCGCAAAGGAACTGTCACAATACAGTTACCTTTATTCACTTACAGGATTTAATAAGAGCGAGGCTGAGCTTGCTCAGGCGGCTAAAGACGGAACGCAGGATATTGATTCTATTATGTCTGATATAAACACCGTATTCAATGAGATTGAAAATCTCGGTAATACAGGAAAATCTTCTATGGATAATATATCTGATATATCTAAGTCTTGGGATTCCGCCGTCGGAAGTGCAGATAAAATTAAAGACGCAGGCAGTTCATTAAAGTCTACAATTGAAGATATTGCCAAAGATCCAAAACAGTTGATGTTCGGAATTGCAAAAATGGCGGCAAGTGAAGGTTTAAATCTTGCAAAATCAAGACTTGTAGCCGCCCCGCTTTCAAAGGTTTTGTGCAAAAAACATCTTGTCAGTTCAAAAGACGGTGATGTTGATGATTATTTAAAACATCTGGGTGTTGTTCCTAACGGAAACGGCTCTTACATTGACGGACTTGATTTTTCAAATTCAACCTTATTCCCATACGGCTCAAATGAAATAACTGTTGATGTGTCGTATGATGTCAAAGTAATTGCGTTGCTTCCGATTGATTTTAAATTTTCTTTTCATCAAAAAGCAATTACACACGGCTGGCTTGCAGGTGAATCTACATATAAAGGTTCTAAAAAATACAAAGAAACCGATACCCTCTGGACGAAAGCTACCGTTCAGGAACGATCAAATTTAATTCGCCATATGGTTATTGCGGATATGGAAAAAGAGGGTTATAAGAAAACCGCAGGTTTGACAGATGTTCAGCTCTATAATTCCGAAAAAAATGAATTTGTTATGATTTCCTCAATGAATCCGCTTTACAGTTCAGCTGATGAAGATGTAAAAACTCTTGATGATTTGGATTCGGTTGCACTCAAGGAAAGTATTGAGAGATTGTGCGGAAAAATGACGAGCACAACAGATGGACTTTCTTCTGTTGATGTTAAAACCGAAAAAAACGGACAAACAACCAAGGAAAAACAAAATTGCGGCGGAGCTAAAAATAAGATTGTCTTGGTTATTCCTGAGGATGAAGGTCTTAAGGAAAAAATTGAAAAGGTGATTGCTGACGCAGATACCCGTGGAGTAACGATTGAGGTTGTTCCGAGTTACGGAAAAGGCGCCAGCAAAACAGAAGAAAAAGATAATTAGGGATGAGAAAATGAGAATAATAATTGAAACCGTTATCTCCCTCGTTTTGATATGTGCAGGCTATATCGGAGCTTGTGTTTATTTGAAAAACGGCAGTATTAAAAAATTTAACAAGAGCGATATTGCCATAGATTCCAAAAGCAAGGTTATATACATCGTTTTCGCTGTGTTGAAAAGTATATGTATAGTTGCTTTGTTTAACACAATTTATGTTTCGCATAGCATAATTCACCAGCTAAAACTTTTGGTTTTGATAGAATCAATTTTGCCAATGGCAGCGGTTGATTACAAAAAGCATAAAATACCAAATCCGTTTTTGATTGTGTCTTTAGTGTTATGTATGGTGCTTTATATTGCAGAGTTTGTTTTTTCTCCGTCAACAGTGCTTGATTCACTAAAAGACGGAGTAATCGGAGCTGCGGTTATAGGTTTGTTTTTCTTGTTAATTTCACTTGTGTTTAAAAACAGTATAGGTATGGGTGACATTAAATTATTTGCTTTGATGGGCCTGTATCAGGGACTGTGGGGAGCATTTAATTCAGTGTTTTTTTCACTTTTGGTTTCATTTTTTCTTGCACTTGGATTGCTCATTTCAAAGAAAAAGAAAAGGAAAGACTCAATTTCATTCGGACCGAGTATTCTGCTTGGAACAATTATTGCTATAGGCTTATCCGGAATATGATGAGGTGCACAAAATGAAAAACTACAGAAAAATAATACCGCTTGCTTTGGTTGTTCTTATGGCACTGGCGTGCTATTCTCTTGTTTCTAATGCTGTTAAAGAAAACAGTGATTACAATCACTATTTGTCAGAGGCAAGAAAATATGCCGAATTGGACATAACTAAATATGCTATTGAAAATTATAATAAAGCTCTATCCATCAACCCGACTCCCGATGTTTATGTGGAAGTGGCTGAATATTATGAGAGACAGGAAAATTCAGATACAAAACTCTTGAATTGGTGTGAAGATTTCTTTGAAAAATATCCTACAAATTCAAAGTCGTATGATTGTATTCTCAAGGCATATATGAAACAGAAAGATTATGATTCTTGCTTTGATGTGTTATCTACAGCAGAAAAACGCAATGTTTCATCTGAATACATAAAATCTGTAAAAAATGAACTTTCATATACATTTAAACTCGATTTCAATACATACGATGATGTCGGAATATACGGAAACGGTTTTTGTGCAGTTAAAAGCAAAGATGCATGGGGCTATGTTGATTCTTACGGAAATCAAAAGACACCAATTACTTATGTTTCGGCTGCTCCCTTTACGAAAGCTGAAATGGCTCCTGTTGTTGATCAGAAAGGTGAATGTTATTTTATTGATAATACAGGCTCAAGAGTTTTGGCATCAAAAGAAAAATATAAGTCATTCGGAATTTCTTCTGATGACATAATAAAAGTTGAACTTGAAAACGGAAAATATTCATATTGTGACAGCGAACTTAACAAGTTGTTCGGTGAATATGATGATGCTACCGCTTTTAATAATGGCATAGCAGCTGTTAAGGAAAACGGACAGTGGAAAATCATAAATAATGAAGGTAATGCAAAGTCATCAACTGAATATGCTGATGTTGTTGCCGATGAAAAAAATATCGTATTTAGAAATGACCGACTTTTTGTAGGTGACGGAACAGGTTATATTATGATAGACTCTTCCGGAAAACAGATCGGCAATGAAAAATATGAAAACGCACATTGCTTTGCTGACAGCACTTATGCGGCTGTTGAAAATGACGGAAAGTGGTTCTTTATAGATAAAAATGCGAAACGGTTATCAGATAAAACTTATGAAGACGCTCGCTCATACAGCAATGGGCTTGCAGCTGTAAAAATTTCGGGTAAATGGGGTTTTGTTGACACTGATGAAAATGTTGTGATTGAACAGCAGTTTTTCGGAGCAAAAGATTTTAGCGAAAAAGGCAGCTGCTTTGTACAAACAGGAGACAAATGGCAATTGCTTAAACTATATCGCCTGAACAGAGAGGAGTAAGTATCGTGGAATTTTTTTATGAGAATCAGGGTGTTAATACATATCTTGTATATAAAATCAAAGAAGGGGATTCTGTTGACACATTAAGCCTTGGTATGATTACCAATAACAATATTCCCGGATTGATAAAAACAATTTTTACTCAAATGGATGAAGTCAGATTCATAAAGTATAATGTTTCGGCTAAAATTTCCATGAAACAATTTTTTACGGGGGTAGTGAACCGTAAAAGATTACTCGGCGTTTTTGACGGTATAGTCAACGCTTTAATATCAGCAGAAGACTATATGATTGATACATCAAGCGTCATTCTTGATTTGGACTATATATTTGTAGATGTGTCAACTTGTGAGGCAACTCTCATATGTTTGCCTATAACTAACAATGAGATACAAAAACCTGATTTAGGATCTTTCTTCAAAAACATTATGGTTAATACTCAGTTTGATCAGACTGAAAATTCTGACCATGTTGCAAAAATATTTAATTACCTAAATGGCTCACCTCTTTTTTCACTTGTTGATTTTAAAAAACTTATTGACAGATTAAAGAATGAACAAGTAGTGAATGCGACACCTGTACAACAGGTAATCAGCGTTCAAAAAGTGGTTCAGCCAAAACCGAAAGAAGTTTTACAGCCGACTCCTGCTGTAAATATGGTACAACCCGGAACAGCACCTGTTTCGCAACCGGTTCAGATAAATCAGCCTAAACCTCAGCCGGTTGTTAAACCAACGGTATCTGGTGCTAATAATGTTGTTAAACCGCCAATTCAACAGCAATCACAGCCTGTAACACTTGCAGAACCTGAGAAAAAGATGAGTATGTTTAACTTGCTTATGCACTACAGTAAAGAAAACAAGGCTTTATATGATCAGCAGAAGGCAGCTAAAAAGGCTAAAAATGATGCACAAAAACAGGCACAGGCTAATCAAAATGTTAACGGAAACGCAGGTAAAATCAATGGTAATTACGGCTATAAAATTCCAAATGTAAATCAGAATTCAGGAAACGGCAGCTTTGCAATTCCGGGACAACCTGCTTCAAACATACAGCAGCCCACCCCGATTAAACAGCAGAATCAACCTACAGTAAGACCGCAAACGCAGCCTTCACAGATTCCGGCTCAGCCTGTTGTACAGCAGTCGTTACAAAATAAGCCGTACAATCAGCCGGTTCAGCAGATTCAAAATGTTCAACAAGTTCAGACTGTTCAGCAGGTACAACCACAGGGGCAGCCTATGAACTTTGGCAATACCACAGTTTTAAATAACGGAAAAATCGGTGAAACTACAGTCTTAAGCGGAGATTTGCAGCAGACTCAGGCAGTAAGGCCGCATCTTTTACGCAATAAAAATAATGAAATAATTAACCTTACCAAGCCGGTTTTCCGTATTGGCAAAGAAAAAAGTTATGTTGACTATTTTGTAAGTGACAATACTGCTGTAAGCAGAAGTCACGCTAACATAATTACCCGAGGAAATAAGTATTATATCGTTGACACAAATTCAACAAACCATACATTTGTTAATGAAAAAATGATTCCGAGCAATGCTGAAACCGAAATACATCACGGTGACAAAATTCGTCTGGGTAATGAGGATTTTGAATTCAAACTTTATTAAAGTTAAGATGTTTTGATCAAAAGATTTTAATAATTCAGATGTTATAAATTATGGAGTGTGACTATGGATTTTATAATATCCGCCGTTACTGACATAGGAACGACCAAAAGTACAAATCAGGACAGTTTTAATGTTAAAGTGTTGTCTACACCAAGAGGCAAGATGGTTTTTGCCGTGCTTTGTGACGGTATGGGCGGTCTTTCAAAAGGCGAGGTTGCAAGTGCATCACTTGTAAATGCGTATTGCAAATGGGCAGACAACAAACTTCCGCTTTTATGCGAGAAGGGTTTTGATGATTTTGACATTCGTTCCGACTGGACAAAAATTGCAATCGAATACAACGAAAAAATAAAGAGTTACGGAAAAAAATGCGGACTTGCAAGCGGACTCGGTACAACCGTAACAGCCATACTCTTGACGGAAAGCAGATATTATATTATCAATGTCGGAGATACTCGTGCCTATGAAATCAGTGATAATGTGACAGTGCTTACAAGAGATCACAGTGTTGTGGCAACAGAGGTTGAACAGGGTATTATTACGCCGGAACAGGCAAAGATCGATGTGAGAAGAAGTGTTTTACTGCAATGTATCGGTGCCTCCGAAGAGGTTTATCCCGATATGTTTTTTGGGGATACAAAGCTGAATGCAGTATATATGTTGTGCAGTGATGGATTCAGGCACGAAATCAGCAATGAAGAAATTTATAATTTTTTGAATCCGAATGTTATGGTTGATGCTGACGGTATGAAATGCAATATGCAATCACTTATTGAACTTAATAAGCAGCGTCGAGAAAGAGATAATATTTCTGTAATTACCGTCAGAACTTTTTAAAATTGGAGGGAACGGGATGCTTAAAATAGGATCTCTTGTTGACGGCAAATATAAAATACTCAGTAAAGTCGGACAGGGCGGTATGAGTGTTGTATATATGGCGATTAACGAGAAAGCAAACAAGACCTGGGCAGTTAAGGAAGTCCGAAAGGACGGTGTTCTTGATTTTGAGGCAGTTAAACAGGGACTTGTAGCTGAAACGGACATTCTTAAAAAATTAAGTCATCCTAACTTGCCGAGTATCATAGATGTTATTGATACAGATGATTCTTTTATCATTATAATGGATTACATTCAGGGTAATTCACTTAATAAAGCACTTGAAGAATATGGTGCGCAACCTCAAGACAGGGTAATAGAGTGGGCAAAACAACTTTGTGATGTTTTGGGTTATCTCCATTCAAGGCAACCTCCGATAATTTATCGTGATATGAAACCTGCGAATATTATGCTTAAACCTGACGGAAATGTTACGCTGATTGACTTTGGTACTGCCAGAGAATTTAAGGAAAAAAATCTTGCAGACACAACTTGCCTTGGTACGGTTGGTTATGCTGCTCCGGAACAGTTCGGAGGAATGGGACAAACTGACGCACGAACTGATATTTATTGTCTCGGAGCAACGCTTTACCACCTTGTTACCGGATGTAATCCCAGCGAGCCGCCGTATGAAATGGAACCTATTCGTCAGAAAAATCCTGCGTTATCAAGTGGACTTGAGCGTATCATTCTTAAATGTACGCAGAAAGATCCGAACAATCGTTATCAGTCAGCGGCTGAATTGATGTATGCTCTTGAGCATTATGAAGAAATTGACGATGTATATAAGAAAAAACAGAAAAGAAAGTTAGCGGGTTTTATAACAACTCTTTCTTTAGCTGTAATATTTGCTGTCGGTGGGTTTACCCTTAATTATTTTGCAGCACAGAAAGCAACGGATACATATCAAAATTTAATGTCTGATGCAGCAAAAGCTACCGACTATAATAAGAAAATTAAGTTATACGGTCAGGCTATCGCAGTTCCAAATAAAGCGGGGGAGAAAGATGCCTACCTTGGCTTAATCCAAGCTTATAAAGAAAACGATTCGGTATTTTCTACCGAGGAATCTGCACAGTTGATTAAATATATAAATAACAACAAAAAGCAATTGCAGGCTGACCCTGAAAATTATACAGAAATATGCTTTGAAACAGGAAAATTATTCTGGTACTACTATGATTACGGTAAGGGCAATCCGATAACACGAGCTACAAGTTCAATTGCGTGGTTCCAAGATGTTATTAACAATGCTCCCGAAGGATATGAAAACCTGAATATGGCAAAGGCATATTCGAGTATCGGAAAATTTTACCGTGACATTACAACAGATGTTACAGAAGCGGATGACAAAGGAAAGTATAAACCTTTCTTTGATAACATAAATGAACTTTTGAATTCAATAGCAAAAGACACTAATGAAAGTGAAATTGTAAGGTTGGAATTGCTTGAACTTGCAAGAAATGCCATTTCACAGTACGCTACAAAGTTCAAAGGTGATGGCGTTACCAAATCAGAAATATCGGATATGTATTATCTGATAAGAGATACATTAGAAGATATTGAAACTACTACAGAAAAAACAACTGCCAAGAAGAATGGAACCAAGTCATTGCTTTTTGATACAAAAAAGGCAATTGATGCAGCATATAGTACAAGCAAGGGAGGGGCTCAGTAATGTCGGTTGAATTATTACAAATCCTTTCTGTGGCAGCATACATTCTTGCAGTCGTAATGCTTGTAGTCAGCATTATACTCTTCTTTGTACTGAATATACGGAAGGTAATCGGAAATCTTTCAGGTTCTACGGCAAAAAAGGCAATCAATGACATAAGACAAAAAAATGAAATGTCCGGAAGAAAGTCTTACAAGCCGAGTGCGGTTAATTTAGCAAGAGGCAAAATAACCGATAAAATGACGCCTTCGGGAAACATAGCAAATCAAGGATACGGAGATACTGTTTCACCGATTACAGAAAAATTCAGTACATTGGATTTGAATCCACAATCTGAAGAAACTACAATTCTGGACACAACAGCTGATGAAACAACAATTTTGAACGATGTTTCTGCATCTGAGGACACTGTTGTTTTGTCTGACTTTAACACAAAGGAAAATCCAACCCAAAATACAGTTGAAAACGGACAGCACACCAGAATTCGCACGGAAGTGGAAATAGGCTTCACTGATAGTGACGAAATTATAGAATAGGGGTGTTATGGTGAATAAATCAGTAAGAAAACTTATGCTTAACTTTCTTATTTCTGTTGTGTTCGCTGTTCTTGCGAGTCTTGTGCTGTTGCTTATTCCGCTGAACAGCGGAGGAGAACGAAATGTTTTATTGATTCTTACAGGAGCTTTTTTCTGGTTATTTTTTATTATTTCTCAGGTATCGTTCTGGCAGGCAAATAATGTAAGAAAAACGATTTTGAAATGCTCTAAAAAGCGAAAGGTCAAGAAACCTGATGACAGTTTGGGTATTATTTCCTTTTGTAAAAACAAACCTGCTTGTATAGCAGACGGCATATTGATAATATCTGTGATAATTCTTGTTATTGTATTGTGCTTTAACATTAAAAATCCATGGCTTATAATTACAAATGTGTCCTTTTTATTCTTATCATTTAACCTGCATTGTATGTTAAACGGCAGGAATTTTCAATATATAAGATGCTTTGAAAAGAGCATTGAAAGTAAGGAGAGGTAAAAATGTACAATAAAAAAAGCGGATTGGTCAATCGTGCATTTTCTGTAGTTCTTGCACTGCTTATGGTTCTCAGTATATTGCCGATAACCGCATTCGCAAGCACATCGGTCAATGCTGACTCGTTTACTGTTTGTGTAAAGGATAGCGATAATAACGCAGACATCAATGACGCAAGCATTGCATACAGAGTGCTTGTTGACCAAAATGTTAAGGAAGACAACACGGTAAAAACTAACAAAGGCGAAGCTGTTATTGCCGAGATGAAAAACTATGAGCAAGACATTGCTGACGGCAAGACGGTGACCTTTGAATACAGCGTTTCGGCTGACGGCTATGTTACAAAGACCGGCAAGGCTGATGTAACAGATGTAAACGACAACATTGATGTTAAACTGGAGAAAAAGGTTGTTGAGACTGTTCCGATTACTGTAAATAAAAATGGAAACGGTACTGTTAAAATCAATAACGAAGAGGTAACGAATTCTAAAACTGTTGAAAAAGGCAGTGAGGTAGAACTGGAAGTTGCCCCGGCAAAAGATACCTACATCAAGAAACTTGTAATCGGCGGCGAAACAAAGTACGTTGAAAAAGGAAAGTCATACAGAAATTCTTTTAAAGTATCAGATGCACTTACAGTAGAGGTTACTTTTGTAAAAGAGTATACCGTAAGTATCGACAAGAATGAAGGCGGTTCTGTAAAGCTTGACGAAAACAGTTCTGAAAATCAACTTTTTGACGAAAGTACCAAAACGAAGCTGATTGTTTCGGCAGATGAGGGTTATCAGATTTTGTCTGTTTCTATAAACGGAAAAGATGAAACTGTAACAGATACATCAAAATTTAATAAAGAGCTTACTGTTAACAGCGACATTGTTATCAAAGCGGAATTTGTAAAGGTTTATACCGTAAAAGTATCCTGGGACAAAAACGGTAAGGTAAGTGTCATACCTGCACTGACGCTGGGAGATGGTGCACCAACGGAGGGTACTGTTGTTGTAAAAAAAGATGGTATAGTTAGTATAACCGCCACACCCAGCGAAACTTATCGTGTAAGTTCTGTTAAAATCAATGGAGAAGAAATTAGCTATGATGATAACCGTTTCAATGCCAATAAATCGTATAAGTGGGAACAAACGGGCGTTGCTATGGACTATGAAATTGAAATAACATTTGCTCCGATTTTATGCAAAATCAATGTTAATGCAGGTGAAAACGGTTCTGTAACGGCAGATAAGTCAGAAGTAAACTACGGTGAAAGTACTAATATTACAATTACTGCAAATAAAGGATACTGTATTGACGAAGTTAAAGTGAACGGAGAAGATAAAAAAACATCCGTTACACGAAGTGGCGAAAACACATATAAGCTTTCAATTGAAAATATTACAAGTGAATTAAACAAAGTATCAGTTTCATTTAAAAAGTATTCTGAAATGGAATCCGGCGACTACAAGTGGGACAAGGATGACGCTATTCGATCATCAAGTGACGGAACATTTGTGTTTAATAAAGATGCTGCAGTTGTTTTTAGTACGGAAAAGAACGGCATTGAGCTGATATTTGACGATAAGACATCTATAGGTGGATACGGAATAAAATCTGTAGAAATTACTGATACAAAAACTGTCAAAGAAGTCATTGTTTATAAGAATGAAACCGAAATAAGCAGTGAAGAATTTGACAATTTGAAAATTGTAATTGACAAGGCTGCACCTAATCCAAAAATAGGTGCCGAAGGAGCAAATGAAAACGGCTACTACAATTCTGATTTTAATGTTACACTGAGTGCGAAGGATTCAGATGCTTATTCCGGAATAAGCAAATTGGAATATTGGGTTTACAAAAATGGTGAGACAGTAACAGCTCACGATGTACTCTATTCCTATAAATCGGGTGATGAAATTTTACAAGAAAAATCTGTTGATGTAACAATTGAAGCAGAAAAAAATAACAGCGACGACGTAAAAATTGTATTGAAGGTAACAGACCTTGCAGGTAACGAAAACGAGACATGCGAGGATGTAAACATCAATACCACGGCACCGACTGTAAATGTAGAAATCAACGGTAACACCAATACAAGTTTTGAAAAAGGTTATTACACTCAAAGAACTGCAACTGTAACAATTACAGACAGGGACTCAACATTTGATGCAAACGCTGCAACTGAAGGGATTAAAATCTCCGCTAAAGGTATTAACGGAAAAGTAATATCACTTGACAAAACAAAGATGATTTCTGAGTGGGATACCAACGGTGATACACATACTGCTCATGTGAAATTTGACGAAAACGCAAAGTACGATTGGTCTGTATCATACCAAAATAAGGCAGGTTTGAAAAACAGCGGTGTAACAGAAACAGGCGATTATGTTTATGATTTTACCGTTGACAATTCTGCACCTTCTCTTGAACTAAAATATAAAAATAATGACCCATGGAAAGAAATTATTAAAACAATCACATTTGAAATTTTTGATAAGGACGATGTGACGGTAACTGCAAATGCGAATGATAATATTTCACCGATAAAGAGTGTTTCTTATCACAAATATAACGGTGATACTGCACTCGGTGAGAAAGAACTTGATGAACTCTACAATAATGGCAAATTCACAGAATGTAAGAATTTTGCAACAATATCTTCCGAAGAGAGATTTGTGATTTATTTCCGTGCCGAAGATTATGCAGGTAACTACACCTATGTTTCTTCAAACGGTATGGTAGTTGACAAAACAGCTCCCCAAATCACACTAGAACCCGAGACTTCAAATGAGAACGATTATTACAATAAAGATGTCAAAGTCAATGTTAATGTTGATGAGATGAGTCCAAACTGTTCGGGTATTAAGAATGTGTGTTATGAGGTAAGAAACGGCAATGAGGTTACACAGTCAGGGGATCTTTATAACTTCAATGTAAAAAGCCCCACAAAATCACAGTTTGAGCAAAAAGTTTCGGACAACATAACTGTTGATGCAGAAAAGAATAACTCTGATAATGTAGAAGTTATTGTAACAGCTGTTGATAACGCGGGAAATCCATCTGAAAATTCTGTTGTTCTGAATATTAACAAAACAAATCCGACAATATCGGTTAAGTTCGACAATAATGATTTAAAATTTGCAGAAAATGAAAGAGGCTATTTTAATGCAAACCGTACTGCAACTGTAACAATTACAGACAGGGAGTCAACATTTGATGCAAAAGCTGCAACTGACGGAATTGTAATTTCTGCTAAAGACATTAACGGAGAAGAAATATCACTTGACAAAACAACGATGATTTCCGAGTGGGATACCAATGGTGATAAGCATACGGCGACTGTATCATTTGTTGATAACGGAAATTACAACTGGTCTGTATCATATCAAAATAAGGCAGGAAAAAGTGCTGAAAAAGTTGATGTATCAGAACAGAAAACTCCGTACAAATTTACAGTAGATACAAAATCACCTTCTCTTAAACTTAAAATAAATGAAGAAAATATGTGGAAGGAGCTCCTCAAAACAATTACATTCGGAATTTGGAGCCAGAACGATGTGACGGTAACTGCAACAAATGCGGAAGATGATATTTCACCGATAAAGAGTGTTTCTTATTACAAATATAACGGTGATACTGCACTTGGTGAGGTAGACCTTGATAAACTCTACAACAATGGCGAATTTCAGGAGTACAATAATTCTATTACGGTTTCACCTGATGAGCAGGCTGTAATTTATGGCCGTGTTGAAGATTATGCAGGCAACTATGCCTATGTTTCTTCAAACGGCATAATAGCTGATAATAAAGCACCGGAAATTACATTTGATGTTAGTCCTAAAAACAAATACGGTGAAATTTACAACGGAGATGTAGATGTTACAGTTGGTGTTAAGGATGTATGTTCGGGTATTAAGAATGTGCACTATGAGGTAATAAATGGCAATGAGGTTACACAGTCAGAAGATCTTTATAACTTCAATGTAAAAAACCCCACAAAATCACAGCTTGAAACAGAAATATCGAAACTTATAACTGTTGAGGCCGAAAAGAATAATTCTGATAATGTAAAAGTTGTTGTAACAGCTACCGACAATGCAGGAAACAAAACAAAAGACGACGAGCATACAATTTCACTTGTTATTGATAAGACACCGCCTGAAATCAATGTGAAGTATAACAGTACAGCCAACAACGGTGCAAATAACGGTTATTACACATCAAGAACTGCAACAGTGACTGTTACTGAAAGAAGCAGTCATTTTAATGAAAGCAAAGCAACTGATGGTATTAAAATCAGTGCCGTAGATGCAAAAAATAACAAGGTAGCAGATGCTTACAAAATCAGCGGTTGGACTACTGCTAAAAATGATAGCAGCAATCCAGATAAGGCTACGCATACGGCAACAATTAAGTTTGAGAAGGATGCAAATTACACATTTGCTGTATCCTATACTGATGAGGCGGAAAATGCTAATGACGGTGTTGATGTTTCAGGTCAAAGCAATCCGTATAAATTTACAGTAGATAAGACAAGTCCGACAGGTTCATTAAAGGCAAAGTCCGCTGAAGGACAGGAAACCGAATGGTCAGAACTGCGTAAGACATTAACATTTGGGTTCTGGTCAAAAAAGAAGATTACAGTAACAGGCAGTCAAAATGATAAAACTTCGCCTATTGCAACGGTTGAGTATTACAAGGTTACAGCAAAAAATGCAACCGACGGTACAACCCCTCTCACAAAGGCACAGCTTGACAATGTAACTTCATGGGCAAAATTCAGTTCGCTTGAAGTGCGTCCAAATGAGCAGTGTGCTGTTTATGTAAAAATCACGGACTATGCAGGCAACTATACTTACATAAGTACCAACGGACTAATTGCAGACAACAAAAAGCCCCGTGAGGAGTCAGTTGCACCTCAGGTAACTGTTAATCCTCAACAGCCACTCAACGGATTCTATAAGGGCAATGTCAAGGTGTCGATTTCGGTCAATGACCCGCTTACAGGCGGAACATATTCAGGTCTGAAAGAGGTATCTTACAGAGTTTACAGTCAGAATATTCTGACACAGGAAGGAACACTGTATTCATTTAACAAATCTAATCCGAAACAGTCTGATTTGCGCAGCAAGTGGACAGGTTCAATCACTGTTGACAGTGCAAAGAATAACAGTAATGATGTCCGAGTTGTAGTTTATGCAAAGGACAATGCCGCTAATGATTCGGAGGGTGTTGCAAAATTAAAGATTGATACAACCGCACCAAGAATTGATGTTTCATATGATAACAATTCTGCCGACAGCAATTCATATTTCAAGGCAGGACGAACTGCAAGAATTGTTGTTACAGAGCGTAACTTCAATCCTGATGATGTAGTTGTAAAAATTACAAATACTGACGGCAATATTCCGAGAATTTCTAACTGGACAAAAACTGTTGGAACAGGAAATCAGGATGATACAAGATGGACTGCAACAATTCCATACACTGCAGACGGAGATTATCATTTCAGTATTGCATACACAGACCTTGCCGGTAACAAATGCAGCGGAGAGAATTATGCAACAGGAACTGTAGCCGCAAAATCATTTACCATAGACAAAACTGCTCCTACAATTACTGTAAGCTACGATAATAATTCAGCAAGAAACGGCAATTATTACAAGGCTGACAGAACAGCTACTGTCACAATTATTGAACATAACTTTGATGTCAACCGTGTAAATGTTTCGTTCTCAGCAGGTGACAAAAAATTGCCTGATATGAGTGGTTGGAGTTCAAGCGGTGATCAGCATACAGCTACTATTGCTTATAGCAGTGACGGCTACTATTCATTTGATATATCCGTCAAGGATAAGGCAGGCAATGATTCCGCAAAATTTAATACGCAGTCATTCTACATTGATAAAACCGCACCAACCCTTGAAATAACAGGTGTTGAGAACAATTCTGCATATTCAGGAAATATTCTTCCTGTTGTTTCATATTCAGACGATAATTATGATGACAATAATGTTTCGATAAAACTTGTTGGTGCAAACAGAGATAATGTTGATCTTGAAGGTTACTACGATGATCAAATAAACGGAAAGAAGTTTATATTTTATAACTTTGAAAAAGAAAAGAAAGTTGATGATATTTACACTCTGACGGCAACACTTACCGATAAGGCAGGCAATACATCAACGAAGTCTGTTGTTTTCTCTGCTAACCGTTTTGGTTCAACATATGCCTTTGACGGCGCAACTAAAAAGCTTAACGGTGCATATTCTAAGAGTGCGAAAGATATTGTTGTGACAGAAACCAATGTCAATAAACTCAACAACATAACAATAACGCTCTTTAAAAACAGTGACACTATCAAGCTCAAGAACGGTACTGATTACAGAATTGATGTGGAAGGCGGCAACGGAAAATGGTATAAGTATGTATATACTATTTTTGCAAAGAATTTTAGCGATGACGGTGTGTACAGACTTAGCTTCCATTCAGAAGATGCAGCGGGCAATATAGCTGAAAATACACTTGATACAAAGAATAAAGAAGTTCGCTTTGGCATTGACAAAACAAAGCCAAATGTAGTGCTTGATAATCTTGAAAGCGGACAAACATATCCGTTGGAAAAATTAAAAGTTTCTATGACCGCAAATGATAATTTGCTTCTCAATTCAGTTGTTGTTTACCTCGACAATTATAACAAGGCTTACAAAACATGGGATGCAAAGGAAATTGCTGATATTATAGCAAAGAACGGCGAATTTACATTTGATGTGTCAGGCAACTCTACCGGAGCGCACAAAGTGAAAGTTGTTTGTACAGATGCGGCAGGTAACAAAATTACAAAAGAAATTACAGATTTCTATGTAACAACTAACCTTTTTGTTCGCTATTATAACAATAAACTTTTGTTCTTCGGTTCAATCGGTGGTTTCTTGCTTATCATCGGTGTAATTGTATATGCAATTGTTCGTAAGAAAAAAGCAAAGAAACCAAGTGAGGATTCTTTGCAGTAAATACAGGAATGATTGGTGAAATATAAATCATATATTCCGAAAACACCCCCCACAAAAACGCCACCCGAGTGATCGGGTGACGTTTGGTTTGTTAAAATGTTTTAAGTTTGTTTAGCTATCGGTCATTGGTTACCGATGATTTTTGACAATGTTATGACTGCCGGGGATTACACACCGGGGAACCACATGGGGACAACGGTATTGAAGATAAGCACTGAGCAGATTCCGCAGGTTAAGCCTAAAATCATACCGGCGATAACATCTGTGAGATAATGCACACGCAGGTAAACTCTTGAAAATGCAATCAGCATTGCAAGCGCGAGAATCGGCATAAATGTTACCAATCGGCAACGCAGAAGTGCAACGCCAACCATTGCAAACGACGCTGTGGTGTGGCCTGACGGGAATGAGTAAAATCTCGGTCGGTCAATAAGCTGTTCGTCATCATCAAGGCTGTGGCAAGGTCGCACACGCTTTACAATGTGCTTTATAATAATCTCGCCCATAAGGTGAGCCCAAGCAAGTCCGAAAATAAAGTTTGCGGCTGTTGCCCTCCAGTTTGGATTTATAAGGAAAGGCAGACAAATCGCCCACCATATCAGACCCGCATTGCCTGCACGAGACGCAGTAATCATTATTCTGTTTAGTGCCGGCTTATGAATTCGGGATATGTTGTCAATAACCCTGTTGTCAATGTTTTGAATTCTGCCAAACATAAACGCAACTCCTATTCGTATACTTACTCTGCCTGTCGCAAAATAAAATTGCAAAACAGGCTATTTTGGCATTCTATCATCATTCATACAGGTTCATTATAACACATAGAATTTCATTTGAACAGATATTTTGAAAAAATTTTACTTTATTTTTATATTTACCAAATGGGCAATTGAGGGGATATTCGCCCCTTGTCCGCTTGATGTTGGACTCATAAGTGCACCTGTTGCCATAAACAGGATATTTTGGACGAGACCGTTCTGAAAATCGTCCATAATTTTTGAACAAAGCACAGATGCGGCACATCCGCAGCCGGAACCGCCTGCGTGAACATCCTGATTTGACCGTTCAAAAATCATAAGTCCACAATCGTTATGCTGTTTTCTGATGTTTATTCCGTCACGCTCAAGCAAATCATAAAGCGACTTACTTCCGACTTCACCGAGGTCGCCTGTGATAATCATATCGTAATCATCGGGAGATGTTGCGGTGTCCTCAAGGTAGCTTTCAAGCGTTTGAGCCGCCGCAGGTGCCATTGCCGCACCCATATTATTGGCATCACTTACTCCGAGATCAACTATTCTGCCGACTGTCGCCTTTGCAACGCAGACACCTTTTTTTAGATTTTTCAAAATACAGCTTCCTGCACCGGTAACCGTCCATTGTGCGGTCGGAGTGCGAACACCGCCGTATTCAAGCGGAAAGCGGTACTGCCGTTCAGCCGACGCAAAGTGTGATGAAGTTACGCAGGCGGAAATTTTTGCACCGCCGCTTTCAACAGCCGCTGCCGCCATAATAAGGCTCTGTGCCATTGTCGAACACGCACCGTACTGCCCGAGATACGGTATTCCGAACTTCATAAGTCCAAAGCTTGAACCGATGCACTGATTGAGCAAATCGCCTGCAAAAACGCAGTCAACCTCGCTTGCGTGTATTTTTGACCGTTCAAGTGCCTTTTCAAGAGCCTCTCCCTGAAACATACTTTCCGCTTGTTCAAAAGTATCGCAGCCGTCATAACTGTCGTAGATGATTTTGTCAAAGTAATTTTTGAGCGGACCTTCGGATTCCTTGTTACCGACAACCGAACCCCAACCCGCAATAACAGGTTGACTTTCAAATTCTATTGTGTACGCTCCTTTTCTTTTTAACATACAAAAACTCCCTTCCGCTGTTATTATCTGCGAAAGGGAGTTCTTTTATTATTGTTTGTTAAATTTCAATTGTTAAGTTATTCTGTAACATCAGATTCTGCTTGTGTTGGCTCAGGTTCCGGCTCAGGCTCGGGATCTGTCTTTGGTTCTGAACTTGAGTGGCTTGATGATGAGCTGCTTGAAGAACTTGATGAACTGCTTGCGTGGCTTGATGAAGATGACGAACTGCTTGAATGTGACGGTTCACTGTATGATGGCTGTGAACTTGAAGAGCTTGAACTTGAATTGTCATCATCATCTGCGGGTGCTGTTTCATCGGGAACATCAACATCATCACCGTACTTTGCACGAGGATCGTTTGCCGCATCAATGAAAACATAGCCGTTTTCTGAGTCATAAGTTGAAGAGCCGAGTGACTCTGAATCAACCTCTTTGCCATCCTTGTAGTAAACTCTCCAAGCCTTTACGGTATAGCTTGAACCGCCCCGATCCGTGAGCTTGTTACGAGTCATAATGAGGTCATAAGAATCAGACTTCCAACCCCAGAATGAAACATAGAGAGTGCCGTCAACAACTTTACATTCAAGGAACATTTGATAGTCTGTCGGATTTGAAAGCTTGAGATCAAGGTTGCCGTAGTCGATTGTTGCGTCAAGACCTGTCGGAACATAGCTTGATGCCCACTTGTGACAGTAGCGTTCCTCAACCTTCATATTGGCTCTGACTGCCGCATTGTAGATTGTTGAACTGGACTGGCATATACCGCCGCCGATACCGATATCGGATTTGCCGTTTGAAATAACGCCTGCCGGTTTGTAGCCGAGTGATTCAAGGTTTGAGTTGCCTGTGCATTTGTTGAATGACCATGTTGCACCGGGCTCAATAACCGAACCGTTGCAGGCTTTAAGCGAAACACGCATATTTTCTGTTCCGTTTGCCGTGTTGGTTGAAACTGTTTCGTATGTTGAAAGAAGAACGATGTTTTTCTTCAAATCGTCAACCGTGATTTTTGCGTCTGTTTTTTCAACATCGGCAATAATTCTGTATTCGCTTGCACCGCTTGCAAACACGCCCTTGAACTGATTTGTAAGGTCGGTTTCGTTTACCTTTTGTCCCTGAGTTTCCTCTGTATATTCAAAACGCTTTTTCGCAAAAGGGTGGAACTTTGAAACATAGGCGTTTTCAGCTCCCTTGTAATTTTTCTTTGCGACCTTTTTGGCGGCCTCTTCAACGCTTTCGGGGATTACCGTAGCGGTTACGGTGTAGGTTGAGCCGCTTGTTGAAGCGGTTTCCGCAGACGGGTCTGTTGCCTTTGTTTTGATTTCATTAAGCACCGACTCAATGTCGTATGTATACTTAAAATCTTTTTCTGTTACTTTGCTGATGATTCCGTTTACATCAACCGAAATGCTGAGTGGCTTGACAAAGCTTTCCTCGTTCTTTTCGAGAAGCTTTTTCGCCTCATCATATGTTTTGCCTGAAATTGAAATACCCGAAACGGTTGTGCCGTCTGGAAATTTAAATTCGCCTGCCATAGCCTCTTCAACTTTGTTGAAAAGATTTCCGCCGAAAACGCAGAAGCCTGCAACACCGAGTGCTACAACTGCGGCTGCGGCTGAAGAAATAATGATTGCAAGCTTTTTCTTGCTCTTTTTCTCGCCTTTAGCAGTGTGACTTCCTGCCGAGTGCCTGCCCTTCTTGCCGTTAGATGAGCCGTTGCTGCCGTAGTTGATGTCAACCAACTCCTCGTCAACAACAAGAATATCGTCCATATAATTCTTGCTCAAAAAATTCACCTCATAATATATCCCAAAATTGCCTGTAAAAAAATCGACTGCATTCGACTTTCGACAATGGCTAATATTTTTCATTACTTCCTTTAATTACCCTGTACTGTAATATATAACAGTACAGTATTTATTTTACAATATAATTTTGAAAAAATAAAGTGTGAAAACACAAAATTTAGAAAAAATTTTTATATAAATTTAAGTTCTTTTGCCCAAAATAATTTGACGGCTTTTTGAATGGACGAAATACAGGTCCGATACGCAAAAATTTTATTCAATTTTCAGCCGAATTGAGAAAATAATCTATTGAAATACTTGCAGATAAAAAGTATAATAGCATTAAGCGCACCTGCGTGCAAAACCGTTTTGCGCTTATTTTAAGTTTACGGAGAATTGATATGAAAATAATCATATTCACAGCCTCAACAGGCGGCGGACATAAAAGAGCCGCCGCGGCTATTGAATCAAAAATAAAAGCTGTAAGTCCCGATACAAAGGTCAAGGTTATTGACGCTATGAAAACAATCGGAAAGGTGTACGATAAAACCGTTTGTGACGGCTATCATTTTATGGCAACAAAGATTCCGAAGGTTTACGGCAAATTTTACAAAATTACCGACAGAAGAACTCTTATGTACAAGGCTGTTATGCAGTCAAACACAATGATGTCGGCAAAGCTGCTTGATACAATCAACGAGTACAAACCCGATGCAATCATTATGTGTCATCCGTTTGTTACAACAATGGTTTCAAAACTTCGCCGTCAGCACAAGATTGATGTTAAGGCAATCAGCCTTATCACTGACTATGACGCACACAGAACATATATCGTTCCGTATGTTGACGCGTATGTGCTTGCAGAGCCTGATATGGCGACAAAGCTTATTGATGAATACGGTGTTGACGAGAGCATAATATATCCGCTCGGCATCCCGATTTTTGACCGCTTTACAGAGCCTTTTGACAAAAAGGCAATTTGTGAGCGTGAAGGACTTGACCCGAACAAGCCTACAATTCTGCTTATGGCAGGTTCTTTCGGTGTTACAAGCGTGCTGAGCTTCTACAAAGCTCTTGCGGAGCAAGCTCCCGAAATGCAGTTTATTGTCATCACGGGCAGAAATATCAAGCTTTTTGCAAACCTTGAAAAGGTAATTGGAGAAACGGGTATGCAGGATAACACAAAGCTTTTGTACTTCGTAAAGAATGTTGAAGATTATATGCACATATCCGACCTTATCGTCACAAAGCCGGGCGGACTTACCGTTACCGAAAGCCTTGCCTGCGCACTTCCTATGGCAATCTACAGTGCATTCCCCGGTCAGGAGCGAGATAATGCCGAATTTTTGCTTAACAAAGGTGCGGCAATTATGCTCCGGAAAAAGACAGGCGCTGACGATATTGTAAACCTTGTAAAAGACAAAGAAAAACTTGAAGAGATGAAGGAAAAGTGCAGAGAATTGCACCGTCCCGATTCAGCAGAAAAAATATTCAGACTTGCACAGAAGCTTTGCAACGAATCCAATGGAGGAAATAACAAATGATGAAAAAAGCAATTTCTCTTGCATTGTGCCTTCTTATGGCAGGCACGGCACTTACGGCGTGTTCAAATCCCGATGAATTTTCGGACAGCGAAAACCTTTCGCTTAAATACACACGCTCTGACAAAACCGATGATACATTCAATTATGCCGACGGTGCAGAAACCGCCCCATCATCATATGATACCTATTCCGCAAAAATAACCGATTTTGAACTCAGACTTTTCAGGAACCGTCACAATAGCGGTTCATATGTATTTTGCCCTGCTAATGCGGTTCTTAATCTTGAGGCTATGGCAAACGGTGCGTCGGGTGATACTCAGGAAGAAATCACAAATGCACTTTGCAGCGGTGTTACACTTGAAAATATGAATCAGTGTGCGTCATATTTTGCAAGCCGTATTCAGTCGGTTGCATCATCGGACAAATCTCCCGAAAGCTCACAAACTTTGTCAGATAACAACAAAAACAATGATAAGAATTTTGTAAAGCTTTCAAACTCGATTATCTCAAATGATAATGCCGACATTATGACGGGCTTTTTGAAGACAACAAAGGACTATTATGACACCGATGTTCTGCGTTTTGATTTTGCAAGCAATGACGCTCTTAAAAAGCTTGATAAAAAATATGCCGACTTCACAAACAGCGGTTCTGTTTTTTCAAAACTTGACACAAATCAGAGTGTGATTTCACTTTCTGCGGCAGATATTTGCGACAAGTGGCTTAACCCCTATGCACAAACCGACATTGAAAAGGGCAAGTTCAAGTCGGCTGACGGTGAAAAAGAAGTTACATATATGACCTCAAACGAAACATATATGAAGTCAAACAAGGCGACTGCCGTTATGAAATATTTCTCGCAGACCCCTCTCAAAATGATGGTTATTATGCCGAACGAAGGTGTTTCGCTTGATGATTACGCAACCGATTTTACGAGCCTTGAATACACAACATTGCTTGACAGCGTTGATGTGACCAAGACCGCCAAGGCAAAAATTCCGGAATTTTCAGTCAGCGGAAGTAAGTCTGCGAATGATATGACACAGATTGTTGAAAAAAGCGGAATCAATTCATCGTTTACGGCTGACCGTTCAAGCTATAAAAATCTGAGCCGTTCCGATGATATTGCATTCAGCGCAATGTATGACATTGCTCCGTCACTTTCAATTAACGCAGGCGGAATCAGCGGTATGCAGTCAAACGGTGACAAGGCAGAGCTTGAAAAGAGAACACAAAAGCTTGCCGACACCGATGTTACGGTAGAATTTAATCGTCCGTTTATGTTCGTTATCCTCGATAACGAAAGTGACATTCCGCTGTATATGGGAACATATGCAGGCTGATTTCGTCAGCAGTGAAAAGTGAATAGTTAAAAGTTATGGTCGGCGGTGTGCCACCGCTGTCTGTTCGAGAAGATAGTTAGATAAATGAATTGCATCAGATGCCCGAGAAAGGTTCTGATGCAATTTTTATTATATGAAAGTATATGTTTGTAGGGCATTCATTGGACGCTCGCAAGTAACGGCACAAATTATATGCTAAAACAAATTCTATAAATGTCGCTAAATGATTGCTACAAACGAATACACAATTTTCATCATATAAAAAATATATGTACGAACATAATATTTCATCAAGGCGGGCGCCCGATGAGCACCCCTACGGACTTGAAAACGCAGAAACGGTATGATATAATAAATCGTATATGTGTAACAACGGTGTTGCGGGCGAAATATGCGCTGACCGACACACCTAAACATAAATTTCGGAGGGATATTATTATGGCTGAAAAAACTGTCCGTACACGATATGCACCAAGCCCGACAGGTTTTATGCATGTCGGCAACCTGCGTACTGCTCTTTATGAGTATCTCGTTGCAAAATCACAAAACGGTAAATTTGTTCTCAGAATTGAAGATACCGACCGTGAACGCCTTGTTGAGGGTGCGGTTGATGTTATATACGATACAATGAAGCTTGCAGGACTTAAACACGATGAAGGTCCCGATATCGGCGGCGATTTCGGTCCTTATGTTCAGTCCGAAAGAAAGGATATGTATCTTCCTTATGCCGAGCAGCTTATAAAAGAGGGAAAGGCTTACCGTTGTTTCTGCACAAAGGAAAGACTTGAAAAGTTACAGGGAGACAGCGTTGGCGGTGGTTATGACAGACATTGCCGTAATCTTTCGCAGGAAGAAATCGACAGACTTCTTGCCGAGGGTACACCTTATGTAATCCGTCAGAAAATGCCGATTGAGGGCAGTACAACCTTTACAGACGCGGTTTTCGGTGAAATCACCGTTGACAACAGCGAACTTCAGGATCAGATTCTCATTAAGACTGACGGCTACCCGACATACAACTTTGCAAATGTAATTGACGACCACACAATGGGTATTACTCATGTTGTCCGTGGTTGTGAATATTTAAGCTCCACACCGAAATATAATCTTCTTTATGAAGCATTCGGATGGGAAATTCCGACATATATCCACCTTCCGCTCATTATGGGCAAGGATGCCGACGGCAATGTTTCAAAGCTTTCAAAGCGTCACGGCGCAACAGGTTTCTATGACCTTATTAACGAGGGCTACCTCCCACAGGCAATCATCAACTATATTGCACTTCTCGGCTGGTGTCCAAAGGATAATCAGGAAATCTTTACCCTTGCAGAACTTGAAAAAGAGTTTGATGTAAGCGGTATCAGCAAGTCACCGTCAATTTTTGACTATGACAAGCTTTCATGGTTCAACGGTGAGTATTTAAAGGCTATGACTCCCGAAGAATTTACAAAGGTTTGTATGCCATACTATAAGAAGGTTTTCGGCGACAGAGAAATGCCTTTTGAGAAGTTTGCCGAAATTCTTCAGAAAAGAACCACAAAGCTTACGGATATTCCCGAAATGCTCGGTTTCTTTGCAGAACTTCCCGAATATGACAAGGAGCTTTTCGTAAATAAGAAGAGCAAGACTAATCTTGAAAACGCTCCCGTTGTATTGCGTGAGGCTTATGAAAGATTAAAGGCTATGCCTGTTTGGGACAACACTTCAATTCACGATTGCCTCATCAATATGGCAGTTGAAAAAGAGCTTAAAAACGGCACTGTTATGTGGCCTGTAAGAATTGCCGCGGCAGGCAAGACAGTAACTCCGGGCGGTGCTGTTGAAATTCTTGACATTCTCGGAAGAGAAGAGTCGCTCAGAAGACTTGAAATCGGTCTTGAAAAGCTCGGCGCATAATTCTACTGACGGAGGTACACGGCAAATGGCTGATGAAATAAAGAATGTTGAGGGTGAAGCTGCCGTTCAGGGCAACTTCATCTGGGAATTTATAAAAGAGGATACCGCCGAGGGCGGAAGATTTGAGGGTAAAAAGGTTCACACCCGTTTTCCTCCCGAACCGAACGGCTATCTTCACATAGGTCATGCAAAGGCTCTTTGCATTGACTTTGGTACAGCCGAGCATTTCGGCGGAATCTGCAATCTTCGTATGGACGATACCAACCCTACAAAGGAAGATGTAGAATATATTGACGCTATCAAAGAGGATATCAAGTGGCTTGGTTATGATTGGGACGACAGATTTTTCTATGCATCACAGTATTTTGATCAGATGTATGAATTTGCCGTTGAGCTTATCAAAAAGGGACTTGCATATGTTTGCGAGCTTACTCCCGATAAGGTGAGAGAATACAGAGGCGACACACAGACTCCTGCAAAGAGTCCGTATCGTGACCGTCCTATAGAAGAAAGCCTTGATTTGTTTGAGAGAATGAAAAACGGCGAATTTGAGGACGGCAAAATGACTCTCCGTGCAAAGATCGACCTTGCATCGGGCAACTTCAATATGCGTGATCCTGTTATCTACAGAATTAACAGACTCAAGCATCACAGAACAGGCGACAAGTGGTGCATTTATCCTATGTATGACTTTGCTCATCCGATTGAGGATGCTCTTGAGGGCATTACGCACAGCCTTTGTTCACTTGAATTTGAGGCTCACCGTCCGCTTTATGACTGGGTAATTAACAATATTTCCGCTCCGTGCAAGCCAAGACAGATTGAATTTGCAAGACTCGGAATTAACAACACGGTAATGTCAAAGAGAAAGCTCCGTGAGCTTGTTGAAAAGAACTATGTAAGCGGTTGGGACGATCCGAGAATGCCTACACTCTGCGGACTTCGCAGAAGGGGCTACACACCAAAGTCAATTCGTTCGTTCATTGAGCAGATTGGTGTTTCAAAGGTTAATTCAATTGTTGAATACGGCTTTCTTGAGCATTGTCTGCGTGATGACCTTAACGAAACGGCAGAGCGTACAATGTGCGTTTTAAAGCCTGTTAAGCTTGTTATTACAAACTATCCTGAGGGACAGAGCGAAGAATTTGAGGTTGAGAACAACCCGAACCGTCCCGAGGACGGCACAAGAAAGGTTACTTTCAGCCGTGAACTTTACATCGAAGAAACCGACTTTATGGAAGAACCCGTAAAGAAGTATCAGCGCCTTTATCCCGGCAACGAGGTAAGAATCAAGTCTGCATACATCGTAAAATGCACAGGCTGTAAAAAGGATGAAAACGGCAATGTTGTTGAGGTTTATGCAGAGTATGATCCCGAAACAAAGGGCGGAAATACTCCCGACGGCAGAAAGGTAAGAGGTACAATCCATTGGGTTGATGCTAACAACTGCCTTGATGCGGAGGTAAGACTTTACGACAACCTCTTCACGGTTCCCGATCCCGATACAGGCGACAGAAACTTCCTCGATTATCTCAATGAAAATTCACTTGAAGTTCTCACAGGCTGTAAGGCTGAAAAGAATATTGCAGGTGCAACGGCTCCGAAGAGCTATCAGTTTATGCGCCACGGCTATTTCTGCATTGACAACAAGGACAGCTCACCCGAGCACCTCGTATTCAACCGCAGTGTAAGCCTTAAAGACAGTTTTAAGAAGTAAAATAAACAAAGGGCGGTCTTTTCTTTGACCGCCCGCTTTAATAAGAAGTTGTGTTTTTATCAATTGGTATTGTGAAATGAAAAAAATACTTGTAACAGGTGCTTCGGGTGGAATCGGTTCGCAGACTGCCGTTGCTTTTGCAAAATGCGGTTGCGATGTTGCGTTGCACTTTGCAAAAAATTCCGAAAAAGCCGAAAGCCTTGCCGAAAAGCTTACAAATGAATACGGCATAAATGCCTTTGCTGTTCAGGCGGATGTTTCCGATTATGAGAGCGTTTGCAAAATGTTTGATGAAATCGACAGCCGATTTGGTAATCTCGATGTACTTGTCAATAATGCAGGCATCGCACAGCAAAAGCTGTTTACCGACATTACTCCCGATGAATGGAAAAAAATGACGGGGGTTAACCTTGACGGTGTTTTTTACTGCTCGCAACAGGCGCTCAAAAGATATATGATTAAGAACCACAGCGGTGTTATTCTCAACATAAGTTCAATGTGGGGACAGGTCGGTGCGTCTTGTGAGGTACATTACAGTGCGTCAAAGGCGGGGGTAATCGGACTTACCAAAGGTCTTGCCAAGGAGGTCGGTCTGTCGGGAGTGCGTGTCAACTGCATTTGTCCCGGTGTGATTATGACCGATATGATGAAAGGCTTTGATGAGCAGACCGTACAGGAGCTTAAAGAAGAAACTCCGCTTAATATGCTCGGTATGCCTGATGATATTGCCGAAACTGCTGTGTTCCTTTGCAGTGACAGAGCAAAATTTATCACGGGTCAGATTGTCGGTGTAAACGGCGGAATGATTATTTAACTTAATAAAAGTATGAAAAAACGGTCGGGATTTGATTTCCGACCGTGATTTTTTACTGCATTTATATGTTTATGGGTTTAGCTTTTGCCGTTGAGAATATCGGCAATGATTTCTCTCTCGTCCATATGGTACTTAACACCTTTGATTTCCTGATAATCCTCATGACCTTTGCCTGCAAGTACGATAATATCTCCGTCCTCGGCATTATCCATGCAATATTTAATTGCATCTCTGCGGTTTGGCACAACAACATACTTGCCGTCGGTCTTTGCAAGACCTGTTTTGATGTCCTCAATGATGTCCATAACATCTTCAAATCTTGAGTTGTCTTCCGTTACAACAGAAAGGTCTGAAAGTCTGCCCGAGGTTTCGCCCATTTCATAACGGCGAACCTTAGGACGGTTGCCGCCTGCACCAAACATTGTAATAAGTCTGTGCGGATTGTATTGGCGAAGTGTTTCAAGTACATTTTCCATTGAAAGTGCGTTGTGTGCGTAGTCGATGATGAGTGTGTAGTTGTAGGGAACAGGCACACGCTCAACTCTGCCCTTAACCTTGGCAACCTTGAGAGCGTCAATAATCATCTGATCTTCAATTTCGTCAAAGAATGAAACTGCCGAAATTGCCGCAAGTGCGTTGTATGCATTGAATTTGCCCGGAATGTCAACATCAACAGAAAGATTTTTGATTCCCTCTGTTTCAAAGTGAACACCGACAAATCCGTTTTCGGAGAGAAGATGAGCATTTTTGCCCTTCAAGTCCGCATTGTCGGCAAAACCGTAGGTGAGAACAGAACCCTTGAAATCCTTTGTAATATCCTTCCATGCAGGATCGTCAATATTTGCAGCGGCAAATTTGCATTGTCTGAAAAGCAGACTCTTGCAGTAGAGATATTCCGCAAGGTCTTTGTGTTCAACACCGCCGATGTGGTCATCTGAGAAGTTTGTGAAGATGCCGACATCAAAAGTCATTCCTGCAAGACGGCTGTGTTTAAGTCCGATTGACGACGCCTCAATTACCATAGCCTTGCAGCCGGCGTTAATCATATCACGCATCGATTTCTGAATAATGTATGATTCGGGAGTTGTATTGTCGGTTTTGTGGGTTTCTCCGCCGTAAACAACACCGAGTGTTCCGATTGTGCCTGTCTTGATTCCTGCATGTTCAAAAATTTCCGCAACCATTGCTGTTGTTGTGGTTTTGCCCTTTGTGCCTGTGATTGCAACCGTGTAGAGCTCATCCTCGGGATGTCCGAAAAATTCGATGCTCATAAGCGAAAGAGCATATCTTGTGTCCTCAACCTTTACAACGGCAACATCGCTCGGCACTTCAAAGTCGAGGTCATCGCTGATGATGAGTGCCGACGCACCCTTTTCAACGGCAGATTTTGCGTATTTGTGACCGTCCGAGGTGTATCCTTTAAGGCACACAAACGCTGTGCCTTGTTCAACTTTTCGTGAATCATAGATAATATCCGAAATTTCAGTATCAAGATTTCCCTGACAGGTGTATTCAAGATTGACAAGGAGATTTCTAAGTTTCATTATATATAGCTCCGTTTCCCCGACACAAGGTCGGACTGCATTTTTGCTTTACCTTATAATTATAGCAATTGTTGCCGTTCATTACAACTGTATGTTAAAATTTATCTGCGGAAAATTACGGAAAAAACCAAAATCGGCAAAATTAGTCAATTTTTACTAAAACACGGAAATTTTTGCGAAAAACGGCGGTATTTTTAGATTTAAGAACAATAATTGGGTGTTCTGTCACATAACGGTCAAAGTTGCTTGTGCAAGCTGTACAAAGACCATTAAGGCAAAATATACAAAAAGAAAACAATTAAATTGTACAAAAAATAAAAAACAAAGAAAATTGATGACGATTTGCACAAAAATAATCTTGATTTTTAACGATATAGATAAAAAGTACAAAGGGAGTTGAAATTCAGGTGATTTTTTGATATGATTTATGTAGCGGATATGATGTACTTTGTGCGTTATGTCCCCAAGTAAGTATGTAATCCGAAAGGACACTACGAAAATATTCAGAAAGAGGGATTTTTCCAATGAAAAAGATTCTCGCCATTTTATTGGCAGGTATGATGACTGCTACTGCACTCGTTGGTTGCGGCGGCGGAGACTCATCATCAAAGGCTGACGATTCAAAGTCAGGCAATGGCTCTTCAAATGCAGCAAAGATTGAGGGTTCAATCGTTGACAAGGCATACTTCGGTGACGAAGGTACAGACGCAAAGCCAATCACACTTAAAGTATGGGCTCCTGACGCAGCTGTAGGCCTCGTTAAGAAGCAGGTTGAGTCTTTCAAAAAGGCTTATCCTGACATCAAGTTCAAGAAGATTGATGTTGTAGCTCAGGGCGAAAGCGATGCTGCTACACAGATTCTCAACGACGCATCTGCTGCTGCCGATGTATTCAGCTTCCCAAGTGACCAGCTCAACAAGCTCATTGACGCAGGCGTTCTTGCTCCTGTTGCTAAGGGCTTCGTTGATACAGTAACTTCTGAGAACTCAGAGGATACAATCAAGTCTGCTACAGCTCTCAACAAGAAGACAAAAGAGGATACTCTTTACGCTTATCCTGAAACAAACGATAACGGTTATTTCCTCGTTTATGATAAGTCAGTAGTATCTGCTGATCAGGCTCAGACACTTGAAGGCGTTCTTGAGGCTTGTAAAAAGGCCGGCAAGAAGTTCATCTTCGATGCAGGTGACGGTTTCTATGCTTGTACTTTTGCTTTCACAGGAGGTGTTAAGATTGACGGTCTTGAGTCAGACGGCGTAACACAGAAGTTCGTTAAATATGATGAGGACGAGGCTGTTGCAACACTTCAGGCTTTCGCAAAGCTCATCAAGAAGTACAAGGGCACATTCACATCACTTAATGTAAAGAATGTTGCTTCAGGCTTTAAGAACGGCACAGCAGGTGCAGGCGTTGACGGTTCTTGGGATACAAAGGTTAACCAGGAAGCTCTCGGCGACAACTTCGGTGCAGCTAAGCTCCCAACAATCAAGGTTGGCGACAAAGACAAGCAGCTCTTTTCAATGTTCGGTTATAAGTACATCGGCGTAAACGGTTCTTCACAGTTCCCGAACGCAGCTCAGATTTTTGCTCTCTACCTTACAGGTGAAGATTGCCAGCAGCAGAGAACAGAAGAACTCGGCTGGGGTCCTTCTAACCTCAATGTTCAGAAGAGTGATCTCGTAACAAAGAGTGAGGTTCTTAACGCTATCAGCGAGCAGGCTAAGAACGCTTGTGTACAGGTTAACATTGCTTCAACATTCTGGACTCCAATGGGTAACCTCGGTAACAAGCTCGTTGCTGATGACTGCAAGCCTGATGATGCAGCTGCTATGAAGAAGCTTCTTCAGGATACAATTGCTAATGTTCGTGACGAAGGCTAATTAACCTTTTGCAGAACTGAAAACAGTTAGTCACGGGGCACTTTGCTTTGCAGGGTGCCCCGAAAAAAAGCACTGACACTTAAACTGTTATACATCAAACTAATGACAGTTTGTTGTTTGAGTGCGGGGTGTTATTTGTTTGATGTATAAACCATCTTACGAGAGATTTGCAGATTTATTTAAGGAGAGCTATTATGACATTTGTAGAGTATAAACAGCTCAATCCGTTTCAGCGCTTTGCCTATAATTTTAAGAAGTTCATTTGCAATGTACCGCATGCTGTTGCAAACTTCTTTAAAGCACTCGGCAGAGGCATTGTAAAGTTCTTTGTCGGCATCGGCAAGGGCTTCAAGAACTACGGTGTTCGCTTTGCAAAGGGCGACTGGGCTACAAAACTTTCCTATTTAATATTTGGTATCGGTGACATTCACAAGGGCAAATATTACAAAGGAATTTTATTCTTCCTCGCAGAAGTGCTCTATGCACTTTATATGGTATTTTTCGGTTGGGGATACCTTCAGAAATTCCCAACACTCGGTACAGTAGAAACAACACAGGGCTACAACGAATTGGGTATGCCTGTTACTGAATACGGCGACAACTCAATGCTTATTCTTCTCTACTCGGTACTTTCAATTGTAATTACAATTGTTATTTTTGCAATTTACATAGCAAATATTAAAGACGCTTATCAGCATCAGCTCATGAAGGCTGAGGGTAAAAAGCCTACATCTCTTAAGCAGGATGTAAGAGACTTCCTCGACGGCAAGTACCACATCACTCTTCTTTCCTTCCCGGTACTTATGATCGGTATCTTCAATGTATTGCCGCTCATCTTTATGATTTTGATTGCATTCACTAACTACGATATGCAGCACCTCCCTCCGGGAACACTTTTCCACTGGGTAGGTTTAGATAACTTTACTTCACTCTTTAACTTTGTTGACAGCTCAACAAAGGCTACAACATTCATTGAGCTTACAAAATGGACACTTTTGTGGGCAGTTATTGCAACATTCTCAAACTACATTCTCGGAATGATTATTGCTCTTATGATCAATAAGAAGGGCATTAAGCTCAAGGCTCTCTGGAGAACACTTTTCGTTATCGCAATTGCTGTTCCTCAGTTCGTTTCTCTCCTTCTTATGAACCAGATGCTCCAGACTAACGGTGCCATCAATATTCTCCTTTCATATTTCAACGGAGGCGTAAACCCGCAGATTCAGTTCCTCAACAGTTCAACGCTTATGGCGAGAACTACTGTTGTAATCGTAAACCTCTGGGTAGGTATTCCGTACACAATTCTTTCAATGTCAGGTATTCTTATGAATATTCCTGAGGACCTCTACGAGTCAGCTCGTATTGACGGTGCAGGCCCTGTAAAGACATTTACGGCTATCACACTTCCTTATATGATTTTCGTAACAACTCCACAGCTTATTACACAGTTTGTTGGTAACATCAACAACTTCAATGTAATTTACCTTCTCACAGGCGGCGGCCCTTCAACAGAGCAGTTCTATCAGGCAGGTAGAACCGATATTCTTGTTACATGGCTGTTCAACCTGACTATGAGTTCACAGGACTACGGTCTTGCGGCTGCCATAGGTATTCTGGTATTTATCGTTTGTGCAACGCTGTCGCTCATTATATTCAATAATTCTAAGTCTATGAAGGATGAGGAGGCGTTCTCATGATAAAAAGCTATAAATTAAGAAGACATATTGCAAATGCCCTCATCTATGCTTTGCTTATTATCTTAGGTATTATCTGGATTTCTCCGTTCGTATACCTCTTTATGCACTCATTCAGAGCAGAAGGTATCATCGCAGTTGACCACCTTATTCCAAAGCAGTGGACATTCCAGAACTACATTGATCTTTTCACAGGTGCAGGCGGTACTGCATCAATCAACTTCCCGAGATGGTTCCTTAACACATTCGTTGTTGCAGTATTCAGCTGCATCATCTCAACAATCTCGGTTCTTATGGTAAGTTATGCGTTCAGCCGACTCAGATTTAAGGCTCGTAAAAAGTTTATGAATGTTGGTATGATCCTCGGTATGTTCCCTGGCTTCATGACAATGATCGCTATTTACTACCTCCTCAAGGCTATGAACCTTACCGGCACACTCGTTGCACTTGTAATCTGCTACAGCTGCGGTGCAGGTCTTGGCTTCCAGATTTCAAAGGGCTTCTTCGACACGATTCCAAGAGCTCTTGATGAGGCTGCCACAATTGACGGTGCTACCAAGAATCAGATTTTCTGGAAGATTATTCTTCCTATGTCAAAGCCAATCGTAGTTTATACAGTTCTTACATCATTCATCGGTCCTTGGACAGACTTTATTCTTGCCAAGATCATCATGGGTGATAAACTTGATAACTACACGGTTGCCATCGGTCTTCAGAAGATGCTCAGTAACGACTTTATCAATACATATTATAAGCAGTTCCTCGCAGGTTCTGTTGTTGTTGCTGTTCCTATCACACTTCTCTTCCTCAAGATGCAGAAGTACTATGTTGAAGGCGTAACAGCCGGCGGCGTAAAGGGTTAATCCCAAAATATAAAAGCTCTCACGGGCGGCAGTCAAAGGCTGCCGTCCGTTTAATTTTACGGAGGATATTATGAAAAAAATACTTTCTATTCTGCTTGCCGGTGCAATGCTTGCAGGCTGCCTGCTTACAGGCTGTTCGGATTCATCTTCTTCAAAAACAGAATCTTCCGACAGCAAAACTGCCGAAATAGCCGATCCGATTGAAGGCATCAAGGCAACCGCATCAACAGACAAATACAGAAATTACTACGAAATTTTTGTAAATTCCTTTTGTGATTCCAACGGCGATGAAACCGGTGACCTTCAGGGTATCATCTCACAGCTCGATTACCTCAATGACGGTGACCCGAACTCAGGCGATGACCTCGGTGTTGACGCAATCTGGCTCACTCCGATTATGCCGTCAAAGTCTTACCACAAGTACGATGTTGAGGACTACTACGACATCGACCCCGACTTTGGCACACTTGACGATTTTGACCGGCTTATCGAAGAGTGTCACAAGCGTGGCATAAATGTCATTCTTGACCTTGTTCTCAACCACATTTCTTCACAGAATCCTCTCTTTACAAAGGCTGTTGAAGAGGTTGCCGACAAAAAGCTTGACGGCAATGCTGAATATTTTGAAATTCACCAGTCATCATATTTTGACTCCGACACACAGGTTATCACCCTTTCAAACGGCTATGTTTGCGAGGCTAACTTCTCGCAGGAAATGCCTGAATGGAATCTCAATTCTAAAAAGACAAGAGAAGAGTTCACAAAGATTGCAAAATTCTGGCTTGACCGTGGTGTTGACGGTTTCAGACTTGATGCCTGCAAATACTACACAAACAAAAGCACTGACGGCACAGAATTTCTCAAGTGGTTCTATGACACCTGCAAAGACATTAAGAAAGATGTCTATATGGTTGGTGAGAACTGGAGTGACGATGCCGACATTCAGGAGCTTTACAAGTCGGGTGTTGACAGCCAGTTTGCCTTTAAATTCTCAACCTCAACAGGCATAATCATCAGCAATGTCATTGCTCAGGGCGGTGCTGCCACAGTCAACAAAATTATGAACTATGACAACAAAATGGCAAAGGAAAACCCGAACGCAATCAACGCAATGTTCCTTTCAAACCACGATCAGGTGAGAAGCGGTAACACTCTTGAGGGACAGGGACTTTCTTCACAGAAACTTGCCGCAGCAGTTTATATGCTTGCCCCCGGCAACCCATTCATTTACTACGGCGAGGAAATCGGAATTAAAGCACCGAACACAACAAATGATGCCGCATACAGAACACAGATGGTATTTGACAGCGACAATCTTCCCGATATTTTCGTAAACGGTATCGGTGATGAACCTGATGTTCCGACAAACGGCGGTGTAAAACAGCAGCTTGCCGACAAGGATTCTTTGCTCAACTACTACCGCAGAATCATCAAAATCAAGAACCAGAACCCCGAAATTGCAAGGGGCAGAATTACCGGCACAGAGAATTTTGATGACACAGATGTCGGTGCATACTATGTTGAGTACAACGATTCAAAGCTTCTCGTCATTCACAACTTCAACAAGACTGATGCCAAGGACCTCACAATTACAGATGATATGATTAAGAACGCAACTCTCCGTGCTGACCTTATCCCCGAGAGCAGTTCAAAACATACCGAGCTCAAAGACGGCAAAATCTCCGTTCCCGCTCAGTCAACTGTAATCATCAAGTCCGCAGAGTGATTTTAGTTCGTGCAGACAGTTTTTGTAAGAACTGCTATGTCACCCGAGCACGACATTCTGCTAAAGCTAATTTTTAGCTTTTTAGTTCGTGCAGACAGCTTTTGTAAGAACTGCTATGTCACCCGAGCACGACATTCTGCTAAAGCTGATTTTTAGCTTTTTAGTTCGTGCAGACAGTTTTTGTAAGAACTGCTATGTCACCCGAGCACGACATTCTGCTAAAGCTAATTTTTAGCTTTTTAGTTCGTGCAGACAGCTTTTGTAAGAACTGCTATGTCACCCGAGCACGACATTCTGCTAAAGCTGATTTTTAGCTTTTTAGTTCGTGCAGATAGTTTTTGTAAGAACTGCTATGTCACCTGAGCACGACATTCTGCTAAAGCTGATTTTTAGCTTTTTAGTTCGTGAGGATAGTTGTTTTATATTAACAACCATATCACCCCAAGCACAACTATGTGCAAATGTTGAATTTTTTCGTTCGTGTAGATAGTTTGACAAATGAAAAACATTTATGCCCGAGCGTATTATAGCTACCGTTTGCACAATTTTGTAGGGGCGGATATTATCCGCCCTTACAGATTTGTGACATTTACTAAATTTTCAAATACATTGTTTGTTACTACAAATGATAAAAATTGAAAATTCCGAAAAAAATCTTGTTTTCGTCACACAGTTGTCAATATTGGTGTGGTATAATAAAGTCACAACATAAGGGGACGGCAAACATCGTTCCGATTAAATAGTGTATAAGTTTTTTTATTTGATATATTTTCCTCTCTCCTAAATAAAAATGAAAACGGGCAGTCATTTTTTGACTGCCTTTTTTCGTTGCGGCGGCGAGTCGCCGCTGACAGTTCGTGTCGGTGTGCCACCGCTGTCAATTCGTGCAGACAATTTTTTGCGAGTCGCTGTGATTAATAATAGCTTTCATAATATCAAAACATATTCGTGGGAATGAATAATATTTATCAAGCATAAGCACACTTATATTTTACAAAAAAATGCTTGACAAAAAGTGAGCGGATAGTTTATAATGTTTAATCGTGGGGCATTCTGTAATTGCGCCCGTTTTTGGGGATATTATTGATGTTTCACAGGGCTTTGCAAAAGCAAAGCAGTTTTATCAATTCTTATATTTTTTGAAAGGAGGACAAATAATGCCTACATTTAACCAGTTGGTACGCAAGGGCAGACAGGTTTCCGAGAAGAAGGCAAAGGCACCTGCTCTCTTAAAGGGTTGGAACTCAAAAAAGCGTGTTGCTATTGACCAGAGCTCCCCACAGAAGAGAGGTGTTTGTACTGCAGTAAAGACCGCTACACCTAAAAAGCCTAACTCAGCGCTCAGAAAGATTGCCAGAGTAAGACTTTCTAACGGTATTGAAGTCAGTTCCTATATTCCCGGCGTAGGTCACAACCTTCAGGAACACAGCGTTGTTCTTATCCGTGGTGGCCGTGTTAAGG
>CAJMRT010000002.1 GCA_905215855.1 uncultured bacterium
CACCGGAGTCTGTGAAAGATGTTGAAGTTGTGTCCTTAACCTTTGTCCAACTGCCGCCTGCATACTTTCTGTAAAGTCTGTAGCCATACACTCCTGCAACCTTGTTCCATGTCACGCTTACACCCTTTGAAGTGTTTTTAAGCTTTGTGATTTTCGGTGTTGCGGCTGTGTATTTCTTTGACCAACCCTTTGAGTTGTAACCGCTGATTGTTTTGCCCTTCTTATCAATGCAACGGATTGTGTAAGTTTTGGTCTTATTAGCCGTTACTGCTGAATCTGTAAGACTTGTTGCGGTTGTATCTTTGAGTTTCTTCCAACCTGATGAAGTTTTAGCGTAAACTCTGTAACCGTAAACACCTGTGATTTTGTTCCAACTAAGCTTGACACCGCCCGTTGTGTTCTCAAGTTTGCTGATTGTCGGAGCAACAGGAGTGTATTTCTTCGACCAACCCTTTGAGTTGTAACCGCTGATTGTTTTGCCGTTCTTATCAATGCAACGAATTGTGTAAGTCTTTGTCTGATTTGCACTTACTGCCGAATCGGTATAACTTGTTGCTGTTGTGTCTTTGATTCGTTTCCAACCGTTTGAGGTTTTCTGATAAACCCTGTAACCGTAAGCACCGTCAATCTTCTTCCACGAAAGTTTGATTCCGCTTGCCGTGTTTGTAAGACTTGAAACAGATGGTGCTGGTAGGTTTGATTTAACAGTAACTTTGCAAGTTGCAGTTTTGCCGTTTGAAGTTTTAACCGTAATGGTGGCTGTACCCGCAGCTTTTGCGGTAACTACACCGTCACTTACCGTAGCGATTTTTGTATTACTGCTACTCCAAGTGCAAATTTGATTTGAATTTGCAGGAGTCACTGTTTTAGATAGTGTAAGTTTATTGCCTTTAAACAAAGTTGCTGTTGTTTTATTAAGTTTTACGGAATCAGGATTTTTACCCAATGATTTTCCTTCACTATTTACTGTAAGGTTGCTATCTAATGATTTATACAAAGCCTTATCAACAGAATTAGCACCTTTATAGGAATCTACAGATATATTCTGAGCATTGTTTTTAGAGTTTAAGATAATACTATCTGTTTTTGTTTTAGCTACATTTAGAGAACCCTCGTTTTTCTCTGAATGGATTTTTACAAAATCACATTTCTTAGTATCCATTGCAACCGATGCATCAAACTTATTTCCATATGCTTTTACACCGTTTTTATCGATATATATATTAGTAGCTTTTTCGGTTGTTATTCCAACATTTGGAATATTATTACCTGAATAAACTATGCTAAACGAACCGCTTATATCAGTAACCTTAAACATAGTACTGTCATCAGTTGTGATTATCCAATATGAATTATTTCCGTCATTGAAAAGCTGACAATCATAAACTTTCATTGTTCCGGAATAACTTTTTCCGTCATATACAAGTTCTTTTCCTTCGCTGTTTGTTAACCTGAATTTCTTGTATGATGACAATTGAATAGTAGCTCGGTTATTAGCAGACACTTCATTATCTGACACAACTACAGGTTTCGCTGTGCTTTGATCACTAAGAGTTCCTATTGAAATATCATTATATAACTTATTTAAGCCATAATATGAAAGACTTGTCCAAACATTCTCAATTTTATATCCTAACGCTTCAGCATTTGCATCTACAAAAGAAAACGATTTATAATCTGACGCTATAGCAAGTGTAGTGTATTTTGCGACAGGATTCGAATCCTTAACATACGAATTTTCATCATATATTTTTATTTCATGTCTATTCTTACTGCTGTTCCAATTATAACCACACACAACAACACTGTGTCCCTCAACTTCATTATTTTTAACGGGGTTGTGACAAGAAAAGCTAAACACAAATGGCTCACTTTTATTTTTGGCTGTTTTTGCTTCACTTACAAGTGATTTAAAAAAAGATTCCATTCTATTTTCTAACGAAAATATGCTCCAACCATCTTTTGAAAGCAACTTAGTAGGTTTGCCTTTATTTGTGTCTTGCGTCAATTGATAATACATAATAATGTCACTAAAATTCCTATTGTTGTTTGGCGACCCAAGTTCCCAATAACAATCTGCATGCGGCACTATTGTATTAAAATCTAAATATTCTTGATTTCCATAGCACATGGAAAGTGCAATTCCATGGCACACACCTTGTACTTCACCGTTAAGTTCATTATATAAATTAAACATCATATTAAAATCAGTTGCATCTAAAAACAATTTTGTTTTCAATTTTTTACTGTCAATACGATAAGCTAAACCGCTATGTGAAAAATTATTTGTGTCCGCCTTTATTTCAAAATATGAATTTCTGATAAATTTTACATCATAAAGTTTTGCATACCTATACGCAGGGGAATTTTTATAACTTTTCAAAGTAAAGCTATACTCTCTCATTTTAACCCAACCGCCCTTATATGCGGCACCAAATCCGTAAAAACTATCCCCAACATACACCACTGAATCAGGAATATTGATACTGTTTAGGTTACAACAATTCACAAAAGCAGAGTCACCTATATATTTCAATCCATCTGGTATAGTAATACTTTTTAGATTTGCCGAATTTTTTTCATAATTATAGCTACTCGGCTGTCCGGTACATCCATAATAACAAAGGGCACTGTCTCTAAAGGCTGAAGGAGATATGCTCTTTGTTCCTTTTTTTAATGTAACAGATGACGGTATTTTTCCTTTATATTTATAAGCACATTTGCCTATATATACCATTCCGTTTGGTTGCTTATTATACCAATAATCAAAAGCCTGATAACCCACATATTCTACTGAATCAGGTATAGAATCTTTTGTAATATTTCCAAAACCGCTACTAATTCCTAAAGTACCGCTCTTAACCTTCAGAGTATAATTTTTGGGGAGCGTACCTTTATAACCATATAAAACCCTACCTATATAAACGGGACCATTTGGTAGATTGCTATACCATTTTGTATCATCAAAGGCAGAACTATCGACTATTATTACTGAATCCGCAAGTTTAATTGAAGAAAGTGCTGTACATCTTTGAAATGCCTGCCACCCAATCTCAAGAACTCCTTTTTCAATATTTATAGATTTTAGTGACTTACATTCAAAAAACGCCCTCACACCTACTCGTTTAACATTATTTCCAATAGTTAGAGAGGTAACTTTACTAAATCCTTTTAAGGAAAATCCTAATGGTTCATCTTGTGCGGTTTTGCCAACACATACAACTTTATACCCATCAAGTGTTGCCGGAATAGTTACACTTGTTGCTGAGCCTTTATAACCTGTAAGATAAGCCTCGTTGTTTTTAACTATGTATGTATAATTACCACAAGTATGTTCCGGTTCTCCCCACGCACTTGCTGTCAAAGGCGCGACAACAGTCAGCATAGAAAAAACCATAACAATAGATAAACACATACTTAATATTCTTTTCATTCTATTTCCTCCTTATACATTCTCAGGTTTATGTATATCCCTTATATTTGCAATTATACAACAATTGTTATATAAAATCAATCATTGAGAGCATATTTTTATATCTATGTAATAATTACACCATTTGATGTAATTTTTGAGTAAGCAAGGAGAAAACATTTAAAACTCAAAAAAGCCTCCCGAACAAACGGGAGGCTTGAATGCTTTTACGCACAAATATTTAAAGTAAAGTTATTTAACAAATTACTTCTTGTAAGATGTGTGCCAGATTTCCTTAGCATACTGGAGGATTGTACGGTCAGATGAGAACTTACCTGCATTTGCAATGTTGATAAGGCACTTCTTACCAAATTCCTTACGGTTAGCATACTCTGTGTTAGCTCTGATCTTTGTATCAACATAATCGGGAAGGTCATAGATGAGGAAGTAGTTATCAGCCTTCTGCCATGAAGAATCCTTGAGGAGTGAATCATGAAGTTCCTTGAAGCTGCCTTCGCCCTGAGCACCGCCGTCATCAAATGTGCCGTCGATAAGAGTATCAACAACTCTCTTAATTTCCGGATTAGCGTCATAAAGAGCCTTTGGATGGTAGCCTTCCTTCTTCATTCTCTCGATATCCTCAACCTTTGCGCCGAAGATGTACTCGTTCTCAATACCTGCGCACTCAGCAATTTCAACATTAGCGCCGTCAAGTGTACCGAGTGTAGGAGCACCGTTGAGCATGAACTTCATGTTACCTGTACCTGATGCCTCAAGACCTGCTGTTGATGTCTGCTCAGAAAGGTCAGCGGCAACAACAATCTTCTCAGCGTAAGATACATTGTAGTTGGAAATGAAGTAAACCTGAAGGAGATCCTTTGTTTCGGGATCGTTGTTTACAAGCTTAGCAATCTCGTTGATGTACTTAATGATTGCCTTTGCTCTTGCATAACCCGGAGCAGCCTTTGCGCCGAAGATAAATGTTGTAGGAGTCCAGTTTTTAAGCTTCTTATCCTTCAATCTGAAGTAGATTGTCATGATTGAGAAAGCGTTGAGGAGCTGTCTCTTGTACTCGTGAAGTCTCTTAACCTGAATATCATAGATTGAATCGGGATTTACATCGTAGCCGTCCATCTTCTTGATGTAGTCTGCGAGCTGCTGTTTCTTCTTCTTCTTGATATTGTTGAACTTTGTGATTGTTCTTGTGTCAATGCAGTCATTGAGCTTTTCAAGAAGTGAAAGGTCTGTAAGCCATGCATCTGAGCCAACCTTCTCTGTGATAAGAGCAGAAAGCTCAGGGTTGCAAAGACCGAGCCAACGGCGCTGTGTAATACCGTTTGTCTTATTCTGGAATCTCTCGGGATATACCTGATACCACTCTTTGAGTACATCAGCCTTGAGGATTTCTGTGTGAAGCTCAGCAACACCGTTTACATATGTTGACGCGTATGTTGCAAGTCTTGCCATATGAACAACATTACCGTCGATAATGCGCATCTTAGCCTTTGTATCCTCATGCACACCCTTAGCAGTAAGCTCTTCCTGGCACTTGTTGGCGATAAGGCAGATAATGTGATAAATCTCAGGAATAACCTGTGTCATAAGGTCAGCAGGCCACTTCTCGAGAGCCTCGCCGAGAACTGTGTGGTTTGTATAGTTAAATGTCTTTCTTGCAATTTCAAAAGCATCGTCAAAGTTGAAGCCTTCGTTCATAAGAAGTCTTACAAGCTCGGGAACACAAGATACGGGATGTGTATCGTTAAGCTGAATTGTGTTTTCCTTGGCAAAGAAGCTGAAATCATTGCCGTGCTTCTTCTTATAACGGCGCATAATGTCCTGAAGTGATGCAGAACAGAAGAAATACTGCTGCTTAAGTCTGAGAACCTTGCCCTCATACTTGTTATCGTTAGGATAAAGAACCTTTGTGATGTTTTCGGCATCGTTCTTTTCCTGAACGGCATTGTTGTACTCTGTGTTGTTGAAAGCAGTAAAATCAAAATCGTTTATTGCCTCAGCCTGCCAAAGACGAAGTGTGTTGATGTTTGTTGTCTTACAGCCGATAACAGCCATATCGTAAGGAACAGCCTTAACTGTCTGGCCCTTGAATGATACTGTAACAGCCTCATCCTCAACACGGTTGCACCACGGATCTTCAAATCTCTGCCAGTTATCAGCTGTTTCAACCTGATAACCGTTTTCGATAAGCTGCTTGAAAAGGCCGTACTTGTAACGGATTCCGTAGCCGTCAAGCGGTACTTCCTGTGTAGCAGCACTGTCGAGGAAACAAGCGGCAAGTCTGCCGAGACCGCCGTTACCAAGAGCGGCATCGTCGATATCCTCAAATACATTGATGTCAATGCCCTTCTTTTTGAGGAGCTTTGTAACATCTTCAAGAATGCCTAGGCAGTAGAGGTTGTTGTACATCATTCTGCCCATGAGGAATTCTGCAGAGAAATAGTAAGCTCTGCGTTCGCTGTCATGTTTAATCTTGCTTGCTTCCCAGTTGCCTGCGATTTCGCCCATTACTGCTTTGCCGAGTGAGTAGTGAAGCTCAGCGGGTGTGAGCTCTTCAATCTTTTTGCAGTACATAGACTGAGCTGTGAGTTCAAGCTTTTCCATAATATTACCCATTTGTTTAGTCCTCCAGTCGTCCGCTTTTTTCAGACATAGTTTTTAATTTATCTGCAAGCTCATCAGTAAGAGCTGCGCCATCGAGTCTCCATACCCAGTTTCCGCCGAGTGTTGACGGAATATTCATTCTTGCCTCCTTGCCAAGGCCGAGAATGTCCTGCATAGGTACGATTGCTGTATCTGCCTTGCTTTCATAAGCAACACGGATGAGTCCCCAGTTGAACGGTTCGTCATCAGGCATCTGACAATAACTTCTTGCATAGCTAATGTCTTCGGGTTTAGCTGTTTCAAGCCAGCCCATAACAGTATCGTTATCGTGGGTGCCTGTGTAAACAACACAGTTTTCGGTGTATTTATGGGGAAGATAGTCGTTCTCTTCACCGCTGTCGAAAGCAAATTCAAGAACCTTCATTCCCGGATAGCCTGTCTGCTCCATAAGCTCTGTTACATCGGGGGTGAGTGTTCCGAGGTCTTCGGCAACAATATCAATCTTGCCGAGTGCCTCTTCCATCATCTCAAAGAACTTAATGCGCGGACCTTCAACCCATTCACCGTTGATTGCGTTTTCGGCAGGATAAGGAATTGAATAGTAGCTTGCAAAAGCTCTGAAATGGTCAATACGGGTGATGTCATAAAGCTTTGATGCAGCTTTGATACGCTCAAACCACCACTCATAGTCGGTAGCCTCAAGGTAATCCCAATCATAGAGAGGATTGCCCCAAAGCTGACCTGTTGCCGAGAAGTAATCCGGCGGACAGCCTGCAACTGCAATAGGATCACCGTCGTCATAAAGCTGAAATAGCTCGGGGTTAGCCCATGTGTCTGCACTGTCCATGGCAACATAGATCGGCATATCGCCCAAAATCTTGATGCCAAGACCGTTTACATACGCACGGAAGGATTCCCACTGCTCATAAAATTTAAACTGTACAAATTTCCAGAAATCAACATCATCCTTGAGCTTGCGTTCATAACGCTTCACGGCAGCCTCATCACGCATTTTGATTTCCTCATCCGGCCATTCTGTCCAGGAAACCATGTCAAAGCTCTTTTTAACCGCCATATAAAGGGCGTAGTTTTTGAGCCATGCACTGTTTTTGCGCTTGAAGGATGAAAACGCCTTCTGGTCGCCTTTTTTGAAGTTATTGTAAGCAATTCTCAAAACTTCAAAGCGGCTGTTGTAAATTTTCTCATAATCAACCTCGGCATCGTTTGAGCCCCAGTCGTAGCTCATAATTTCTTCCTTAGTCAAAAGACCTTCTTCACAAAGAGTGTCAAGGTCAATGAGGTAAGGGTTGCCTGCATAGGTTGAAAAGGACTGATACGGTGAATCACCGTAGCTTGTCGGTCCAACGGGGAGAATCTGCCAAATCTTCTGACCTGATTTTTTCAGATAGTCAGCAAACTTGCGAGCCTCTTTGCCGATGGTGCCGATACCGTAGGGGGATGGAAGCGAAGTAATTGAAAGGAGAACACCTGCGCTTCTAGCCATAAAAATCAACTCCATTCTGACGGAATATTAAATTTTTAAATCTGTGGTTTCGGGCGCAATTCGCCCCTGAACCCACAGTATCAAGATAATTCTATCACATAATCTTCATTTTTACAAGTTATTTTTTTAACAATGACAAGTTATTGCAATATACTCAAAATAGTAAGAAAAACTGCGTCAGAAGTTAGTTTTCTTATATAGCTTCTCGAATTTGTCTTGTTTATACTGCCGCCGAGCATAAGCTTTACGGCATAACTTTTGTCTTTTGTGCTGATTCCGCAAAAAACAAGTCCAATGGGCTTTTCGGGAGTTCCGCCCGTAGGTCCTGCAATTCCCGTTGTGCTTACGGCTAAATCCGCGCCCGAAATTTTCCTTGCACCCTCTGCCATCTGCATTGCCGTTTCAGCCGAAACTGCTCCAAGCACAGACAGCGTTTCGTTTGAAACACCGAGAACCTTATGCTTCATTTCATTGGCGTATGTACAAACACCAAAATCAAACACATCGCTTGCGCCGCTGACTGCGGTAATTCTTTCGCTTAAAAGACCGCCTGTACAGCTTTCTGCGGTTGCAAGCCTTACACCCTTTTCACGGAGCTTTGCAACAACATTTTCCTGAAGCGTATCGGCATTGAGGTTGTTTTTTCTCAAAAGCTTAATCACATCTATATCTGTCAGAGTTATCATTTATAATCATCTCCGATAAATTTTCTATCCATATTTTAACACCGCAATATGAATATTGCAATTGTTTTTATTTTTTGGTATATTAAAGGGGAGCGTGTCCTATGCAATTCTTAAAACAAAAGAGGTAATAAATATTATGGCTTGGTTTTTTACCGAAGAAAATATATCCGGCAGTAACTACACCCTTGTCGGAGAGAGCGCAAAGCATATTTCAAAAGTTCTGCGTATGCGTACAGGCGAGGACATCACCCTTGTTTCTCCCGATAAAACTCAGTATGAATGTAAAATTTCGCTCATCACGCAGGGTGAAGTCACGGTTGACATCATCTCACAAAAGCCGTGTGAAAACGAACCCGATGTTTTTGTAACCCTCTATCAGGCTCTGCCAAAGGGCGACAAAATGGACTTCATCGTTCAGAAATGCACGGAACTCGGAATCAGCAGAATTGTGCCGATGATTTCGGCAAGATGTGTTTCCCGTCCCGATGAAAAGTCGCTGAAAAAGAAGTGTGAACGCTGGCAGAAAATTGCTCTTCAGGCGGCAATGCAAAGTCGCAGGGGCATTATCCCCGAAGTAACTCCGTGCATTTCATTTAAAGAGGCGGCAGAACAGACAAAGCAGAACGAAAAGACCGTATTTTTTTACGAAATGGGCGGAGAATCCGTCAGAAAAATTCTGGATGGCACAAAGCCGAAAACCGTCGGAATGTTCATCGGCAGTGAAGGCGGATTTGAACAATCGGAGGTTGACAGTGTAACCGCAATCGGCGGTCAGACGGCAACCCTCGGCAAACGAATTCTCCGTGCAGAAACTGCCCCCCTTGCCGCCCTATCCATTATTATGTACGAAACCGACAATTTTAGTTCGTGAAGACAGCTTGTGCAATGCATAACAAATGATGCCCGAGCGCAGCATAGCAGCCGTTTGTACAGATGAATGTATCGGCGAACCCAGTTCATCGATACAAAATATCAGTAACATTGTGATTTTTATATAATGTGATTTAACATCAAATTTGTACCCTTGCTAACGGGAGAACACGGTTATCCCCTACATTATTCAGGTAACTGTATCTCGTTTATATGGTTTATTTTTATCGTAAAATTTGTATCTTTACTTGCGGGCGTCCGATGAACGCCCCTACTGAAAAACAATAACTTTGATATAACCCAACACCAAAATCGGAGGAAAATTTATGACAGGAATTATATGTGCCATGCAGATTGAGGCCGACGGAATTATCGCCCTTTCTCAGAACACACAAACCGAAGAAATCGCAGGAATGAAATTTACCACAGGTACTCTTAACGGCAGGGACATAGCCGTTGTAGTCTGCGGAGTCGGCAAGGTCAATGCCGCCATGTGCGCCGTTGTGCTTATTGAAAAGTACAATCCCGATGTTGTAATCAACAGCGGTGTGGGCGGTTCGCTCTCCCCTCTCGTATCAATCGGAGACATTGTTGTTGCGACAAAATCCGTTCAGCACGATATGAACACGACCGCTCTCGGCGACAAGCGGGGCGAGGTTTCGTTTCCCGACGGTACAAAGATCTTTTTTGACTGCGACAAAACAGTTGTTGAAAAGCTTACGCAGGCTTGCAAAAAACTTCCCGATACCAAGGTTGAGCAGGGCGTTATCGCAAGCGGCGACATATTCATTTCAGACCGTAAAAAACGCAAGAGAATTGCCGACACATTCGGTGCTCTTGTCTGTGAAATGGAGGGTGCGGCAATCGGTTATGTTTGCTACGCACTCAAAACTCCTTACGGAATCATCAGGGCAATCTCCGATGATCTTGACGAAAACAAGGGCGTTGATTATGAAAAATTCTGCAAACTTGCCGCCAAAAAGACAGTAGGTGCAATATGTGAATATCTCAAAAATGAATAATTATGACCGACTCAAAACGGGGAACGCTTTTGTTTCCCGTTTTTTCTTTTATAATGTGTTGTGTTTTTCGATTTCTATTGACAATATAATCACATTTGGATAAAATAAAAGGTAGCATTATTTTATGGAATAACACTACATATATAAGGGAGAGATTTATATGCAGCTTACAGGTGCAGAAATCATTTGCGAGTGTCTTCTTGAGCAGGGTGTTGACACGGTTTTCGGTTATCCGGGCGGTGCGGCACTTAACACATACGACGCACTCTATAAATACAGTGACAGAATCCGTCACATTCTCACAGCACACGAGCAGGGCGCTTCTCATGCGGCTGACGGTTACGCAAGAGCAACAGGCAAAACAGGCGTTGTTATGACAACATCGGGTCCGGGTGCAACAAACATTGTAACAGGTCTTGCAACAGCCAATATCGACAGTATTCCGCTCGTTGCAATCACAGGCAATGTAACAACCGATCAGCTTGGAAGAGACAGCTTTCAGGAGGTTGACATTGTAAACATTGTAAAGCCCGTTACAAAGGCAAGCTTCCTTGTTGAAAGAGTTGAGGATCTTGCCGACACGATACGCAAGGCATTTGCACTTGCACAGCACGGCAGAAAAGGTCCTGTTCTTGTTGATGTTCCTAAGGATGTTACAGCCAACAAGACGGAATTTGTACAGACAATCCCCGAAAGACCGAAGATATTTGAAATTAAGAATCCCGAAAAAATTCGTGTTGTTCAGGAAATGATTAAGAATGCAAAGCGTCCTATGATTTACGCAGGCGGCGGTATCATAAGCGCAGATGCGAGCGAAGAATTTAAAGCATTTGCAGAGCTTATTGACGCTCCGGTTTGCTGTTCACTTATGGGACTCGGCTGTATTCCTGCCGATCACCCGCTCTGCGTCGGTAACATCGGTATGCACGGCGGTTACGAAACAGGTATGGCAACAGCTGAATGTGACCTTATGATTGCGTGCGGTGCAAGATTCTCCGACCGTGTTGCAGGCGACCGTGAAAGGTTCGGCGAACAGGCAAAAATTGTCCAGCTTGAAATTGACGAAAAAGAAATCAACAAGAATGTAAAGGTTGACGAGTACATTCTCGGCGATATAAAAGAAATTCTCATTGCACTCACAATCGGTCTTGACCGACAGGATCATCCCGACTGGCTCGCAAAGATTGAAGAATGGAAGCATCATTTTGACGATAAAAAGCTCCCCGAGTGCGACCTTCCGCTCCCACAGCAGGTTCTTGATGTAATCAACGAAATCAAGTGTCCGTCAGACATCATCGCAACAGATGTAGGTCAGCACCAGATGTGGGTTGCACAGTTCAGCAAGATTATGGAAAGCAGAACGCTTCTCACATCAGGCGGTATGGGTACTATGGGTTACGGCATGGGTGCCGCAATCGGTGCGCAGTGTGCCCGTCCCAATGACAGGGTTTGCCTCATCACAGGTGACGGCAGTTTCCACATGAACTTAAACGAACTCGTAACACTGAAGTCCTATGAACTCCCCGTTGTTGTAGTTGTTATGAACAACACGGTTCTCGGCATGGTTCGTCAGTGGCAGAAGCTTTTCTACGGCAGTCGTTTTTCACAGACCGATCCGCACAGAGCAACCGACTTTGTAAAGCTTGCAAACGCTTTCGGCGTTGACGGTTTAAGAATCACAAAGCCCGAGGAAATCAAGCCGATTCTCACAAAGGCTTTTGAAATGAACAAGCCCGTTGTTGTTGACTGCCGCATCAGTCCCGATGCAAATGTTCTCCCAATGATTCCTCCGGGAAAAACAATCAACGAAATCATCACCGAAATGTAAGCCGAGAGCCTCGGCACGCAGTTCGTGTAGGCAGTTTAGCTGAGAAACAACTGTAAATTCCCGACCACGGCAAACCGCTGTTCCTTGTTCGTGTAGGTAGTTTGATTAAATAACATCTGCATATTACCGAACACGGCTAACTTAATAATTAAACATATATAGGGTACTCGTTCGAGTACCCTATTTTTATAGTTAAGCAGTTTTTACTTTTCAAACGGTAATAAATGGTATATAATATAATTATAAAAATTTGTCGAAATTGCGGTGAAACAAATGAACTTTAAACCAATGATGACAAGTCAAGAACTTGTCGATAAAATGAAAAACGAAAAAGGCATAAAATTTGAGTATATGTCAGAAGAAGATGCCATAATATTTCTTAGTGAACGCAACAATTATTTTCGCATAGCTTCATATCGAAAAAATTATGATAAACACATTTCAGGTGTGAATGCAGGCAAATATATTGACCTTGATTTTGCATACCTCTCTGAATTAGCAACCATAGATATGCACCTGCGTTTACTTGTAATAAAAATGTGCTTGGATATTGAACATTGCCTTAATGTAAAATTATTATCTGCCATTACTGCAAATTCAACCGAAGACGGTTATGATATTGTAAAAGTATTTTTAATAAAAAATCCTTTTGTTCTGCGTGACATTTATCATAAAAGAAAGTCAACATATGTAGAAGAACTAATTAGATATTATTTTAATTTTAATGAAATATCAGATGATAGTCAGCTTGATTATATTAGCAAAGATGACATAAACTGCCCCGTATGGGCATTTATGGAGATAATTGGATTTGGTGAATTTTTAAGGTTTTACGATTTTTATTATTCAGAATATCCGGATAAAAACAATAAAATTACCAACGGTACACTTAATGCCGTAAAAAGCCTTCGTAACGCATGTGCACACAACAACTGTATAATATACAATCTTCGCAAAAGCGGAACTCATCCGACAAGAGAAGTAACACAATTTGTGAGTAATATAAAGAACATATCAAACGAAGAAAGACGCAGTAAGCTAAAAATTCGTCCTGTGTTTGAAATTACCGCACTTATTTGTCTATATGATAAGGTAGCTTTTGACACCGTAAAATTACATCGTTTTCAAGAATTGAGTAACCTTGTTAATGTGCGTATGGTAAGAAATAAAGATTATTTTAAAAATCACCAGATGATATGCTCTGTCTATAATTTCCTCAAAAAAATTGTTGACTTTTTAGCCTGATTAACATATAATAATACTGATATCAAAAAAACTTTGTTTTTTGCAGGGGAGCGTTAATGACGTTCCCCTAGTTTTTTAAGCATAAAAAACTCCCACAGTTATGGCTGTGGGAGTTTTCTTTATCTTTTATTTGTCATTTATTTTTTCTTTTCTTTTGGTTTTACTTCTTTTTCAAAATTTGCGGCATCGGCAACATCTTCCGTATCGAACTTATAGTCCTTACCGGGGAAAACTGCGTTGAGAACGATACCTGCGATTGAAGCAACTGCAAGCGGCGAAAGTGTTATTGCGGCACTTCCTATTGTGAAGCTTACCGTGTCGCTTGAAAGACCGAGCGCACAAACAAGAATAACTGCGGCAACGATAAGGTTACGGCTCTTTGTGAAGTCAACCTTGTTTTCGACAACATTTCTGACACCGATAGCTGAAATCATACCGTAAAGAACAAACGAAATACCACCGATGATACAGCTTGGAATTGAACCGATAATTACCGAAACAATCGGGAAGAATGATACTGCAACGGCAAAGTAAGCGGCAATTCTTATTACTCTCGGGTCATAAACTCTCGTAAGAGCGAGAACGCCTGTGTTTTCACCGTATGTTGTGTTTGCAGGGCCGCCGAAAAGTGATGCAAGCGTTGTTGCAAGTCCGTCACCGACAAGAGTTCTGTGGAGTCCCGGATCTTTGATGTAGTTATTGCCTGTTGTTGAACTGATGGCGCAAATATCACCGATATGCTCCATCATTGTAGCAAAAGCAATCGGAACAATGGCAATGATTGAAGATGCGATAAGCGCACCGTTTGAGTAATCAATACCGCCGAATACCGTTTTATCCCAGTGAATCGGAATTCCGATAAGTCCCTCACTGCCGAAAATGTGACCTTTTGAGATGTTGTCACAAATTGTGTTCAGGCTTGTAAAGTCAAAAATCGGCTGATAAACACCGTTTGCGTCAGCACCGCCCGAGAAAAGCCACGGAACATTCTGAATAAGGTCGGGATTTGCCTGTGAAATGAAGTAAAGCACAAGACCTGTACCGTAAGAGATAAGCAAACCGAGGATAATCGGAATGATTTTAGCCATTCCCTTGCCCCAGATGTTGAAAACAACAATTACAGCAAGAGCAACTACAGCCAAGAACCAGTTTGTTGTGCAGTTTGAAACAGCCGACGGAGCAAGTCCAAGACCGATTGCTATGATAATAGGACCTGTTACAACAGGCGGGAAAAATCTCATTACCTTTTCAATGCCCACCGCCTTGATAACTGCGGCAAGGATGAAGTAGATAAGACCTGCACACGCAACGCCAAGGCACGCATACGGGAGCATACTGTTAGGGTCATTGGGTGAAAAAGCCTTGATTGCGGCATAACCGCCCAAGAATGCAAAGGACGAGCCGAGGAAGGCAGGTACTTTAAACTTTGTAATGCAGTGGAACAAAAGTGTTCCCAAACCTGCCATAAGCAAAGTTGTTGAAATGTCAAGTCCCGTTAAAATCGGAACAAGGATTGTTGCGCCGAACATTGCAAACATATGTTGAACACCGAGAATTATCATCTTCGGTTTTCCGAGTTTGCGGGCATCATAAATTGCGCCGTTGTTTTTGTCCATTAGAATTCCCTCTTTCGCATTTTAGGGTTTAAATCTGTAAAAACCCCATTCCTGTTAATTATACCTTTGCACAGATATAAAAGCAATAACTTTTTATTTTATTGTCAAAAGTTCCCATATCATTGACATTTTGAACGGTTTTTAGTATCATTAAGTTAATCAAATAATCAAAATTCAACAAGGAGGCAATGATATGTCAGTTTCGTACATGACACATCCGCTTATAAGGCACAAAATTACGCTTCTCAGAAAAGAAAACACATCAACAAACGAATTCCGCAAATTGGTTGAAGAAATTGCAATGCTTATGGGTTACGAGGCTCTTTCAGATCTTGAAACTCAGGATATCACGGTAAAAACTCCGATTGAGGAGTCTGTTCAGCCTGTTATTTCAGGCAAAAAGCTCGCCGTTGTTCCGATTCTTCGTGCAGGTCTTGGTATGGTAAACGGTATTCTCGCACTCGTTCCGTCTGCAAGAGTAGGTCACATCGGTCTTTACCGTGACCCCGAAACTCACGAACCGCACGAATATTACTGCAAACTCCCCGATCCGATTGATCAGCGTCAGATTGTTGTTGTTGACCCGATGCTTGCAACAGGCGGTTCGGCTATTGCCGCTGTTGATTTCATCAAAAAGCACGGCGGTCAGAAAATTAAGTTTATGTCAATTATTGCCGCTCCCGAAGGTGTTGACGCTCTTATGAAGGCACACCCCGACATTCAGCTTTATGTCGGCTGTCTTGACCGTGAACTTAACGAAAACGCATACATTTGCCCCGGTTTAGGCGATGCAGGAGACAGAATTTTCGGCACAAAATAATAATCACACATTCAAAAAGCCTGAGCGTAAATGCTCAGGCTTTTTCTGTTCCACATAAATGTAGTGTAGTAGTGTTAATAGTGTTTTCGGGGTTTGAGGTTTGCGGAACAGGATAAGGTTTTCCAAAAAACAAGGGGTTGTTTCGGAATAACTTTCAAACAGCAAGGCTTGTGTATTTATTTGTGACCGGTTAAATTCACAAACCCTGTTTTCGATATTATTATAACACAAAAAACCTGTTTGTGTTAATTAGTCTTTAAATTGCCGATTTTTGACCGCTAATTTTCACGCTTTTGTCGGAGCGTGTCAATCGCATATTATTTTTCGCCCCCAAAAATCAAGCAGCTTCTCCTTAATTTCCGCATAGAGTGATGCGCTTATCGGCACTCTGTCGCCGTTTTTGCACACCCATTCGCGGCGGTCAACTTTCTGCACATTTGCCATATTTGCAATACAGCCTCTGGAAATATAAATAAATTCGTTTGAGTCAAGTTCTTCAAACACAACCGCCAGCGGTTTTCGTATTTTTATCGGCTCTTTGCTTTTGAGGTGGTAAATTTCGCTGTTTTTTCCTCTTTTGGTAATGTACAAAATGTACTTGCACGGCAGCATACCGCACATATCGTGCCGTTCAATGAAATATGACTTTTTGCTTTCAAGGTCAATAACGCCTGCCGCGTCAAGCAATGCGGTCTTCAGCCTATAATCTCCGTCTTGTTTTGGCACAAACCTGAAAATGTCAAGCTCATATCCGTCAACAGCATAATTTACATAGGAGGTCATAAAAATGATAAGACAATTCGGGTTTGATTTTTTCACATATTCCGCAATTTCAAAGCCCGATACCTTGGGCATTTCAATGTCGAGAATCAGAATATCAATTTGTTTGTTGTCATCAAGCTCAAACATAAACTGACCGCTGTCGGTGTATACCGAAATATCCGCCGATATATTCTTTTCATAAAAAGCACGCTCGGCAATTTCCTTTGCCTGTTGAGCCGCCGAAGGGTTATCATCACATATTGTACAATGCAGAACCATATTCATAATATTCACCATTTAAAGTTAATATAAATCACCTTCATATGACTATTATACTATAGTAACTGCCGCATTGCAATATATTATCTGATTATTTATAAAAATTGTGCTTGTATACATATACCCGACAAAAAAACACCCGAACTAAAAAGCTCGGGTGTAAAAGACTAAACTCAACTCAAGGATTATTCCGATTTGTTTGCGGCAACACTTGAAGCCTGTTTGACAGCAGTATTGACTTTTGACTGATATGCATGACCTGCAACTCTGCCGTTGATAACTGCAACATAACGGTTGCCGTCAGACTTATAATAGCTTACAGTGTCTGTCGAGCCGTCAGATGAGTATGTATATGTAACGGTAAGAACAGGCGAACCGTTTTTGCTGTCAGACTTTGTATCGGCAAGCTCGACCATTGTAAGATTCTCATAGAAACCCGAGAATGTTGCAAGCTCAATTTCTGTCTTGCCGTTCTTAACGGTTGTTGTGGTTGTTGTTGACTCACTGCCGTTGTCGTCTGTCTTTGTTTTCTGTGCAGTGCTCAGCGAGAATGTATAGGTTTTCTTGCCGTCATTTACGGAAACCTCTGAAAGTGCGCTCATTTTAGGATAAAGCACATATTCGTTTACAAGGCTGTCATAGCTTGTTGTGACCCACGGAACCTTTTCGGCAGAAATTGTATACACAACATTGCCGCCCTCTTTCATAAGGCACACATTGCCGTCACTGTCCGGCTTTGACGCTCTAAGGTTTACTGTGGTGTCGGGATAAACAGCCTTTAACTTTGCATACGGATTTGAAAGACCTACGCTTGAAAGCTGTGAAGACGATGGATTAACCATTTTTACAGTGAGGGCATAAAGACCTCTGATACCGCCTGCAACAAGACTGCTTTCTTTCTCGTTTGCGTAGCACTCAACAGGACTTGTCATAACATAAGAAGCCGAGTTCTTGTTGTCTGAATTTGGCTTGAGAGTGATTGTCTTTGAGAATTTAGAGCCTGAAATTTCAATTGATGATGCCTGACTGTTGTCATTGTCAGATGCCGCATCGTTGATTGTAAGACTGATAAGATCTGTAAGACCGTAGTCAAATGCAGAAACAGAATCTTTTGCAACAAGATAAACAGTGTCATTGCTGCCGAACTTAATATATGTTCCGGCATTCTGCGGAGCATCATCACCGACATAGATAATAGCCTTTGTCTTGTCGGTATAAGTTACGGTAACAGTATCCCTCGGCTTGTCAAGACCGTAATCGGCAAGCTTTGAGCCGTCAAGTGTCATAACCTTTGTAAAGTCAATGCTTGCGGCATTGTTTGCAATGTTATCTGCAATACCGCCCTGAAGGTCAAAATCTTCATAACCTACAATTGTGTACTGTGTAGCACTTGTCTTGCCGTTCTTATCGGTCGGGGTGTACGACTTGATGTCAAGAGTGCCTTTTTTGTTTTCAAGATGAATCTTTGAAATCTTTGCAGGGATATAATCCATAAGAGTGCCGTAGCTGTTGTTATCAATTTCACCCTTATCGTTTGTCTGAATCTGTGCCTGATGAACACCGTCTTTATCGGTTGTAACGCTCATCTTTATACCCTCATCATATGTTGCTGCTCCCGATGACGAACCGTCGCCCTTCGGAAGAAAGATGAGCAGACACATAAGTCCCACAAGAATCAATGCTGCTGCGCAGACAATAATCAATATTTTAGTGTTCTTTTTCATTATCTGTTCCTCCTGCGTAGCCAGAAAACAAAGCCTGCAACAAGAATTGCAATCGGGATAACGATTACAAACACAACAAGCATTGTGTTCTGTGTTGCAACATCGGTAATGCCGAGTTCTGTATTATCAATCGACTTACTCTCAATTGTAATACCGACATCTTCCTTGTCTGCAATTGTGTTGATTACATTCATAAAGTATGCCGAGTTGTTAAAGCTGTTGTACTTCATAATTGTGTCGCTGAACATAATGTACGAACCGAATACAACAACTCTTGACGATTTTTTGTCCTCGTTTGTCATAACGCCCTCTGCGGCAACATTTTCACCGTTGCCTGTGATTGCGTCCTTGTAGTCCCAACTCTTGTCGGCATCAATCGGCAATACGCCTGCCTTGTCCGTAGTTTTGAGCAATGCGTGTGCGGTGTTTTCGTCTGTAATATTAACAGCGTGTGACTCTGATACAACAACAGGAATCTTGCTGTTTTTGAGGTTATCTTTGTAGTAATCACCGTAGCTTACCGTGAATGCATACGGTGAGCTTGCACTTACAAGGGTGCTTTCATCTGTTTCAAACACATAGCCTCTGTCAATTGACATACCCCACTCCTTGAGGAAATCGTCAAGGTTCGGCATCTCGCCCATATCGGCAGTCGGAACATAAATGAGTGAGCGTCCGTACTTGCCGTCATTTGAAAGCCATGTTGAAAGCTTTTCAACAATCTTTTCGTCAAGGTCAACAGACGGTGCATACATAATTGCAACCTTAGCGTCTTTGTCAAAATCGCCTGTTGCAAGTGAAACCTCATTCACCTGATAAGCGTTGTTTTCAAGAAGACTTTTAAGTGATGAATAATCCTGCTCGTTGTTGCCCTTAATCATATCAACAACAACCTTGTCATTTGTTGTAACATTGAGAATTGCTGTAATAACAGCCTGCTCAATCTTTGTGCCTGTAAAGCTGTATGAACCGTTGTAGTTGTAGGTCTGCTCGTCATACTCAAAGCAATCCGCAAGAGTGAGCACCTTGTACTGCTTGCCCGATTCAACAAGAACAATGTTGTTTGCTGAGCTTGACTGCCAGTCAACATTTGGATAATCAGATGTGAAAGACGGATTTGATGTGAGGTCAACATACTTAACCTTCATCTTGCCGTTTGACTTGCTCACCATTTTATTGAGCATTTTCTGAGCCTGAACAAAGTATGTACCCTGACTTTCAAATGTATCTTTCTCCATAAGGATATACACGGTAACATCGCTGTCAAGGTGTGAAACATAGTCGATTGTGTCATCCTGAAGAGCAAACGAACTGTTTGAAGTGAGGTCAAGTTCGAGGTCGGGGAATCTGTTAACAAGAAGTCCGATGATAATGTTGAGAACAATCACCATAACAATAACAAGAGCCGTGATTGCCATTGCAATTGTGCCGTGTCTTGCCTTTCTCGACTTCATAAACTTTTTGAATTTTCCCTTTTCTTTTTGAGGCTTTGATTTTTTGTTCTTAGCTTTTTTAGCTTTTGTATCTTCCGTTTTACCGGCTGTTTCTGCCGCCGCATTACTGTCGGCGCTTGCAGTTTCTTCGGAGATAGTATTTAAGTTTTTATTTTCTTCGCTCATTTATATTACCCCCTTAGCTCCAGCGTCTTTTTTCCAGAACACGAACAGTAAAGAATATGAACAATCCTGCCACGCTCAGGAAGAATGTGATATCGGTTGCGCTGAGCAGACCGTATTTGAATGAATTATAGTATGTAGCAAAGTCAATTTTTCCGATAATGTTCTTAATCCAGTCGATTGAAATCATACTTGTGAAGTTTGTCATCATATAGATAACAAGATTTACCGCCATACTTACGATAGCTGCAACGATTGTGCTTTCCGTAAGAGATGAGATGAACACATTGATTGCAATAAGAGCCGCACCAAAGAGGAGCAGTCCAAGGAATGTGCAGAGGATAACCGACCATTCCGGAGTTGCAAAGAATGAAATTACAACTGCATAGAGAAGAAAGATTGCACTGCAAATTGCATAAAGCACAAATGCACCGAGGAACTTGCCGAGAACGACCTTTGTAAGGCTTACAGGTGCAGTAAAGAGCGCCTGATCTGTTTTCTGGTACTTTTCATCCGCAAAAGATTTCATTGTTATAATCGGGATTAAAAACAGGATAATCAAAAGCATATTGCCGTATACATAGCTTAAACTTGCCGAGTTGTACACAACGCAGTAGTTGTAGAAAAACACACCCGAAAAGAAGAAGTAAGCGGCAAGAACAACATATGCAATTGCCGAATTGAAGTAAGAGGAAATCTCCCTCTTTAAAATAGCACCCATTACATATCTTCCTTTCTGCTGTCATATTTGCCTGAGGTAAGTTTAAGGAACATATCCTCAAGTGTTTCATTGCCTGACTGCATATCAAGAATTACCGCACCGATTCTTACCATAGCACTGTAAACATCTCGTCTTATGTCGCTTGATGTTTCGTATTCAATCATATATTTGCCGCTGCCGTCAGCTCTGCTTTCAGTCTTTGTAACACGCTTTACAGCAGGGATTCTCTTTATTGCCTCGGTAATGTCAGCAGTGCTTCCCTCTGCAACAAGTGAAAGCTTCTGACCGCCCGATACCTGAGCGGAAAGCTCATTTGTTTTAGCGTCGGCAACAATCTTGCCCTTTGAAATAACGACGATTCTGTCGCACACCTCGGAAACCTCGGAAAGAACATGAGATGAGAAAATAACAGTGTGCTTTTTGCCGAGATTGCGGATAAGCTTTCTGATTTCGATAATCTGCTTTGGGTCAAGACCGACTGTCGGCTCGTCAAGAATAATTACAGGCGGATTGCCGAGAAGTGCCTGAGCAAGACCCACACGCTGACGATAACCTTTTGACAGATGCTTGATAATTCTGTCAGCCTGCTCGGTAATCTTTGTCAGACGCATAACCTCTTCGATGTGTTCCTTTTTCGGCAATTTTACCTTCTTGAGGTCGAACATAAACTCAAGATATTTTTTGACCGTCATATCAATGTAGAGAGGCGGAATTTCGGGAAGATAACCGATTTTCGACTTTGCGTGAATCGGATCGTCAAGAATTTCGCATCCGTCAATGGTAACAGTACCGCTTGTTGAAGAAAGGTAACCTGTTATCATATTCATTGTTGTGGATTTGCCCGCACCGTTCGGTCCGAGAAATCCCAGAACTTCACCTGTTTCAACAGTGAAGCTGATGTCGTCAACGGCCTTTATGCTGCCATAAAATTTTGTAAGGTTTTTAACCTCGACCATGTGACTTTTCACTCCTTAAAATTAAATACTAAATCTCTGTGCCTTTATTCTGCAATTTAAATGTGCCGTACAAAAACGCAGAAACGAACATCATAGATTATACTATAAAACGAGCAGTTTGTGTAGAGTTTTTCCAAAAAAAACAATGCAATCTCACAAAAATTCAGTTTTTCATCACATAAAGAAATGTCTTGGGGAATTATTCACCAAAAACTCGGAACAATATTTATTGATAATGACAAAACAATTTAAAAGGAAGTGTCAGCTTGCAATATTTAAATGCATTCTGGGTTGGCGGACTCATCTGCGTAGTCGGTCAAATCCTCATTGATAAAACAAAACTCACTCCTGCAAGAATACTTACGGGCTTTGTTGTCGCAGGCGTAATTCTGGGGGCAGTCGGACTTTACAAACCGCTTGTCGATTTTGCCGGAGCAGGCGCAAGCGTTCCAATCAGCGGTTTCGGATTTCTTATGAGCGAGGGCGTTCGCAAGGCATTGTCCGAGGACGGCGCACTCGGAATCCTTACGGGAGGTATTACAAGTGCCGCCGCAGGAATCTCCGCCGCAATAGTTTTCGGACTTATCGCCGCCCTTTGTACAAAATCGGGAGATAAGTAAAGGCATATGTTTTATTAAAAATTGAACCTTACAAATGTAGTCACCTGTAGGGGCGTTCATTGGACGCCCGCCTTGATGAAATCATCTGTTTATTCGCATAACTTTTGATATGATGAAAACTGTGTATAATCTGTAGCGGCGAACCGTGTTCGCCAATCGAAATGATTGTAAAATCATTTCGACCTAATACAAATTATTTGTTTCAACTGATCATGTTATTAAAATATAATTTGCATTTATTATACAAAATAGCAATAACATTGCAGCATTTATAAAATTATATTCATCATATATTTTCTGATAATACTTGCGGGCGTCCGATGACCGCCCCTACCGGTTGTTTTGGTTTTTCAACCAAAACAAATGGCGAACACGGTTCGCCGCTACAATATAAAAATAACAAAAACCGCCGTACAGATTATTCGCTGTACGGCGGTAATGTTTAAAGATATTTAATTTTATTATTCAGCGTTAATCTGAACTTCTTCGGGATTTTCAGAAATATCGCCTTTCTTTTTTCTGCGTTTTTTGATGATATATGTCCATACGCAGAGGAACGCAAAGGTTGCGGCACATATGATTGTCACGGTCAAGCCTATTGCAAATCCCTTTGGATAATACTCAAGCTTGATTGTATGCTCGCCCTTGTCAAGATTGAATGCAACAAGTGCGTTGCCGACAGGAGTAATTGTTACTTCCTTGCCGTCAACATATGCCTTCCAGCCCTCTTCATACGGAACAGAGGTGTAGAACAATCCGTTTTCCTGTGCGTTGATTGTTCCCTCCATAGAACTGCCGGTAAGCTTTGTTGTTGTCATTACGCTATTTGAAAGCTTCTTGTAGCCTTCTTCAAAGACATCCTGATTCAGAACATCAACAAATACCATTGCAGAACCCGACTGTCCCTGCTGGAGATTTGAATAAACGGAAATCTTGTCGCCCTTTTTGCATTGACCGATGCAGGCAATGTAGCTTCTGCCCATACCGTAGGTCTTACTCTGGGCAACATCGTTAATCATAACGGTAACATCGTCACCGCCCGAAATATCCGCATACATAAGATACAAGCCGTCCTTAGGCGCTTCATAATTCCACTTTACATGCGGAGTAACTGTTGTATCGTTACAGTTGAATGAATATCTTCCGTAACCTGTCTTATTTACGGGGAACTGATTGTAGTCTGTGTGTCCCTGTGAAACAACCTCAAGCGGAGTATAAACATCATCCTTAATGCCTGTTGCAAGTTTGAAAAATTCATTCTGTTTGTCAAACGGATTGAACTGATCTTCGTTTTCATCAACCTGCCAGCCTGCAAGTGCGGAGTTTGTCATAAAGCCCATCGGCAGATAGTGGTTGTTCTGCAAAAGCTTTACATTGCCGACGCCGTAATCCTCTGTAAGGTCATAGGTATTCATATAGATACCGTCACGGGCAATGAGATATTTAAGATTCATAAAGAGGTTTGTCACAGGTGAACCCTCGGCATAGGTATAGCGGTTACCGCTCTTCCAACCCATCATACCAAAGTTTTCAAACAGCACGGTCATATCAACATTAGCCATTGAGTTGAACATTGAAAGTCCGTTGTAGTGGTTAAGAGCCGCGTCATTAAGAGTCTGAGTTGATGTCATCTCCGCTCTCCACATTTCGGTTGTGTTGCTTTCAAGGCTGTCCATATAGTCAATTACCTGTGCCGTACTTTCCTCGCCTCTCGGATAATCGTAAGTACCCGTTACAGTTGTTGTCTTAACGCCGATATAACCTGCGGCGGCACTCTCGCCCACAATTATGACGCCGAATACAATCAAAAGAACCTGTTTCGGAACAATTCTCTTTGTATAGAGGAAAAGCAGAACGCAGATTACAGCCGCAATAACTGCCGTGCCGACAAGCGCATAAGCCTCCTGTGTGCCGATGCCAAAGATGATTACAAGCGCAACAAAGAGTGCGGCAAGGATAACATCCCAGCAAGAGCTTGATTCAAGAAGCATAAATGCTCTGAATGCCATAACAACAAGCACAAAGCTGATGAGATAGCTGAAACGGTACGGAATCATATTTGTAAAGTGGAAGCCGTGCCAGATATAGTCAAGCTGTCTGATGATACAGCTGATAATCATAAAACCAATAAGGCAGCCGTCAACAATTTTCTCTTTGAGCGAAATTTTCTTGCTTGTGAAGAAAAGAATACCGAGTACAAGAGAAAGTGTACCGCAGGCAATGTTGGGCAACGCGTCAGCCTCTTTGATTGCAGGCGGCACAAAGGTGATAAAGTTTGAAAGAATCTTTCTGATTGCCTCAAGCACACCCATAAGGTCGTTTGTTGAACCTATGTTGATTGCAAAGGTTGTCGGAAAAGTTGCACCCGATGCGTTTGTGTTTTGCAGACCGAAGAATGCCGGCAACAGGAAAAACGCAGTAAGTCCGAGTGCAATCAACGAGTAAATACCTGTGTGAAGAAGATTTGTTGCAAACTTTTTGATGCCGTCCCATTTTACAATGTTGTATGCAATGAATGACAGCAGTACAAAAATGCAGGCAAACAAACCGATATAATAGTTAGTCAAAAGTGAAAGTGCAAGCGAAACTATGTAAAGTCTGAACTTGCCTTCTGTGAAGAGCTTTACTGCGCCCAGAGCAACAAGCGGTGTGATACAAACCGTATCAAGCCAGATTGTGTTCCAATAATAGCCCATAAAGAATGCGCAAAAGCCGAAGCTGCATCCGAAAATCACAAGAGAAAAATCATTCTTCTTAAAAAGACTGCGTAAGAAGATTGCCATAAACATACTTGCACATGCAACCTTGATTACAACAGAGAACATCAAAAATTCTCTCAGCCATTCACTCGGCAAAAATACCGTCAAAAAGTTGAGCGGGCTCATAAGGTAGTAGGACATAAGCGCAAAGTAGTTTACACCCCCGCCCTGCGTCCATGACCAGAACAGCGATTCGCCGTGCTTGAGCTTTTCCTGCATATCCGCAAGGAACGGATAATACTGATGCCACAGGTCGGTTACGAGAATTTGATTGTCACCGAACGGCGAAACCTTCATAACTCCGAAAGCGGCTGTCATCAGCACAAACGGTATGACAAAAGCCAGAATAATAAATAGATTGTTTGAGAAAAAGCCCTTGAAGCCACTTTTGTTTTCAATCGTGACAGGCACCGACTTTTTCTTTTTCTTTACAGCGGGCATAATTTGACCTCCGAAATATTTTGTAATTGTTTTCCGATATGCACAAAAATGCAATCGGGTACAAGTAATCCATTTTATTTTAACGCTTTTCGTGTGTGATGTAAATAAAAAAACATAAAAATCTTAAAAAAAATAGACTTTTTGCGTTAGCTTTGTTATAATCTAAGTGCGGATAATCTCCGCCTCTTTGAGGTCGGAGATTATCTTTGGAATTTAGTGTGAGTTTCACTCCTTCGCACTGATTGCAATCTGTCGCAAGCTCTGCTCCTTGCAAGCAAAGCATTGCTTGCTCCGATTTAAATCTAAGTGCAGCTATTACAGACAAAGCAGATTATCATTCAGATAAAAAACAAGTGCTACTGTTCTCACCCCTATGCGGTGGGTTTAACTTTATAAAGGTGATGTGAAAAATGAAAACCATAGACTTAGTTGTTCCCTGCTATAATGAAGAGGCAGGACTTGAGCATTTTGTGCTTGAAACCAACAAGGTTATCGACTCTCTGCCCGAGTATTCTTTCAGATACATACTTGTAAATGACGGCAGTAAGGACAGAACCTATCTCATTATGAAAAAGCTTGCGAAAACTTTTAACAATATCAAGTATATTTCGTTCTCACGAAATTTTGGCAAAGAGGCGGCAATGTTTGCAGGGCTTCAACACACAACAGCCGACTATGTTGTTGTTATGGACGCCGACCTTCAGCATCCTCCGCAGTTGTTTCCTCAGATGATTCAGGCTGTTGAACATGAGGGTTACGACTGCTGTGCGACAAAGCGTGCCGAACGTGAGGGTGAAAGCAAGTTCAGAGGAATTTTTTCAAAGCTGTTCTTCAAGCTTTCAAATAGGCTTACAGATGTAAAAATGCCCTACGGCGCAATGGACTTCCGTATGATGAGCCGTCAGATGGTTGACTCAATCCTTGAACTCAGCGAAGTTCAAAGATTTTCAAAGGGCATTTTCTCATGGGTTGGCTTCAACACAAAATGGATTGCCTACAAAACAGTTGACCGTCAGCTCGGTCAGACAACATGGAAATTTTCAAGTCTGTTCAAATATGCGATTGAGGGTATCACAAGCTTTTCGGTTGCACCGCTCAGATTCACGGCTGTTATGGGATTTATCATTTTCGTAATTTCGCTCATATACATTATAATAACGCTGATTCAGACGCTGTTTCTCGGAATTACCACACCCGGTTATGTCACCACGCTGTGCGCAATCCTCTTTATGGGCGGTATCACCGAAATGTCAATCGGCATTCTCGGCGAATACATAGGAAAAATTTATATGGAAGCCAAGGACAGACCTATCTACATTACAAAATTCTCTAATTTTGAAGATGAAGATAACGAAGAAAAAGACGATAAGGAGATTAAGGGTTAAATGGGTAATTTTATAAAGCAGTTTTTTGACATTAAATTTTGGAAGTTTATACTTGTCGGAATTTTAAACACGGTTGTAGGCATGGGACTTCAGTTTCTGTTCTTTAACCTCTGCGGATGGAACGAATGGATTTCGTCGCTTGTCGGCTACATTCTCGGCAGTATTTTAAGCTATTTTCTCAACAAATACTTCACATTCAAAAACAAGGACAAGGGCTGGAAGCCAATTGTTAAATTTGCACTCAATATTGCAGTATGCTACGGACTTGCCTACGGAATTGCAATTCCGCTCATCAGTATGCTCTGTACGGCAAACTGCTGGACAATGTTCGGCTGGAGTGTTGAAAAGTTTGCAGGCAACTTCTCAATGATAGTAGGCGCATGCCTTTTTGTGGCATTCAACTACATCGGTCAGCGTTTCTTCGCTTTCAGAGAGAAAAAAGGAGAGAGCGGCAAGCAATAATTTACAACAAACAAAAGGTCGGAAAAGCTTTTGCGCTCTCCGACCTTATTTTAATTTAATGCCGCCGAATTATGATTTTCTGTATTTTGGCGGTTCTGTTTCATAGACATTGTTGCCGTTGCTGTCGATTGCAACTATGCACGGGAAATCTTCAACCTCATATCTGCGAACAGCCTCTGTGCCTAAATCTTCATAGCAAAGAATCTCCTCGCTCTTGATGCTCTTGGCGATAAGTGCCGCCGCACCGCCGATTGCTACAAGATACACACCCTTGTTGCGAACAATCGCATCGACAACTTCTTTATTTCTTGCGCCTTTGCCTATCATTCCTTTGAGTCCGAGGTCAAGCAGTGACGGAGCGTACTTATCCATACGATAGCTTGATGTCGGACCTGCAGGACCTACTGCATAACCGGGCTTTGCAGGGGCAGGACCAACATAATAGATAAGCTCGCCTTTGATGTCAACGGGAAGTTTTTCGCCCTTCTGAATCAATTCATAAAGTCTTTTGTGTGCGGCATCTCTGCCTGTTATGATTGAACCCGTGAGCAGAACGCTGTCGCCTGCTTTGAGATTTTTTATATCTTCGTCCGTAATCGGAAGTGTAATTTTCTTTTCCACAGCTTTTCCTCCTCAGATTGTTGCACTTGCGTGTCTTGCGGCATGGCAACAGATGTTGACCGCAACAGGCATTCCTGCAATGTGTGTGGGTGAAGTTTCGATATTCACGCCGATTGCGGTTGTGTTACCGCCAAGTCCTGCGGGGCCGAAGCCCATTTTATTGATCTCGGCAAGGAGCTCGTCCTCAAGCTGTGCATAGCGTTCATCTTCATTTTTGGAATCAATCGGACGGAAGGTTGCTTTTTTTGCAAGCTGGGCGGCTCTTTCAAAAGTACCGCCGATTCCCACTCCGACTACCATAGGCGGACAGGGATTTGGACCTGCCTGAAAAACAGTATCAAGAATAAACTGTTTAACACCCTCAATGCCCTTTGACGGAGTGAGCATTTTTATCTGCGACATATTTTCACTGCCGAAGCCCTTGCCACCGGCGGTAATTTTAATCTGATTTCCGCTGACGATTTTTGTGTGGATAATTGCAGGAGTGTTATCCTTTGTGTTGATTCTGTCAAAAACGGGGTCACTTACAACGCTCTTGCGAAGGTAGCCGTCAATATAGGCTCTGCGAACACCCTCGTTGACAGCCTCATCAAAACTGCCGTCCTCAATGACAACCTTATCGCCGTATTCAACAAAGAGGACAGCCATACCCGTATCCTGACAAAGCGGAACTTCTTCACGAGCCGCAATTTTGTCGTTTTCGATAATCTGTGAAAGAACACTTTTGCCTACAGGCGAGCTTTCGTTATCCCTTGCAGTTTCAAGGGCATTCATAATATCTTTGCCGATAAAATAGTTGCAGTCGGTAAACAGCTTTTTGACCGTGTCGCAAACCGTCTGCGCCTTGATTTTTCTTATCTCCATATCCGAACTCCTTAATGTAAATTTAGCACTGTAATTTAACACTATACATTATAATTTATTTTCAACGGTATTTCAATAAGAAATGAAATGTGGTATAATCATTTTAACGGATTGTTATAATAATTGCAATTTGAGCCGTGCGGGCGGATGATATCCGCCCCTACAGATACTTCACCAACAAAATTGAAAATTAACATAATTTTATCACATTCGGATGATAGAGTAACAGTCGGAATACACTGCGTCTTAACCGACGCTTATAATTTTAATAAAAGGGGCGTACAAAAAATGAGCAGGATACTTGTTGTTGACGATGAGGCAAGAATCAGACAGATTATCAGAAAATATGCCGAATTTGAGGGCTTTGAGGTTGAAGAAGCCGTTGACGGTATGCAGGCAATTGAAATTTGCCGTAAAGAGGACTTTGACCTTATCATAATGGATGTTATGATGCCTGAGCTTGACGGCTTTTCCGCTTGCAGGGAAATCAGAAAATTCAAGAAAACACCTATCATTATGCTTTCGGCAAGAGGTGAGGAGTACGATAAAATTCACGGCTTTGAGCTTGGCAGTGACGACTATGTTGTTAAGCCGTTCTCACCAAAGGAGCTTATGATGCGTGTTAATGCCGTAATTAAGCGTTCACAAGGCGCTCAGAACGAAGAGAATGCGAAAAAGGATGTATTTACATACGAAGGTCTTTCGGTTGATTTCTCAGCCAGAATCGTTACAATTGACGGCAAAAGAATTGAGATGACGCCAAAGGAATATGAACTCTTTTTCTATATGGTAAAAAACAAAGGACTTGCACTCACCCGTGAAAAGCTTATAAGTGAGGTCTGGGGCTACGACTTCTTCGGTGACGAAAGAACGCTTGACACACACATTAAGCTTCTCAGAAAGAGCCTTGGCGAATACAGCAGATGCATTGTAACGCTTCGAGGGGTGGGTTACCGTTTTGAAACGATCTAACAAACGATTTGACCGCCATTATCTGCCGTTGAACTTCAAGCTGTTATGCTATTTTCTTCTGTTCGGATTTGCAATTGTGGTCGTGTTGTGGGTGTTCCAGACTTTTTTTCTTGAATCGTTCTACACGGCAACAAAATCTTCACAGGTTGAAAAGAACGCACAGGTTATTTCAAGGTCGATTGAAGAAAACAAAAACGCTCTCGGAACGATTGAAAATGTTGCAAGCTACAATTCACTTTCGGTATATGTTTACGATTCAACTTCTCTTTTCACATTGAAGTATTGTTGCGAATATGACAACCCCGTTTCAAACCTGAATTTTCAGTATCACGATGTCTATTCCTATTACAAGCTGGCGGAGGAAAATGACGGACATTATATGTTCATCACAAGCAACTACAAAGAGGACAGCATTAAAGGCAAGTTTGAGCGACAGTTTTTTGAGGAATATTCCTCATCCGACACAGCCGAGAGGAATACCGTTCGGTATGCTTCCGCTCCCGATAAAAATGTTCAAAATATGGTTTACACCGACATTATCAATCTGCAGGACGGCAGCGAATGCTTTTTGATTGTAACATCGTCAATCACACCGCTGACTAACACGGTTGAAATCGTCCGTGACCAGCTTGCAATAGTTTCGGTTGTGTTTGTGCTTCTAGCCGTTATAATTTCGCTTTACGCAAGCTACAGAATTGCTAAACCGATTTCTAAGACAAACACGGCGGCAAAGGAGCTTGCAAAGAAAAACTATGATGTTGACTTTAACGCAAGAGGATATCTTGAGGTTGAGGAACTCAACGAAACGCTGAACTACGCAAAAACGGAGCTTGCCGCAACCGAAAAGCTGCAAAAAGAACTTATTGCCAACATCTCGCACGATTTGAGAACACCGCTGACAATGATTACGGGCTACGGTGAGGTTATGCGTGACCTGCCCGGTGAAAACACTCCCGAAAATATTCAGATTATTATCGATGAGGCAACAAGACTTTCAACACTTGTCAACGATTTGCTTGACCTTTCAAAGATTCAATCGGGTTCAATTCAACCCGAAAAATCGGAATTCTGTCTTACCGACAGCATCAAGAATATTTTCACAAGGTACGCAAAGCTCAAGGAACAGGACGGATATAACATTCTGTTCGAGAGTGACGAAGATGTTTACATTTTTGCCGATGAACTGAAAATGTCACAGGTAATCTATAATCTTGTGAACAATGCTGTCAATTATGCCGGCGAAGACAAAACCGTTATTGTAACGCAAAAGGTAAACGGCAAAAAGGTTCTCATTGAGGTAACGGATCACGGTGACGGCATTCCTCCCGAAAAGCTTGAATACATCTGGGATCGTTACTACAAGGTTGACAAGGAGCATAAGCGTGGCGTTATCGGCACGGGACTCGGCTTGTCAATAGTCAAGGGCATTCTTGACAGCCACCAAGCAAGGTACGGCGTTCGCAGTACACTCGGCAAAGGCAGTACATTCTGGTTTGAACTCGACATTGTTTCCGTGAAAAAACGAAACAAAAAGAATTCTGACGAAAATAAAGAATAAACAATAAATCCCGAACACGGTAAAATGTGTTCGGGATTTGTTTATAAAACACCTATTAAATTGTCGGTTGAAAAAAGGGGATTGAAGATAAATTCATCTTCTAGGAGTTCGCCGTTTTCATAGGAATGTTCAACCTCTTTTGAATATCCCTGCAGAATTTTCACAACTTCGGCTTGAGTAGGATTATTGGGCCTTTCGAGTTCATAGGCGGCCACTATGTATGCACAGACCATTCGCTTGATTGTGGATATGACATTAAAACTGTCGATTGCGGAAAGGTAATATCTGCGGACATAGTAGTCAAGATAGGCGGTAAGCGGTCTGTCAAAACGGCTTGACAGCATATTATTTTTTGCAAAATCGGCGGTTGCTTCAAGCTCACATAACCAATCCTTACTCATGATATCAAGGGTTTTGTGCAAATCAAAAATAAATGATGCATCTTTGCAGCTTTGCTTTTTATATTCATCTGTCGGCATAGCCGTGATATCAAAAATTTCATCGTCAAGCATATTCTGCACACGCTCGTTGAAGGCAAGAAGTCTGCACAATCTTTCGGACAAGGACATTTTGCAGTCTGAGAGAATTTCAAAAGTGCGTTTTCTTGCAGAGAGCAGAAAATTCATCTCGGTTGTGCTGTAATCGGTCTGTGAGTCCTGCGGAATATCGGTTGCAAAGCCTGTGTCAAAATCCGACTCAAGCATGAGCCTTGCCGCCTCGGGACAGGCAAACGAGAGCGTATGTTCACAAAAAGCGGTGTAGTCCTGAGTGATTCTCGGAAATTCCTTACAGGTGTGACAAAGGTGATTTTCGCCGAGGTTGATGTAAATGTCGCACAGCATATCGCTGTTCCAGAACGGGCATTTTTCACCTTGCCTGATGAAAATTCTGTCGCCGTCCTCGTCAATTGTCATAAGCGACCTGAGCCTGTCGCCAAACTCGCCTTTGACTGTATTATAAAAATCAAAGCTTGTATCATCGACAACAACATCCCAGTCCCTGCAACAGCTGTCGGGACAGAGGTTCGCAATGCATCTGAATTTTTCGCAGTATTTCGGGAAGTAGTGTTTCATAGTCATGTCCATTTCAATGTAAGAATAAATTGCTCGTAGGCATCGTCCCAGCCGTCAATTGCGTTCACTCCGCCTCCGTTCACACTGCGAAGCTTGGTGTCGCTTTCGTCAAGTCCGAGTGCAAACAGCTCGCCTGCACTGATTTTGTACCCGAGCGATCGGCAGAGGGAACAGAAGTTGTCAATCGGATTTTCGCTCTGTTCGGTTTTCAGAAGTTTTTCTTTAAGCTCTGCGTTGCTTTTGGCGTCACAGAGAAGTCGGTCAAGCTCTTCCCGTATCATAAAATCACCACGAATAAAATGAAGTTTCATAAAAACGGACCGCCCAAAAATGAACGGTCCGCATTCGGCTTTTAAGATTTACTCAATAATTACTCAATTGAGCTGTCGAGGTATTCCATAAGCTCCTCGTCATCTTTTTTCTGCTTATCCTTAACGATAAAGAACGCTGTGAGAGCAGCAGAAAGAGCTGCAACTGCAGAGATGATACCGATAATTAAAGCCCATCTGCACTTATGATTTTTCATATTCTGTCGCCTCCAAATTTTGTATGCTTGTATGGCAGTAGTATCTGCCGTATCTTTATTTATATTCTAACAGTTTTTACAAAAATGTCAACAGAACAAAATAAAAAAGCAGAGAATATTCTCTGCTTTTAAGCCTGTAAGATTTATTGCACTTATGCTGATGCGTTAAGTCTTTTAGCAAGTGATGATTTGCTTCTTGCTGCAGTGTTCTTGTGAAGAATACCCTTAGCTGCTGCCTGGTCAATTTTCTTAATAGCAAGACGAACTGCCTCTGTTTTGTTGTCAGCGTTAGTGTCAACTGCGTAATAAGCCTTCTTTACAGCTGTTCTGAGAGCAGATTTTGTAGCTTTGTTACGAGCAGTCTTTGTAGCAATAACTTTAACACGCTTTTTAGCAGATTTGATGTTTGGCATTGTCCCACCTCCTTAAAGTATCGGTCATATAGGAATTATGATAGCACAAGAATGTGCAAAAATCAAGTCTTTTTACAAAAAAAGTTGGATTTTATGCGGATTTTATCGGTTTTCTCTGTTCCGCAACAACATCTTGTGTATTGATTTTTTCATTTATCTATATGCTGTAACAGAAAAATAACAGAAATTTTCCTGTCGCATAAATTTTATATGTTTACGGTAATTTTGTCAAGCAATTCTCCCACTTTTTCACGGAACACAAGATTTGCGTTCTTGTCCATCGGAGTGGGATCACGGTTGATAAGCACAAGATTATCGCCGCCGAAATAACGGATAAACCCAGCCGCCGGATAGACCGTGAGGCTTGTGCCGGCAATAATCAGCGTGTCAGCCTTTGAAATTGCGTTGACCGCACCCGTTACCGTGCTGTCGTCAAGTCCCTCTTCATAAAGCACAACATCGGGTTTTATAATACCTCCGCAAGTGCATTTGGGAATATCGGCAGAGTTCTTGATAAACTCTGCATCATAGAACCTGCCGCACTTTGTGCAGTAGTTGCGAAGAACACTTCCGTGCAGCTCATAAACACGCTTACTGCCCGCCGCCTGATGAAGTCCGTCAATGTTCTGGGTGACAACAGCCGAAAGCTTTCCCGCCTTTTCAAGCTCTGCAAGCTTATAGTGCGCCTTGTTCGGCTTTTTGTCAAGGCAGAGCATTTTGTCACGGTAAAAGCGGAAGAACTCGCTTGTTTTGTGAACAAAAAATGTGTGGCTCAAAATCTGTTCGGGCGGATAATCGTACTTTTGATTGTACAGACCGTCAACACTTCGGAAGTCGGGAATTCCGCTTTCTGTAGAAACTCCCGCACCGCCGAAAAATACTATTCTTTTGCTTTTGTCAATTACGCTTTGAAGTTCTTCGAGTGTACTCACGAAATCGCTTCCTTCATACTTCTAACATAGTCGCAAACAGGCTTAACGCTGTCTTTGCCGTACTTTGCAACAATTTTCACAATTGCAGAACCAACGATAACACCGTCTGCACTTTCGCTCATTTTCTTTGCCTGCTCCGGAGTTGAAATGCCGAAGCCGATTGCACACGGAATATCCTTTACTGACTTAACAAGTCTTACCATTTCGCCTACATCGGTTGTGATTTCACTTCTTACGCCTGTAACGCCCATTGATGAAACGCAGTATACAAAGCCCTCTGCCTCTTTTGCAATCATCTTGATTCTCTCGTGAGATGTAGGAGCGATAAGAGAAATTACATCAATACCGTATTTTCCGCTGTAATCGGTAAGCTCGTGCTTTTCTTCATACGGTGTGTCGGGAACGATAACTGCGGAGATTCCGCACTCCTGACACTTTGCCATAAATCTTTCCGTACCGTATACGAAAATCGGATTCATATAGGTCATAACGGCAAGAACGGCGTCAATCTGCGGACGGATACGCTTTACCATATCAAAGATTTTGTCGGTTGTTGTGCCTGCCGAAAGAGAACGGAGGTCAGCCTCCTGAATTACAACACCCTCGGCAATCGGGTCTGAAAACGGAATACCGATTTCGATGATATCGGCACCGTTTTTGCTCATTTCAATAAGAAGCTTTTCTGTTGTTTCAAGGTCAGGGTCACCCGCTGTTACAAACGGGATGAACGCCTTGCCGTTTTGGAATGCAGATTTAATATCAGTCATGGATATCCTCCCCTCTGTATCTTGCGATAGCCGCAACATCCTTGTCACCTCTGCCCGAAAGGTTGACTACGATAATCTTGTCTTTGTCCATTGTCGGGGCAATTTTTATACAATGTGCAACTGCGTGTGCGCTTTCAATTGCAGGGATGATACCCTCTGTTCTTGAAAGATATTCAAATGCGTTTACTGCCTCTTCATCTGTAACGGGAACATAACTTGCTCTGCCCGTGTCGGCAAGGTTTGCGTGTTCGGGACCGATACCGGGGTAGTCAAGACCTGCCGAAATTGAATATACGGGAGCAATCTGACCGTATTCGTTCTGACAGAAGTACGACTTCATACCGTGGAAGATGCCGAGTGTGCCTGTTGCGATTGTAGCGGCAGTTTTTGGAGTATCTGTGCCGAGGCCTGCTGCCTCACAGCCGATAAGCTTTACATTTTCATCCTTGATAAACTCATAGAAAGCGCCCATTGCGTTGCTTCCCCCGCCTACGCAAGCCATAACAACATCGGGAAGTCTGCCTTCCTTTTCAAGCATCTGTGACTTGATTTCCTTGCCGATTACGCTTTGAAAATCACGGACAACAGTCGGGAACGGGTGCGGTCCCATTACCGAGCCGAGAACATAGTGTGTGTCGGAAACCCTGTTTGTCCATTCACGCATTGCCTCGTTTACGGCATCTTTAAGAGTCATTGTGCCTGTTTCAACGGCATTGACCTTTGCACCGAGAAGCTTCATTCTGTAAACATTGAGAGCCTGACGGATTGTGTCCTCTTTGCCCATAAAGATTTCACATTCAAGTCCTAAAAGTGCGGCTACGGTTGCCGTTGCAACACCGTGCTGACCTGCGCCTGTTTCGGCAATAACTCTTGTTTTGCCCATTCTCTTCGCAAGAAGGCACTGACCGAGGCAGTTATTGAGCTTGTGTGAACCTGTGTGGTTCAAGTCCTCACGCTTAAGATAAATCTTTGCACCGCCGAGGTCTTTTGTCATTTTTTCGGCATAATAGAGAAGTGACGGTCTGCCTGCGTATTCACGCATAAGTGTGTCGAGTTCTGCAACAAACTCGGGATCGTCCTTGTATTTGTTGTATGCCTCTTCAAATTCATTGATAGCATTCATCAGCGTTTCGGGAACGAACTGTCCGCCGTGAATACCGAATTTTCCTTTTGTCATCTTGATTCCCCTTAATTACTTTTATATCATTGGTGTGCTTCACACACGGCGGGCGGCCGATGACCGCCCCTACATTTTCATTGGTGTGCTTTGCACACGGCTTATAAATCAATTTTTATTTTCTGCCCGACAATTCGTCAAGTGCGGCTTTTTTGTCGGGATTTCTCATAAGGGTTTCGCCTATGAGAACTGCGTTTACTCCTGCGTTTTCAAGCACCTTGATGTCATCCCGTGTTTTGATTCCGCTTTCGGCAACAAAAATAATGTTGTCTGGAACAAGCTCACGGAGCTTTGTGCAGTTATTTATGTCCACCGTGAAGTCACGAAGATTTCGGTTGTTTACACCGATAACTCTTGCTTCTGCGGCAATTGCGGAATACACCTCATCGGCTGTGTGAGCCTCAACAAGAGCCGAAAGTCCGAGAGAGTCGCAAAGCTTAATCCATCTTCTGATTGTGTCCGTGTCAAGAAGTGAGCAGATAAGCAGTACGGCTGACGCACCGATTGTCTTTGCCTCATAAATCTGATATTCACACACGGTAAAATCTTTTCTCAAAAGCGGAATACTTACATTCTTTGAAATCTCTTCAAGAAAAGCATTTTCTCCCTTGAACCACTTCGGTTCTGTCAGAACGGAAATTGCGCTTGCACCTGCATTTTCATAATCCTTGGCAATCTGAACATAGGGAAAATCCTCTGCGATAATTCCCTTTGACGGGGACGCTTTTTTGACCTCGCAAATGAATGAAATATCCTTGCCCGCAAGCACCTTTTCAAACGGAAATTCATTGCCTATTTCCATTGAAAGTGCTTTTTGCTTTATCACTTCAAGCGGAACTTGCTTTTCGATTTCTTCATATCTTACTCTGTTTGCGTCTGCAATTGTTTCAAGTATCATTGTGTCACCCTTATTCGTTGGAAGCCTTTGCAAATTCTTCAATCTTTGCATAAGCCTTGCCGCTGTCGATAATTTCGTTTGCAAGCTTTATGCCGTCCTGAATTGAATCTGCCTTGCCGCCTGTGCAAAGTCCGAGTGCGGCATTGAGAACAACGATATCACGCTTTGCGTCCTTAATTTCACCGCTGAGAATTTCTTTTGTGATTTCAGCATTTTCTTTTCCGTCACCGCCCGCAAGGTCTTCGGGAGTGCAGAGTTTAAGACCGTAATCTTCGGGATTGAGAATGAATGTATTGAACTCGCCGTTGTCAATCTCACACACCTTTGTTGTTGTTGTGAGAGTAACCTCGTCCATACCGTCCATGCCGTAGAAAACATAACCTTTCTTAACACCGAGGTTTGAGAAAACCTGTGCAATCGGCTCAACAAGAGTCTCTGAATACACACCCGTTACCTGAAGATCTGCGCCTGCAGGGTTGGTGAGAGGGCCGAGAACATTGAAAATGTTTCTGATTCCGATTTCCTTACGGACAGGACCTACATACTTCATTGATGAGTGATAGCCCTGTGCAAACATAAAGCAGATGCCTGCCTTGTTAAGAACCTCTTCGCTCTTTTCGGGAGAGATATTAATGTTGATTCCGAGCTGTTCAAGACAGTCTGCCGAACCGCTTTTGCTTGACATTGAACGGTTGCCGTGCTTTGCAACGGGGATTCCTGCGGCGGCAATTATAAATGCGGCTGTTGTTGAAATATTGAATGTGCCTGTGCCGTCGCCGCCTGTGCCGACGATATCGAGTACATCACGGTTAGGCTTGATGTGGAGTGCTTTTTCTCTCATAACCTGTGCGCTTGCGGTAATTTCATCAATTGTTTCACCCTTGATTCTCAAGGCTGTGAGATATGCCGCCATCTGCGACTGCGTTGCTGTGTCTGAGAACATTTCGTCCATAACCTGTGCCGCCTCATCAAAAGTGAGGTCATTGCCTGCAACCAACTTTTTTATTGCCTCTTTTATCATAAAACTTCAATCCTTTCCGTGTTATTTGCAAAGTGTAATAAAATTCTTTATCATTTCCATGCCGTGTGAGGTAAGAATTGATTCGGGGTGGAACTGCAATCCGTAAAGCTCAAAAGCCTTGTGCTTTACTCCCATAACCTCGCCGTCACGGTCTTCTGCAATTACCTCGAGTATGTCGGGAACCGTATCTCTTTTCGCAATCAGAGAATGATACCTTGCACCCTCAACAACCTTTGGAAGTCCGTTAAAAATTTTCTTGTCCGTGTCAACAATGATATCGCTCTTTTTGCCGTGCATAAGCTTTATTGCGTGGGCGATTGTTGCACCGTAAACCTCGCATATTGCCTGATGACCGAGGCAGATACCGAGAATCGGAAACTGTCCTGCAAGCTCCTTTATAACCGCCTCACATATTCCGGCATCTTTCGGATAGCCCGGACCGGGCGAAAGGATGATGTGGGAGGGAGCAAGCTTTTTGATTTCTTCAACTGTTATTTCATCGTTTCTTACAACCTTGATATCGGGATTTACGCTGCCGCAGAACTGCACAAGATTGTAGGTAAAGCTGTCGTAGTTATCAATAAAAAGTATCATAAAGCGTTTACCTCCCCTGCATTTTTAACTGCATTCATAACAGCAAGAGCCTTGTTGTAGGTTTCCTCGTATTCGCTTTCGGGAATGCTGTCGGCTACAATGCCTGCGCCCGCCTGAACATAAACCTTGTCATTTTTCTTGACTGCCATTCTGATAGCGATACAGGTGTCGAGGTTGCCGTTGAAATCAACATATCCGAGTGCTCCGCCGTATACGCCTCTCGGAGTTCTTTCAAGCTCTTCAATGATTTCACAGGCTCTGATTTTCGGAGCACCCGAAAGTGTGCCGGCAGGGAGGAGTGATTCGATTGCGTCAAAGGCGTCAAGTCCGTCTTTAAGCTTGCCCTCAACCTCACTGCAAATGTGCATTATCTTTGAATATCGGAGAACCTCCTGATATTTTGTAACCTTAACCGAATTGAATTCGGAGATTTTTCCGATGTCGTTTCGTCCGAGGTCAACGAGCATATTATGCTCTGCAAGCTCCTTTTCATCGTGGATAAGCTCGTCTGCAAGGGCATTGTCCTCTGCGTCTGTCTTACCTCTCGGGCGAGAACCTGCAATCGGGAATGTGTTAAGCACTCCGTTCTGAAGCTTTACAAGTGTTTCGGGAGAGGTGCTTATAATCTCGTCACCGTCAATTGACATATAAACCATATACGGTGACGGGTTTGTACTTCTCAACACTCTGTATGCATTGATGAGAGAATTTTTGTAATCCGCCTCAAATCTTCTTGAAACAACACATTGGAAAATGTCGCCGTCAAAGATGTACTCCTTGGTTTTCTCAACCATTTTGCAAAATTCTTCTTTTGAATATGTGCTTGTAAATTCAACATTCCCGTCACTCTCAAGCTTTGGAAGGGGTTCGGGAGATGTGATTGTTGAAATTATCTCTGCAATATCTTTTTGGGCAAGTTCATACTGTGCCTTTGTGTCATTTGTTTTCATATTAACAATGATAATGATTTTTTCTTTAAGATGATCGTAGGCTATAATCTTGTCGAAAAGCATCATATCAAAATCGTTTGTATCTCCTCTTTTGAGCTTTAAAACAGGCTCTGCAACAGAAATCATTGCGTAACCGAAGTAGCCGACAAGACCGCCTGTGAACGGCGGAATGTCTTTGAAATGCGGAGTTTTGTAATCGGCAAGATACTCACGGAGAGCGTCATACGGCTTTGCTGTTTTAACAACTCTTGCACCCTCGCCCGTAACCGTGAGAGTTCCGTTTTTGTACGAAAGCCTTGCCTTGGGGTTGAATCCGATGAATGAATACCTTGCCCACTTTTCACCGCCCTCGATACTTTCAAGAAGAAAGAATTTGTCGGATTTTCCTGCAATTTTTCTGAGCAGGTTAATCGGGGTAAATGCGTCAGCGTAGATTTCCTTGTAAATCGGAATAACGCTGTAATTGTCCTTGAGGTTCAATACCTCATCGTAAGACGGTTTAATCATCGTACACCAACCTTTCTTTGGTAAAAGTTTTAAACATAAACAAAAAAGACCTTTGTCCCCACAAGGGACAAAAGTCTTGAAAAATCAACTTCTGCGGTACCACCCAAATTGACGATAAACGCCCGCTTTAACAGCATACTAACATATGCCTCTCACTTTAACGGTTGAGCTCCGTCGGAAACTACTTGCCAAAAGGCTTTCGGCCCGCCCTCACAAGTCCATTCGGCAAGTCCTCTGCTGTCAGCTTACACCAACCGCTGACTCTCTGAAAGCTTTGGAAAAACCTACTATTCTTGCTCACAGGTTTTTTCTATATGAAATATATTATATGACTGTATTTTTGATTTGTCAACATTTTTTTGCGGTAAATCAAAAATTCTGTTTGAGAAACTCAACAATGTTTTCAAACTGCATTGAATGTGATGCCTTAACAAGCACAACATCTCCGCTTTTAATTGTTTTAAGAATTTCGGGTTTTGCATCTTCGATTGTGTCAAACGCTTTGCCGTCTGCACCTTTTGCAAGCTCCTTTGCAAGCTCGCCTACGGTTATAACCGTGCCGATGCCCTTTGATTTTGCATAAACACCCGTGTCAAAGTGGAGTTTCAATTCCTCACTTCCGAGCTCCTTCATATCGCCGAGGATTGCAACCTTTCTGCCGTCAAGGTTTGAGAGTGTGTCAAGAGATGCTCTGACGGATGTCGGATTTGCGTTGTAGCAATCGTCAATGATTTTGATTTTGCCTGTATTGATAACATTTGCACGGCTGCCTACTGTTTTGTACGAGGCAACACCGTTTGCAATTTCTTCATCGGTAAGTCCGAGAAGCTTGCCTGCGGCAGCAGCCGCAAGAGCATTTGTCACCATATATGTGCCGATTGCAGGAATTTCAACATCAATATTATTATTGTCAAAACAGAGTGTTGCAAGAACCTTGCCGTCACCGCTGTTTTTTATATTCTTTGCGAAAAAATCGTTCTTTTCGTCAAGTCCGAAGAAAACAGGCTTTTTGCCGTTTACGGTCTTAACGGTTGAAAGCTTATCGTCATCGCCGTTGAGAATGAAATCTGCATTTTCACGGGCATTTTTGAACATTTCTGTTTTAGCCTTGAGAACACCATCACGGTCGCCGAGATTTTCAAGATGACATTCACCGATGATTGTAAGCACGCAGATTGTGGGCTGAACCATTTCGGAAAGTCTTGTCATTTCACCGAAATCGGAAATACCCATTTCGATAACAGCCGCCTCGGTATCCTCGGGCATTGAAAGAAGTGTTAGCGGAACACCAAGCTCGTTATTGAGATTGCCTTGTGTTTTGTGGGTTTTGAACTTCTGTGAAAGAACGGCATAGAGCATTTCTTTTGTAGAGGTTTTTCCGACGCTGCCCGAAATTCCGATAACGGGAATGTCGAATTTTTCTCTGTATGCCTTGCCGATTTTCTTAACGGCATCAAGTGTTGATGGAACGACTATGCAAGGCTTTGTCGCATTTTCGGGAGCTTTCTCGCACAATGCACACACAGCACCCTGCGCAAAGCATTTTTCGATAAAATCGTGACCGTCAACACGCTCGCCCTTTATGGCAAGAAACAGACTTCCGTTCTTCACCTGTCGGCTGTCACGCTCAACAGAGGTTATTTTTGTGTTTTTAAGCGATTCGTCGCCGACATATTCGCCGTTGCAAGCTTTTGCGATTTCGGCAAGAGTAAAGTCTTTCATACTAACCTCTTATTAAAAATCAGATTTTTCTTCGGGATATTTTGCAAGTGAGATTTCGATAATCTTTTCGCACAAATCTGGGTAGCTTACGCCCTCTGCGGCAGCCTCCTGCGGAAGCAGACTGATCGGCGTCATACCGGGGAGTGTGTTTGCCTCAAGGCAGTATGTAAAACCGCCCTTGTCAAGAAGAAAGTCGATTCGTGCATAGCTTTCAAGGTGAAGTGCCTCGTATGCCTCAACAGCCGCCTTGCGGAGCTTTTTATCGGTTTCTTCGTCAATGTCTGCCGGACAGGTTTCAACTGTTGCGCCTGCCTGATATTTTGCGGCATAATCGTACATTCCCGACTTAGGAGCAATCTCAATCGGCGGAAGTGCCTTGCCGCCGATAAGACCGACGGAAAATTCTCTGCCTGTTACGAACTGCTCAACAACAATTTCGTCCTCATATTTGAGAGCCTCTTTAACAGCCTTTTTATACTGATCTGCATTCTCCACCTTTGAAACGCCTACGCTTGAACCGCCCGAGCATGGCTTAACGATGCACGGGAACATATTCCATGCAAGAGCGTCCTTTTCGTTCTTGTAAAGTTCACCTGACGGAGTGTTGATATTCTTCTGCATAAACACGCTCTTTGTAAGACCTTTGTTCATTGCAAGCGCAGAACCGAGATATCCCGAACCTGTGTACTTGATTCCGAACAAATCAAGCGTTGCCTGTAACTGACCGTTTTCACCCTCACCGCCGTGAAGTGCAAGGAAGGTAATGTCTGCCTCGGCGCAGATTTCAATTACATTTCTGCCGATATAGCGTGATGTTTTGTCAAGGCGATTTTCCTTTGCCTCTTTGATATTTGTGATTGTATTTTCAACATCGTCACCGATTGAATTTCCGTCGGTAAAGCTGTAGTTCTGCTTGAAAAGTGCGTCAATGTCACAGATGTTTTCCTCATAGCCCATAAATACATCAAGCAAAACAACCTCGTGTCCCTTGCTTCTGAGAGCCTCGGCAACAAGTGTGCCTGATGAAATTGAAACTTCACGCTCTGTGCTCAGTCCGCCTGCAAGAACAACTATTCTCATATATATTTCTCCCTCTGAAATGTTTTGTTTCTATTTTTATTTCTTTATTCTCTTTAACTCTGTCAGTCTGTTACCTTTTTGAAACAAGACTGTAACCTATATTATAATATTTTATTTATCCGATTGCAAGCAAAAAAGCAAATTTGTAGAACAGGGTATCATCATACTGTTTTGCCGTTTAAAAATTGTATAATATTCAGATTTACGGCTTTCAACTCCGTGAAACGATATGTGAATAAATGTGTTGAAAATGTTAATAATTTGCTCCTGTTATTCACAATACACCGATATTCGGATAATGTTATGCAAATTTGGATAGCTACATTCCGTGGATGAATAATTATAAATTTTAGTCCGTGTTTTTTCATAATGGGCGGTATTGTATAGAAAAGGGTTTGTGTTATACAATATTAATTGAAAAAGCAAACCAAAAAACCGACTTAAATAAGGATGTAAAAAATGCAATTATACAAAAATTTCTGTAAAGAAACTACCGATGAAAACGGAAAACTGACAAGCTTTGAACTTGTGTTTCCCGAAAACTATAATTTTGGCTATGATGTTGTTGACAAAATGGCAGAGCTTGTGCCGAATGACACGGCAGTTGTGTGGACAAATCCCGAAAAAGAGGAAAAGATTTTCACATACTCCGACATCAGCAGACTGAGCAACAAGGCTGCAAATGTTTTCAGAAATCACGGCATTAAAAAGGGTGACAAGGTTCTTGTTATTCTGAAACGAAACTACGAATACTGGTATGTTGCCCCTGCACTCCACAAGCTGGGTGCGGTTATTATTCCCGCAACAAATCTTCTGACTCAAAGCGACATTTCGTATCGTGTTAACACGGCAGGAATAAAGGCGGCTGTCTGCACTCCCGATGAAACTACTGCCGAAGATATACTTGCGGTTGCATCTCAGCCGAACACGCTTGAAACCGTTTTTGTTCCGAGAAGACAGATTTTCGGTGCGGTTGATTTTACAAAAGAGGTTGAAAACGCTCCCGATACCCTTGAAAGAGTTGAAACAAAAGCAGAAGAGCCTATGGTAATTTACTTTACCTCAGGCACAACAGGCTATCCTAAGGCTGTTGAGCACAATCATATCTACACACTCGGACACATTATCACGGCAAAATACTGGCAATGTGTAAAAGACGGCGGACTTCACCTCACCGTTGCCGAAACAGGCTGGGCAAAAGCGTCATGGGGCAAAATCTACGGTCAATGGCTCTGCGGTTCAGCCGTTATGGTCTATGACTTTGACAAATTCTCTCCGGGCAAGCTGTTGCGTATAATGGAAAAGTACAAGGTTACAACCTTCTGCGCACCGCCGACAGTTTACAGATACTTCATTAAAAGAGGTATGGACAAGTACGACCTTTCTGCACTTTCTCACCTTACGACAGCAGGCGAGGCACTCAACAATGAAGTTTTTGAAGAGGTGTTTAAGCAGACGGGAATTGAACTTTGCGAGGGCTTCGGTCAAACCGAGTCGGTTCTTATGCTTGCAAATCTCAAAGGTGACAAGGCGATTGCAGGCTCAATGGGCAAGCCTACTCCGCTTTATGATGTACGAATTGTTGACGATGAATGCAACGAGGTTAAGCAGGGTGAGGTCGGCGAAGTTGTTGTATTCCCCCCAAAGGACAGAAAACAGCACGGAATTTTCATCACATACTATAACAATGAAGAATTGTACGAAAAGGTGTGGCGGCACGGTGTTTATCACACGGGCGATACGGCATATAAGGATGAGAACGGATATTTCTGGTATGTCGGCAGAGCCGATGACCTTATCAAAACAAGAGGCTTCAGAGTAGGTCCGTTTGAAGTTGAAAATGTTCTTATGCAATATCCGAATGTGCTTGAATGTGCGGTTATAGGTGTTCCGGACAAAGACAGAGGTCAGGCAATTAAGGCGATTGTCAAAATGACAGACGGCGCACCGCATGATAAGGAGCTTGAAAACAAAATCAAAACCTTCTGCAACAAGCGTATGGCGAGCTACAAGTGGATTCAGCACCTTGAAATTGTCGATGAATTTCCAAAAACAATCAGCGGAAAAATCAAGAGAACGGATTTAAGAGAAAATCACAAAGCATAAAATAAAGGCAATCTTACGGTAAAGTATGATTGCCTTTGTTATCATAATTTTGTTGTAAATTGGTATCAGTTGCGTGATACGACTTCACTTGAACATAAATAACATATTTGATATAATCACTCTGTAAGGAAATGGTGGCGGCTGTCCAGTCTGAAATATAGTCGTATCTCGTTGTGCATAAATGCACTTCCTTATACTCGTTATTTCAGACAGCGCTATGCTCCCTTTTTCCGCCACTGGCGGCGGTCGCAAGACTACCCTTATGAAAGGGGGTGTTTGCGTGGAATACATAATCTGTTTTACTTTGTTAGTAACTATTATAGTTTTATGCATAAAGAAATAACCGCCCTGTACTGCAATACAGAGCGATTTTGAAATAATAAATCCCAATTGCGAAACAGCTCAAGCCGTTTCCTTACTTATATATTAACATCAATTTTTAATTATGTCAATCTGTTTCGGTGTGTGTTTTTGCATACCGAATTTTTATTTTATACATCAAACATTTCAATTGAGCGTTCAAGGATTCCACGCATATAGGCTATGGCGATTCCGTAGTTTGTGAACGGAACTCCGCTTTCAGCCGAACGGTTCATTCGGCTGATTACCTCTCTTGAATTGAGCATACACGCACCGCAATGGATTGCAAGTGAAAATTCCGACAAATTATTTGGGAAGCCTTTGCCTGAGCTTGTCACGATTTCAAAATTTTTACCCGTGTAATTTTTCAGCAATCGGGGAAGTTTTACCGTGCCGATGTCATCACATTGCCTGTGATGAGTGCAACCCTCGCTAATGAGAATTTTTTCACCGTCATTAAGCGACTCAATTGCCCTTGCACCGTTTACGGCAGTTTTCAGAAATCCCTTGTACCTCGCCATAAGAATTGAAAACGAGGTCAGTTTGATATCGTTCGGCACAATCTCCGAAACAGGCTTAAATACCTGACTGTCGGTTATGACGAGCTTTGGTTTTGTACCGAGATTTTTCAGAGTATCGGCAAGTTCGCTTTCACGCACACAAACAGGGATTGCTCCGCTGTCGAGCAAATCACGGATAACCTGCTGCTGCGGAAGAATTATTCTGCCCTTGGGGGCGGCGGAGTCAATCGGGATTACAAGCACAACAAAGTCATTTTTATTAACAAGGTCACCGCAAAGCCTTTTATCGGATTTTTGTGCGTTTACAACTTTTGCGATTTTATCCTTTAAAAGTTCGATATTCGTGTTGTTTTTTGCACTTACAAAGATTTTACCGTCAGTAGTATTGTCAAGCAAATCGCATTTGTTGAACACAATAAGATACGGAATTTTCTTCTCTTCAAAAAGCGATACAAGTTCGTTTTCAATTGAGGTCATTCCGATTGTTCCGTCAACCACAAGCACGGCAATGTCAACACGGTTCAGCACAGCTTTTGTGCGTTCAACACGCATTGTACCGAGAGTTCCTCCGTCATCAAAGCCTGCCGTGTCGATTATCACAACAGGACCGAGCGGAAGAAGCTCCATTGCCTTTTCCACAGGATCGGTTGTTGTGCCTTTTTTGTCCGATACAAGCGACATATTTTGATTTGTGACCGCATTCACAACGCTTGATTTTCCTGCATTTCGTCTGCCGAAAAATCCGATGTGCAGTCGTTCCGACGACGGTGTATCATTCATTCCCATTACGCCCTCCGTCAAAATCTGAAATCTCTTTTATTGTTGTTTCTTATGTCAAAGATATGTTCTTTGGCAATGGTGCGTACTTTTTCGTTGGGGATTTTTTCGAGTTCCTGTTCAATGAGTTTTTGACCGACATTCCTTGTATCATCGCTTGCATAATCAACAAGATATTCTTCAAGCGTCATAAGGGCGTTGGGGTGGCAACAGTTCTGAATCTGACCGCTCTTGCAAAGCGACATAAAGCGGTCGCCCGTTCTGCCCTCACGGTAACAGGCGGTGCAGAATGACGGAATATAGCCGAGATTCATAAGCCACCTTACAACCTCATCAAGACTGCGGTTGTCGGAAACATCAAACTGAGCCGAATTTTCTTCTTCCGATTCGGGTTCGTCATATCCGCCTACGCTTGTGCGTGAGCCTCCGCTGATCTGAGAAATGCCGAGTTCAAGCACCTTTTTGCGAACGCTTTCGCTCTCTCGGGTTGAAATAATCATACCCGTGTAGGGGACTGCAATTCTGATAATTGCTACTATTTTGGCAAAGGTTTCATCGTCAATTCCGTTGTCAAAATCATCGGGGTCAATATCATCAGCCGCCTTGATTCGGGGAACGCTGATTGTGTGAGGACCGACACCGTGAACAGCCTCAAGATGCTCTGCGTGCATAAGAAGTCCTGCAAGCTCATAGCGGTAAAGCTCAAGCCCGAAAAGCACACCGATTCCCACATCATCAATACCGCCCTGCATGGCTCTGTCCATTGCCTCGGTGTGGTAATTGTAGTTATGCTTGGGACCTGTAGGGTGGAGCTGTTCGTAACTCTTTTTATTGTAGGTTTCCTGAAAAAGAATGTATGTGCCGATTCCTGCTTCCTTGAGCTTTTTATAATTTTCAACGGTTGTTGCGGCAATGTTCACATTAACCCGTCTGATTGCACCGTTCTTGTGATTGACCGAATAAATGGTCTTTATGCAGTCGAGAATGTACTCAATCGGGTTGTTTACGGGATCCTCGCCTGCCTCAATCGCAAGACGCTTGTGTCCCATATCCTGAAGTGCGATAACTTCTTTTCTGACCTCATCCTGCGTAAGCTTTTTACGGCAGATGTGTTTGTTCTTTGCATGATACGGGCAATAAACACAGCCGTTTACGCAGTAGTTTGAAAGATAGAGAGGGGCGAACATGACAATTCTGTCGCCGTAAAAATCCTTCTTAATTTGACGGGCAAGGTTGTAGATTTCTTTGATTCTCTCTTTATCTTCACAAGCTAAAAGAACGCTTGCCTCACGGTGATTGATACCCTTTTTGAGCCTTGCTTTTTCGATTATTTTATCAACAAGTTCAAGGTTGTTTTTATTTTTATCGGCAAATTTCAGGGAGTCAAGAATTTCTTCGTCATTGATAAACTCCTCCGCTTTCAGCGAATTTTTATCGTACTTATTCATAATATTTCCTTTCGGATTAAATATCCGCTTTGTAATCTCCTCGGTCGGTCACGATTTCACATCCGATTTTTTTCATTCTGTCTGCAAGACAGCCGATACATTGTGCCGCTTCGTCTCCCGTACAGATTTTGTTGTCGTAGAGCGAGTAATCTTTTCTGTGCTTAACAGGGGAAAGGTTGGGCATTACAACATTTGCACCGTGAAGAATGCCCTTTTCCCGACCAAGCGGATCGACCGTACCCAAGGCGGTTGTTGCCGGCAAAAGAATGTTCGGTTTTAAAAGCCTTATTATTGAAAGCAACATAAGCACAAGGCTTACATCGCCATGATTTTCGTTTTTAAATTTTGTGTCTTTGTGCGGTACAAACGGACCTATTCCGCACATTTCGGGACTTAATTTTTCAATAAATTTTAAATCCTTGACAAGCATTTCGGGAGTTTGGAACGGTGAGCCGACCATAAATCCTGCGCCTGTCTGATAACCTATTCTCTTTAAATTATACAGGCATTGCATTCGGTTTTCAAGTGACATTTCGGGCGGATGCAACACGGAATAGTGTTTTTTGTCGGCTGTTTCGTGACGGAGAAGATATCTGTCTGCGCCGCTGTCAAAAAGTCTTTGATAGCTTTCATACGACCTTTCGCCAAGCGAGAGCGTTACGGCACAATCGGGAAATCTATTTTTTATTTCCGACACAATGCCGCACATCACATCATCTGTAAAAAATCCGTCCTCACCGCCCTGCAACACAAATGTGCGGAATCCGAGTTCGTGTCCGTTTTGGCAACACGAGAGAATTTCATCCTTTGAAAGTCGGTAACGCACGGCATTGTCGTTTGAACGGCGAAGTCCGCAGTAAAAGCAATCATTCTTGCATATACTTGAAAATTCAATCAAGCCACGGATATAGATTTTGTTGCCGAAAATTTTGTCGGCAGTATCTCTTGCACATTTGCGAAGATATTCAAAATCTTTTTCATCGTAAGTTGTAATCAGCTGTAAAAGCTCGCTTTCACAGGCTGTGTGCATGGTATTCAGTTTTTGAATAATTTCAATATTTCTCATAATTTTTCACATTAAAAGAGGACGGCATTTCTGCCGTCCCCAAACAGAGAATACAGCATTCTCCGTAAAATTCAAATAGTTTTCAGCATTAAAAGCTTCTGCTTCCGCCGCCCGATGAACCGCCGCCACCGGAGGAGCTGCTTGATGAACCACCCGAGCTGCCGGAATCACTCCGGATTCTCGTAACGGAAACATGCTTTGTAAGGAAAATATCCTGCTTGTCGGTAAGCATAGTCTTGCTGTTTTTCTTGAGGTCATAAGTTCCTGCTTTGCCGTTGTGTTTGTAACGATTTTTCACTACAATAACAACAATAACGGCAACAATGATTGAACCGCCTGCAATGAAAATACCGTAATGCTTTACGACATAGAGGAATTTGTTATCCTCTTTTTCCTGCAAATCAATATTTTCGTTTGACTCGTCATCGTCAATACCCTCGTCATAGTAGTGGTCAACATAATAGATGAATTGTTCGGCAGCACTGTAATAGTTGCCTTGCTTCATATCACGCTGAACATCATCAAGAAGAGTATTAACACGGCCATCGCCGAAATAATACATCGCATCGCCTTTTGTTCTAAAGTCGATTGCTCTGCCTTTCATATCAATCGTGAGTATAACGCCCGCCGTAGTTTTGCCGTATTTGTCGGCATAATAACGATTTGCAAACGGTTTGATATCGTCCTCGGTTTTGCCCTCGTTGTTAGTATAGATAACCGCAACCCAGCCTGTTTTTTGAGCAAAAGCGTCAAGTTCCGCCTGAAGCTGTGTTTCTTCCTCCGAGGTGAACAGTTCGGCATCATCACGGAGTTCTGTTTGTCCCGCCGCAAAAACAAAGAGCGGAGTGCAGAAAACCATAATCATTGCCGCAAGTATTGCGGAAAGTCTTTTTGTCACATTCATCATAAGAACAACAGACCTCCCAACAAGCCGAGTGCCATAAGCGCTGCGGCAATAATTGCAGCAAAAGCAAGAAGCTTTCCTGCGGAGGTAGGAAGCTCACCGTAGGTTTTGCCCGTCTGACCGTTAATTGCAAACGGCAGAATTTTACCCCTGTATTTATAGGTTACAACCCAAACGGGCAAAAGGGTATAGTTCCATTTTTCGAGGTCGATTTTATCGTTGTAGCTCTGAATCTGAACAGCACTGTATCCGCTTGCCGTGTCTTTCATAAGCTGTTGACAGTAGCCGTTGATTCTTGTTTGAACTGCCTGTGCAACCTCATTTTGCTCAATGTCACGCTTTTCTGCCTGAAAGCCCGAAAGATAGGACATTGCAAACGGGTGAGCCTCGCCCAAATCGTAAGGGTGTACGCATTGGAGCATATCTCTGTCCTGACCTTTTAACGCTCTTTCAAAAACATTATTCACGATCAGATCGCCTGCTCTGTGGAGCTCAAAAACCTTTGTTTCCGTGTAACGGTCATCTCCGACAGTCCACGAACGAACCTTTTCGCCCTTTGCAACCATTTGTGCGTTACGCTGTTCGTCAACATACCAATACGGAAAATACACACCCGTGAGTTTGTCAAAATGCTTTTCGCTGACAAAATTCTTTGGCAAAAACCATTTCTTTTTGCACATTTCAAGGAACTTGTCAATTGCCTTCTGCTTTGAAAGCTTGAACGGAATCACACGGTCGGGTTTAAATTCACCCGAAAGTCTGCCGCCGAGAACAACAGGATTCTGACAATAGAAGCAGGTTGTTGCAGCAGTTGACGCTGTTGTAACAACCTGGGCACCGCAGCTTGGGCAGTTGTAGATAACAGCCTCTTCCTCGGTTTTGCTTTCTGCCTGTGTGCTGTCATTGCTCTGCGCCTGCTTGGCGGCATTCTCTTTAGCCTTTTCCTGTTCCTTTTTCTCCTGCTTTTCTGCGCTGTTCTCTTTTTGCTCCTTCTTGGCAAAAAAATCCTGAACATACTTTTCCGTAAAATCGGACATACAGTATTCACAACTGAACATCTGCTTATCGGGATTGAATTTCAGCGGAGCGGCGCAGTTCGGACAGGTGTAGTTTACAGTTGCCATAACTTACCCCTTATAATTAAATTCTGAAATATCCCCCTCCGTTTGAGAAGAGGGATTGTTTGTACTTAAAATTCAGATTATTCTGTCTTTGTACCGCACTCGGGACAGAACTTTGCATTTGCAGAAAGCTCATATCCGCAGTTTGTGCAGAAACGCTTTTTGGGAGCCTCGGGCTTCTTTGAACCGCACTCCGAGCAGAACTTGCCTGTGTTTACCGCACCGCATGAGCAAGTCCATGAGCCTGCGGCTGCACCGCCTGCCTGCGGAGCGGGAGTCTGCTGCGGCTGAGCCTGTTGCTGTGGCTGAGTCGGCTGCTGCTGACGGTACTGCGGATTCTGCTGATAACCGCCCATGATATTTCCGCCGGCATTCATACCCATGCCCATGCCCATAAAGCCTGCCATTGCACCGTTTGCATTTGAGCCGGCATCTTTAAGGCCCTCTGAAATATTGGCTGCAACATAGCCCTGCTGAACTGCTGCGTCCGAGAGCATTGCACCCTTGTTGCGCATATTGATGAGATCCTGACTGTCCTCTGTGTAGGAAACATCCATACCAACGGCAAAGACCTCCATACCGCGAGCCTGTGTCCATTCCTCATCAAGCGTCTGTGCCATATACTGACCGATAAGACGCTGTTTTGACTTGATAAAGCTGATTCTCTCACCATCGGCGGAATACTGGTTGATTGCAGAACCGAGAGCGCCTACAAATTCCTCGTTATACTGTGCTCTTACATCTGCGAAATCAACAGACTTGTTTTCCGTAACAGCCTCTCTCGGAATAACCTCCTGATAGAACTTGAACGGCTCAACAACCTTGATTGAATATGTACCGTGAGCACGGAGCATAAGCTCTGAATTGTAAAAATTGTCAAAGTAGTTTACGGGAGTTGATGTTCCGAAAGGAATACCCTTGATTTCCTGAAGATTTATATAGAAAACTCTCTGAGCCTGTGAGGGGATTCCGCCGTACTTAATACGGTTAAATGTTTCCTTGATCGAATCACCGAACTGACCGCAGAAAAGTGACGGCATTGAGCTGTTATTTACCTTAAAATAACCCGGCTCTGCAGTAAAGTCAACAATCTTACCGCCGTCAATAAGAATCATCATCTGATTATCGTAAACATGAATTACAGAACCGTTTGATACGATGTTTTCAGAACCCTTTTTGTTCTGACTTTTGCCGTTCTGTGAAACAAGCTGGCCGGGACAGATGAGGGTGTTGTCGCCCATAGGGGACGGTTCAATGACCTCGAGCCATGAATCTGCGAGTCCGCCTCCGACTGCATTTATCGCTGCTTTAATAATACCCATAATTTAACTCCTTAATTTTTGTAGCTTATAGCTGATTTTTCAAATATTGCTGTTGTACTAATAATAATATGTTTGAAGAAAAATTTCAATACTATTATTAAAAAACAGGCTGAATGGCATATGTTTTTTATTGTTCCAATGTTTGGCCATGATAAATAATGCAAAAAGACGGTCGGGAAGAGGGCGTTTGGCTCTGACAACCCGACCGTCAAACTTTCAGAATTTTCTCTGTTGAAGTGTCTGTTCGTTTACGGAATTAAACTTCCACGAACGAATGTTAATTTCTTTTATTGCAGTTCCGCAGAACTGACAAAATTTTTCTCCCAGCGTTTTTACGGGAGCGCCGCAGTTGGGGCAATTCACTCCGAGAGCGGTTGCTCTGTTATGAAGCCGATCAGCGTCCTGAACATACATCAACTCAACCTCATAGATTGTCTGCATTCTGTTCTCTCTGCTGCCGAAGGTCACCTCATTATTCATATCGGTAACATACGAAAAGTAACCGACAGACGCCTCAAAAAGTATCGTTACGGTTGCACCGTTTTTTATATAGCGGGCAATCTGAACATCGTAAATATTGACATCCTCATAGTGCTGTGTATTCGCAACAGATGAAAGCTGGTCGATAATTCCCTGAACATAGTTTGTAAAATTCGGAGTAACCTCCTCCGCAATAACGCTGAGCCTTTTTGACTCAACCGCCGAAAAGTAGTTTCGCAAAAGTGAACGGGTTTTGTTCATATACTGCTCAACATCAAGCTCGGGAAAATCCTTTTTTATCATTGGCATATAAACCGAGGTCATTCCGTGAAGCGAACGGGGAGTTTCTCGCATTTGCTCCTGATCCTCTTTCACGCCCTGAATGCCCTCTATAAGGGAGCTTGTGCCGAACAATGTTCTTGAAAGATGTCTTATCTTACTGACAATTACCGTAACTATAATTGCTATTGCAAGTACGACTATCGACACAGAGATGATTATTGCAATTGTATCCGGACTCATAGATTATACCCTTAATCAGTCTTCTTTGTTGACAACCTTGATTCCGAGAACCTCAAGGCTTTCATCGTCAACCTCTGCCGGACACGCAGACATAAGCTCGCTTGCATTCTGAACCTTCGGGAATGCCGTTACATCACGGAGGCTGTCAGCTTTGCACATAAGCATTGTAACACGGTCAAGACCGATACCCATACCACCGTGCGGCGGAGCGCCGTACTTGTAGGCTTCAACAAGGAATCCGAACTTTGCTTCGATTTCTTCATCGGTGAGCTTCAAAGCCTTGAACATTTTCTGCTGGAGTTCATAGTCTGTGATACGCATTGAACCGCTTGAAAGCTCAACACCGTTGAGTGTGAGGTCATAGGCCTTTGCAATAACCTTTGACGGATCTGTGTCAAGGTACTGCAGACATTCCTCCTTAGGCATTGTAAACGGATGATGCATTGCAAGCCATTCGCCGCTTTCCTCATCATATTCAAAGAACGGGAAGTCAACAATCCAGAGGAACTTGAACACATCGGGAATAATGTCAAGACGCTTTGCAACAACAAGACGGAGTGCGCCGAGTGTTGAAAGAACCGTGCTGTTCTTGTCGGCAACGATGAGGATAACATCGCCCTTTTCCGCACCGAGTCTTTCGTAAATTGCCGCAAGCTCTTCTTCACTCATAAACTTCTTGAATGATGCGTTAGGCTCGTCAACCCATCTTACATAAGCAAGTCCCTTTGCGCCGATGCCCTTTGCATATTCTGTGAGCTTGTCAATTTCTTTTCTTGTATAAACCGACGATGCATTCTTGGCAACAATTGCTCTTACAGAACCGCCGTTCTCAATTGCACTTGTAAATACGCTGAAACCGCAGTCCTTAACAAGATCCGAAATGTCCTGAATCTTCATGTCAAAACGGATATCGGGCTTGTCCGAACCGTAGCTTTCCATAGCCTCTTTGTAGGTCATTCTCTGGAAATGCTCCTCAAGGTCAATGTTTAAAACCTCTTTAAAAAGCTTTTTGAAGAAGCCCTCGTTGATTTCGAGGATTTCATCAACATCAACAAATGAAAGCTCCATATCAATCTGTGTAAATTCAGGCTGACGGTCTGCACGAAGATCCTCGTCACGGAAACATCTTGCAAGCTGAATGTAACGGTCAAAGCCCGAAAGCATAAGGAGCTGTTTGTAAATCTGCGGTGACTGAGGAAGAGCATAAAACTTGCCGTTATGGATTCTTGACGGAACAAGGTAATCTCTTGCGCCCTCGGGAGTTGACTTGATCATCATAGGAGTTTCAATTTCAACAAAGCCGTTGTCGTGGAAATAATCTCTTGCAACCTTTGCAATCTTACTTCTCATCATAAGATTGTTGAGAAGAGGACGGCGGCGAAGGTCAAGATAACGGTATTTAAGTCTTAACTCCTCGTTTGTGTTTGTATCGTCAACAATTTCAAAAGGCGGCGTCTGTGCCTTTGAAAGCACACGCATATCGCTTACAACAACCTCGATATCACCTGTGGGGATTTCGCTGTTTTTTGAACTTCTTTCGCAAACAACACCCTTTGCGGCAAGAACAAATTCACTTCTGCATGAAAATGCCTTATCAAAAATTTCTTTGTCTGTTTTGTCATTGAATGCAAGCTGAACAATGCCTGTGCGGTCACGCAAGTCAATGAAAATGAGCTGACCGAGGTCACGGCAACGCTGTACCCAACCGCAGACAGTTACCTCTCTGCCGACATCACCGATACGCAAATCTCCGCAATAATCTGTACGCTTCATTCCTGTCATAAATTCTGCCATTGTATATGCTCCTTTATATGAATCGGTCGGCATTTTTTATGTGCCTGACCGACCGAAAATTTTCTTTTATTACTTGTTTTTCTGTTCGTCCGAAAGCTGGATTTCAACAAATCTCTCCATAAAATGCCCATCAAGAGTAACCTCGGCTGTTTCGCCTGTTTCCATATTCTTGACCTTGGCCGTGTTCTGCTCGATTTCGTTGTCGCCCAAAACGATTGAATATCTTGCGTCAATCTTATCGGCATACTTCATCTGAGCACGAAGTCCTCTGCCGATAACATCGGTTTCGGCAATCATTCCGCAGCTGCGAATCTGTTTGATAAGCTCAAAAGCCTTAACCTTTGCGGCATCGCCCATTGTTGCAATGTAGAGCATACACTCGTCATTGTCGGGAATCTCAATGCCCTGCTTATCCATTACCATGAGAAGTCTTTCCATACCCATTGCGAAACCGAGGGAGGGGAGGTGCTTACCGCCGAGCTCCTCGATAAGACCGTCATAACGACCGCCGCCGCAAACAGTACCCTGAGCGCCGATACAATCGGTTACAAACTCAAATACTGTCTTTGTATAGTAATCAAGACCTCTTACAATTGTGGGATCAACCGTGTATTCAATGCCTGCGGCATCAAGATATTTCTGAACTGCGTCAAAGTGGTTTCTGCACTCGTCACAAAGATAGTCTGTAATCTTAGGTGCGTCCTTTGCAATCTCGGAACAGATAGGACTTTTGCAGTCGAGAATTCTCATCGGGTTTTTGTCAAGACGGGAAAGACAGGTGTCGCACAGCTTGTCCTTATAACCATCAAAATATGATTTCAAGGCCTTGTGATATTCCGCACGGCAGGTCGGACAGCCGATAGAATTAATCTGAAGATGAACGCTGTCAAGCTGAAGTCTGTTGATTACGGAGCTTACAAGGCTGATAAGCTCTGCATCGGCGGCAGGGTCCTGTGTGCCGTACTCCTCAACACCGAACTGGTGGAACTCACGAAGTCTGCCTGCCTGTGGCTTTTCATATCGGTAGCATGAAACAAAGTAGCTTGCCTTAATCGGAAGTCCTTCGTTTTCAAGAGCGTGTTCAAGAACGGCTCTTGCCGCACCGGCTGTACCCTCGGGGCGAAGTGTTACGCTTTCACCGCCCTTTGTGTCAAACGTGTACATTTCTTTCTGAACAACATCGGTTGTCTGACCGACACCACGGGCAAAAAGCTCTGTGTGTTCAAACACGGGAGTTCTGATTTCTCTGAACCCGTAGGAGCGAGCCTCCTCACGCATAATCTTTTCAACAAACTGCCATTTGTAGCTTTCCTTCGGAAGAACATCTTCCGTACCCTTGATTTTCTTGGTTATAAGTGCCATTTTTTCCCTCCGAAAATTACAATCTTTTATAGAAAAGGGAAACGAAAAAATTTCCCTAAAAAACACAACAATCGGGCAGTATTACACCACCCGATATGTAAAGCGAAAATAATTAAATTATTTGAGAATATTTCTCCAGTCAAGGTCGCCTCTTTCAAGACCGTGGATAAGCACCTCGGCAGTTGCAATGTTTGTTGCAACCGGAATGTTGTGCATATCGCAAAGACGGAGCATATTCATATCGTTAGGCTCGTTCGGCTTTGGATTGAGCGGATCTCTGAAAAAGAGAAGCATATCAATTTCATTGCACGCAATTCTTGCCGCAATCTGCTGACTTCCGCCCTGAGAGCCTGCAAGGAATTTCTGAATTGTAAGACCTGTTGCCTCTGACACCATTTTGCCTGTTGTGCCGGTGGCGCAAAGGTTGTTGCGGCTGAGAACACCGCAGTAAGCAATGCAGAACTGCACCATCAGTTCCTTTTTTTCATCATGAGCTATAAGGGCTATATTCATATACATTTCCTCCAGACATTTATTTCATTTCAAATCAATTTCAAAACTATAACTAAAAAAGCCGCACACATTACCCCTTGAAGGCAAGCGGAACATGCTTTCCCTCAAGTCTTTGTGCAAGACAGTCAAAAACAGACGCCGCCGCGCTCCAGTTAAGTCCGGCAACACCGCGCTGAACAATTACCGAAATACGGATGTCAAACGGCACAAGAGCAATAAGTTGTGTCTGTGTTGCGTCAATAACGCTGTCGAGGTCTTCATAAAAGCCGAGCTGTGTAAACAGCTTGCGGTCAAAGCGGTTGATGACAAGTCGTATGTTTTTCTTTCCCATTGATTCAAGCTTTCTTCTCACCTTAACCGCACCGCGCACACCCGTCGGCTCTGCATTGGTAACAATCAAGGCTCTGTCGGCAGGCGCTGCCGCAGTTTCAAAGCCTGAGCCGATTCCCGCAGGGGAATCAATAAGAACAAAATCAAAGCTGTCTTTAACAGAATCGACAAGCTGAGTAAACACCGAGGGACTGAGTTCGTTTTCGGTGTCAAAGGGAGCCGCCATAAGGTACAGGTTCTCGTTATTTTTACTTTTGTAAATTGCCTCACCGAATGTACAGTTACCGCAAACGGCATCCGACGCATCAAAAATTATGTCCTGCTCCATATCGAGCATAATGTCAAGACCGCGCATACCACAGTCACAATCAATAAGCAAGACTCTTTTGCCCTGCTTTACAAGAGCAACGGAAAGACAGATACACACAGTTGACTTGCCTGTGCCGCCTTTTCCCGACGCTACAACTATAACATTATCCATAATAAATTCTACCTCTGCTATATTCTATCACAAAATCCGTAAAAGAGCAATAAACGAACAGTAATTTTATCAGCCAAAATTTTTGTTGATATTTTAGTGATAGTTAATAAAATTATTCCTCATTTTTAACGGTTTGCACAATAATTTCATTGATTTTTAATGCTAAAAGCAAAAATAAGTTTTTTATTGTTTAGGCACTCAGCAATATTATGCGGTCAAAAATTCTTGGTTTTGTTTTAACACAGTGTATTTACAACCGTAAATTCAACTTTTATTTAAAATATGCGTCCAGCAAATCCTTTGCAACCTGCATTGAATATCTGCCCTTTGCACCGTGTTCGATTACAACGGCGATTGCAACCTCGGGCTTTTCATACGGAGCATAACAAATGAAGGTTGTATGGTCGGAACCCGAGTTTTCAGCCGTACCTGTTTTTGCGGCAACCTTAACTTTATAATCACCGAACATATAGTTTGCCGTACCGTTTTCGTCCTGAGTAACGCCGAGCATCGCCTTGCGGACAATATCAAGATTCTTCTTTGAAATTCCGCAATCACCGTAGCTTTCAACATCTGTCGATTTTACGGTTTTCGTCCGCTCATAATTTGTAACTTTATCAACAATGTGTGTTTTGAGCCTCTCACCGTTGTTGGCGATTGTCGCAACATAGGTTGCAAGCTGAACGGGAGTAAATGCGTTGTCGGACTGACCGATTGCGGCTGAAACTGTGTTGCCGACCTGCCAATCTGTGCTGTCTCTGCCTGCAAGAGTTCCCTTTGATTCCTCAATTTCAACACCTGTGTATTCACCGAGTCCGAATTTCTGCGCATACAGATACATAGGTTCAATTCCGAGCCTTCTGCCTGTGTCGGCAAAAAAGTAGTTGCACGACTGTTCAATTGCACCGGTAACATCAAGACTGCCGTGATAGTGCATACACCTTACCACATTGGTAGGGTAAAAATCATAGTCCTGTTTGCAGTAGATTTTCGTTTTATCGGTTATGATTTTCTCCTCAAGAGCCGCACCCGCAACACACGGCTTGAACACCGAACCGCAGGCGAATGTTCCGACTGTTGCACGGTTGTACATCGGGGAATTTTTATTTTCCGAAAGTTTGACATAGTACGAACCGTATTCGCTGTACCTGTTCAAATCGTATGTAGGATAGCTTGCCGCCGCAAGTACCGAAAAATCCTTTACCGACAACATTACAACTGCACCTGTTTCACAGTCCTCACCGTTATTTTTCTGTCCCGATTCCTTGCCCGCCTGTTTTGCCGCTTTGACATTTTCTTCAAGCGACCTTGCGGCGGTTTTCTGCAATTTTGAATCAATTGTAAGGTAGACCGTGTTACCCGGTTTTGCACTCTCGGTTTCAATGCTTTCAACAAGAGTTCCGTCGGCATTTCGCTGAATAACCCTTGTTCCACCCTTGCCTTTGAGGTCATCCTCACAGGCAAGTTCAATTCCGAATTTGCCTATCTTATCATTATAGGAGTAGTCCTTGCCATCTTTTTTCAGCTCATTGTATTCATCTTCTGACAACGAACCGAGTGCACCCAAAATGTGCGGTGCAAGGTCGGGATCAGATGCACCTCGTGTGAGGTAGGTCTGAATTTCAACACCGCTCACACCCTGAGTATTTTCGCTGACGGCATTCACGGCACTTCGGCTGATATTTTCGGCAAAAACATACGGGTTTGAATTTGAATAATTTTCAAGTTCCATATTGTAATGAATTGAAACGAGCGTTGTTTTTTGACTTAGACTTAACCTGTCGGAAATTTTGTAGCGTTTTAAAAGTGTGTCAAAGCAATCATCGGCACTTGTGTTCCTGTCCATATCAAGAAAATCCGATGACAGAAGTTTTTCCACATCTTCTTCACGGCTTGTTTTATAAACGCAACTGCCGTCCGAGCCAACCGAAATCGGCAATGAATCTGTTCTTGCGTCTCCTGTTTTTGTGAGAATATCAGCAAGCTCAAGTAAAATTCCGTCAAGCCTGTCCTCCTCAATATAAAGCTTGTTAAGGACTATTTTATACTTTGTGGTGTTTACAACAAGACCTGCACCGTTGCGGTCAACGATTTCGCCCCTTGTTGCGTCGGTTTTTTCGGTATATCCCGTTGATTTTGCGGCAAGGCTCTTGTAGTTTTTTCCCTGCACAAGCTGCCAATCGGCAAGCCTGATTGCAAAGCCTGCAAAAATTGCGGCTGTTATTATTATGCAGACTGTTGTTCTGCTCTTTTTACTTTTTTTGCCGTTTTTTCTGCTTTTGCCGAATCTCATACCGAACCTCCCTTTCACAAAGATTAAAGATTTTTGTTTAAAAATGCCGTGAGAAAATACAGCGGAATTGTCACGGCGAATGTGTAAAGTATTCTTGAAATATAGTGCCGTACAAACAGCACGCAACCGCTGTCAAGCCCTGCAATCAAGACAAACAGCAGATAATAAATCAACATTACCGTCATCACCGCCGCAAACGAAAAAACGATAACGGTAACAAATGACGGTACAAAATATTTGCTGAATACATAGTTTTCCGCATAGCAGACAATCGTAAGTGCAAAGGCAAAATAGCCGATACTGCCGTCAAATGAAATATCCGTCAGCACACCGCACAACGCACCGAAAATTACCGACGGCAAAGTGTTTTCAAAAGAAGTAATGCAGAGTGCAAGTGAAATCAACATAAGCGGTCTGCCGCCGAAAATTTCGGGGATTATAAAACCCGAGCCCTGAAAAACATACAAAATTATTAACAGCAGGGAATAGCCGAAAAATCGAAAAAAAGTTCTTGAAGCTCTCATCATTTTTTAACCTCGCCCTTGCCGTCAAAGTCGGTAATAATTGCGGCAGAAGTCACGGTGCGGATGTCCTCATACGGCTCAACAACAGCATAGCGTGTTGTATCGTATGAATTGAACTTCAGTTCTTTAACCTTGCCGATTATGAGGTTTTTCGGATAAACTCCGCCTGTTCCCGAGGTTACAACAATGTCGCCTACTTTGATTTTGTTGTTCTCTGCAATCTTTGTCAGACAGGTGAGATTATCGTCACAATATTCAGCGTTTCCGCTTATGATTCCGTTGTCGGAAGTCTTTTTGTCAATTGCAGACGCTTTGGTGTCGGGCGAAAGGATTGTCTTTACACGGCAGGTTGTGAGTTCAACATCACTCACCCAGCCGATAAGACCGTTTTCCGTGATTACGGGATCATTTTTTTCCACATTGTCTGTTGAACCCTTGTCAAGAGTGAACGAGTAGAAATCATCGTTCGCATCCCTTCTCAACACACCTGCCGGAAGAATGTCGTATGACGGATTTTCCTTTTTCAGCTCATAATATTTCCACAGCTTTGCATTTTCTTCCTTGGCGTCAAGGTAGTCAACAAGCTGTTCACGGAGTTCGGCATTTTCCTTTTTAAGCTGTTCGTTTTCTTTTTCAAGTTCTTCCTTTGACTTGTCGGAAGATGCCGCACCTGCGGTCAGCGTTGAAAGTCCTTTTGTAACCGTGTTTACCGCACCCGAAAAAAGGTTGCTGCCGTTATGAGAGAAAACACTCATCACAGTTAGTATGACGAGTGTAATTATCAGAATTTTTGAGTTTTTATTATGTAAAAAATTTCTCATATCTCATTTATATTACAAATACGGTCGGGCGGTGTTTTTTCAATCTGCCCGACCTTACTTTGTCGATCTTTATTATCTGTCGTGCTTGTACTGAACACCGAGCGGTTTGCCGAGTCTTTTGCCTGCACCGTCAACAACACAGTCTAGCGGTCTTTCGGCAATGTGAACAGGCATACCCGTCTGTTGCATAACAAGCATATCAAGTCCCTTGAGCAACGCACCGCCGCCCGTGAGCATAATACCGTGGTCGATTATGTCGGCTGAAAGCTCAGGCGGAGTTTTTTCAAGAGTTGTCCTTATTGCTTCAATAATTGTTGCAAGCGGATCGGCAAGAGCCTCTCTGACCTCGGCTGAGGAAATTGTAATATCCTTGGGAAGTCCGTCAACAAGGTTTCTGCCCTTGACAACAAGATTTTTTTCTTCCTCACCCGGATATGCGGAGCCGATTTTAATTTTGATGTCTTCGGCAGTTCTTTCACCGATGAGAAGATTATATTTTCTTTTGACATAGGTTGAAATCGCCTCGTCAAACTTATCTCCGGCAACCCTTACGGAACAGGCTGTAACAATGTCACCGAGAGAAATTACGGCAACCTCGCTTGTGCCTCCGCCGATGTCAACAACCATACTTCCGCACGGCTCGTCAACAGGCATACCTGCGCCTATTGCGGCAGCCATTGGTTCTTCGATAAGAACAACGGGAGGCTTTGCACCTGCCTGATATGCGGCGTCCTCAACAGCCTTTCTCTCAACCTCGGTAACACCCGAAGGCATACAGATTATAACTCTCGGCTTGCTGAAAATTCCGGGTTTCACCGCCTTTTTGATAAAGTGCTGAAGCATTTTTGCGGTTATTTTAAAATCGGCAATAACACCGTCCTTGAGCGGACGAACCGCAACTATGGAACCGGGAGTCCTGCCAATCATTTCTTTTGCCTGTGAGCCGACTGCAAGAACCTCGTCGGTACGCATATCAACTGCGACAACGCTCGGTTCACGCAAAATTATTCCCTTTCCTTTAAGACAAACAAGAGTGTTTGCAGTTCCGAGGTCAATTCCTATATCCTTTGAAAATGAAAACATCCCACAGCCTCCTTCTATGCTGTAATACCCAAATGTATTTTACTTAGACAGTATATGCTTATCATATATCTTTTCACAATTAAGGGCAATGATAAATTGTCGAAATTCTTTTATTTTTTACCCGTTGAGCCAAAACCGCCCTCACCGCGCTCTGTGTCGCCAAGTTCTGTAACCTCTTCAACATCACACGGAACAACGGGAGCGATGACCATCTGACAGATTCTCTCAAACGGCTCAATCTCATAAGGCTTGTCCGAAACATTGCAAAGACCTGCGCAGATTTCTCCGCGGTAGTCGCTGTCAACAACACCCACACCGTTTGAAAGGCAGATGCCGTGCTTGATTCCAAGACCGCTTCTTGCATAGAGAAATGCGGCAACGCTGTTGTCGGGAAGTTCAATTGCTATGCCTGTCGGCACAAGCACAAGCTGACCCGGATTGATTGTGATTTTTTCGTCAATGCAGGCATATAAATCCATACCCGCAGAGCCGTTTGTGGCTCTTTTGGGGATTTTTGCATTGTCTTTTACTTTTTTTATTTTAATTGTCATAGTTACCATCCTTCATTTCCTGCATTTTTTTGCAGGAATTATTCATTTGTAATTTTATTTTTCTATTATAAAATTATTTCACGGAAAATAAGATTTTTTTATTTTCGGGAAAGGAAAATTCAGCTTTTCAACAAAACAATAATGATTATTTTAACATTTTCAACATCTTAATTAACACCCCTGCGATATAATCCATATGTTAATTTTTCTTTCAACATTGAAATAAGGCTTGGTTCGTTAAGACTTTCAACGATTTCAACATAGTTTTCAACAGTAAATCTCAAAATGTTAAAAGATGTTGAAAGTGTTAACAATTGTTTATCCGAAACAAAAAGCAAGTCGCAATTCAAAACTTCGGTACAGTTTCCGTCACATTTCAGTAAAAATTGTTTGCCTATTCTGTCCTTCATTTTTGACTGATTTTTGCAAGATTTACATTCTATGCCTGCACCCCTGACAGGGCAGCTTCTGCAAAGCATAAGAGGAAGATAGCCGTAGCTGATAATTCCCCTCGGGATGTTGCCTCCGAGTGCGTTAATTCGCTTAAAATCGAGTTCAAAACTGAGTTCTGCGTCCTTGATTCCGTATTCCTCCGCCCACAAAAGGTCGAGAGTATTTACAAAATTCATTCCGAAACCCGAATGAAGTGTGAACCCAAGATTTTTGGCAATGTATAATGCTCCAAGATTGTTGCAAAGCACATCGGATATGCCGATTTCTTTCATCTCGGAAAGCTTTTTTGCAATCGTATCTTTCCGTCCGAACATTCCTCTCGGAATTTCAACACCGATGTTAAAGCCCTCGTTTTTGAGTCTTACAAGCTCCCTTTTGTCGGCAAAAAGCGGAACAAAAACAAGCTCGCATTTCTTAAAAGCATCGGAAAGCTTTGTCTGAGGCACTCTTGCACGGGTGAATTTCTCCACAGGCGGTGTGAATTTTGGAAAAGTTATTTCGTAATCACGGTTGATTTTGTAGTTGTGAACAATACTTCTCGCCGAGTCGAGTTCATTAAGAACATCTCTTCGCAAGGAATTGAGAACCGACAGCGGAATTGAAATGTTATCATCAATATTTATGTTCACATCGGTGGGATTATATGCCGTTGAGCCTGTTTTTTTAAGCTGTTTTTCGCATTTTTCTTTGTCAAGAGGTCTGTTGATTGCTTTTTCGGTTACGGTATCTGCAATCTTTTTAACGGTGTGAACTCCGTCAGAAGCGACTAAAACGGGATTTTCGCCGAGTTTTGCCGTAAAATCAAAGGTTATTTCAACATTTCCGATTTCGTCCTTGTAGGAAGAACGGATTGCCGAAAACAGCTTTTCATCGGCAGAAACAACATCCGATTTTGTTCTTGTGCCGAACATATGACTTCCCGTTTTGCCGATGTAATAAGCGTCTGTAAAGCCTGTTCGTGAAAAAACTCCTCTGAGCATTTCCTGAGTTTTGTCGCTGATAAAGCCGAAATCACGCTGTTCAACACACGCCCTTACTGCGGCTGAAACATACTCGGGGCGTTTCATTCTGCCCTCAATTTTAGCCGAGACAACTCCCATATTTTGAAGCTCGCCGAGGTAATTTACAATGCTGTTGTCTTTAAGACTTAAAGCGTGACCGCCCTTTTGATTGTTTACGGAAAACGGAAGTCGGCACGGCTGTGCGCAGGCGCCGCGGTTTCCGCTTCTTGAGCCTATCATTGCGCTGAGGTAGCATTGTCCCGAAACACACATACACAATGCACCGTGAACAAAAACCTCGAGTTCAACAGGAATTTCACAGCATTTTTCAATTTCTTTTTTGTTCATTTCTCGGGCAAGAACAACACGCTTGAAGCCCATTTCATAAAGTGCATTTACACCCGACGCGGTGTGAATACTCATCTGGGTTGACGCGTGAAGCGCAAGCTCGGGAACAAGCTCGTGTGCAAGCCTTGCTACGCCCATATTCTGAACAATGAGTGCATCAACATCAGCCTCTGCGGCTGAAATTATGGCTTTTTTCAGCTTTTCAAGCTCATCATCGAACACAATCGTATTGATTGTGACATACACCTTTACACCGTGAATGTGACAGTATGCCGTTGCTTCCTTTAGTTCTTCATCATCAAAATTTTTCGCTGATGAACGGGCGGAAAATGCCTTTTCACCAAGATACACTGCGTCTGCTCCGCTCCTTACGGCGGCAATAACGCTGTCAAAGCTGCCTGCCGGAGCAAGTATTTCTATCTTTTTCATTTCTTATCTTCATCAAACAGAGAAAACTGCGTCATGGGAACATAACCGAGAAGCTCCTCGTTACGCAATTCCTGTTCTGTTTTTTTAGCCTCGTTTGACAGAACATTTACAGGTATATCATCTGACTGCTCTGTTATGTTATTTTTAGCGCTTGAAATCTTTTTTTCCTTTGAAACTGAATTTGTTTCAGGCTCAGATTTTTTCGACTCGGCTTTTTCTTCGCCTTTCTCAACACTTCCGAGCTTTTCTTTAAGCTGAGAAACCTCATGTCTGAGAACCGCAATTCTCTTTTCAAGTTCTCTGTTATTCATAGTGAGTCTTGTATTATCATTCATTGACTCGGTAAGCTTATCCCTGTATTCCTTGCAAAGTCTGTTGAGTTCATTTGTCTGCTGAATAATTTTGTCAGCCTTTTCAACATAGTCCTTGTTCTTCTTAACAGCCTTGTTGCGGTCGTCACAAAAGTTAAGTGCCGCAAGAATTGCACAGTCACGGGTATCAAGCTGTTTTGTGCTTTGCGCAACCTTTCTGATGTGGGACACAACCTCATTTGCAACCTTATGAACATACTTTTCATCATCCGTTGTTATAAGCGAATAGTTTCTGCCCTCAATCTGAACGCTTATCTTCTTTTTTTCCATAGGAATACATCTCCCTTAAATAGCTTTTTCGTACTCAATCGACTTTTTTACACAAGTAATCATCATATATTATAATATAAAATCGGAAATAATAAAAGAGCAAAGAGAAGATTGTTTGAATATTTTTTTAATTGCACGGCTTTTAGCGATTTTATTCCAATTTCGACCTATTTTGGTTGAAATATTTATTCTCTTATGATAAAATAATCTTTGCGTCATTTTGGCGGATTTGTCTTAATTTCCGATTAACAGGGCATAACCGCCAAAACAAAATCTATATTTCGGAATATATTATTATGGGAAGTGATTATATGCCCGTACCGTTTGATTCACGAAAAATTTACTATCGTTCACCGTTTGGTGCGGTTGAACAGGGTACCGAGATTCATTTCAGAATTCTTTTGCCAAAGACAGAGCATACACAAAAAGCACAGCTGTGCGTAAAATACGATTACGATTACAACTGGGAATTTACCGAGCTTATCTGGTGCGGTAAATTTGACGAGGATACCGAAATTTGGGAGTGTGACTTTACTCCCGAGAAAATCGGTCTTTACTGGTACAATTTCAAGCTCACCGGCATTGATCAAACAAGGTATGTTATTCCGTCCGATCCGTACAAGGTTAGCACAATTGAAGACTATATGGGCAGAAGCTGGCAGATTACCTGCTACAAAAAAGGCTTTAAAACTCCCGACTGGCTTGTCGGCGGAATTATGTATCAGATTTTTCCCGACCGTTTTTATTTCAGCGGTGAAGAAAAGAATATAAAGCGTACCGACTTCAAGCGCAACAAGGATTGGTTTGCTCTTCCTGAATGGAAACCCGATGAAAACGGAATAATTAAGAACAATGATTTCTTTATGGGTGACCTCAAGGGAATTACAATGAAGCTTGATTACCTTGAAAGCCTCGGTGTAAGCTGTATTTACCTTAATCCTATCAGCGAGGCATACTCAAACCACCGTTATGATACGGGCGACTATTCAAAGGTTGATTCGATTCTCGGAACAGAGGAAGATTTTAAGCACCTTTGCGCAGAGGCTAAAAAGAGGGGAATACACATCATAAATGACGGTGTATTTTCTCATACCGGAAGCGACAGTGTTTATTTCAACCGTTCGGGCAGATACGGCAAGGGCGGTGCGTATAATGACAAAAACTCACCGTATTTCAGTTGGTACAAATTCAACGAATGGCCGAACAATTACCAAAGCTGGTGGGGTTTTGACACTTTACCCGAGGTTATTGAGGAAACACCGTCATTCAACGAATATATCAACGGCAAAGACGGCATTGTCAGAAAATGGATGAAATGCGGCAACTCGGGTTGGCGACTTGATGTTGCAGATGAGCTTCCCGATGTGTTCATTGAAAATCTGCGCAAAGCCGTTAAGGACGAAAATCCAAACGCCTTTCTCGTCGGCGAAGTGTGGGAGGACGCAAGCAACAAGGAAAGCTACGGAGCAAGAAGAAAGTTCTTGCTCGGCGAACAGTTTGACTCCGTTATGAACTATGTGTTCAGGGATGCAATTCTCAACTTCTGCAAAGGTCAGCACGGCAAATATACAATGGATCTGATTATGAGCGTAATTGAAAATTATCCCCGTCCTGTTCTCAGAGTGCTGATGAATTCACTTTCGACTCACGATACAGAAAGAGCAATCACAGTTATGGCAGGCGAACCGCTTGACGGCAAGGACAGGGAATGGCAGGCTGACACTAAGCTTGATGCCGAGCATAAAAAACTCGGTGTAAAGCTTTTAAAGGTTGCAAGTGCAATGCAGTTTACTCTCCCGGGATTTCCGTGTATTTATTACGGTGACGAGGCAGGAATGGAGGGATATCGTGATCCGTTCAACCGTTGCTGTTATCCGTGGGGCAAAGAAAATAAGGAACTTATTGAATGGCACAAAAAACTTGCCGATGTGAGAAAAAGCTGTTCGGCATTGTGGGACGGCGATTTTATAAATGTTCTTTCGGAGGAAAGAAGAATTTCATACATCCGACACGACAAAGATTCCGCTATTTTCTGCACATTCAACCTCTATGATTATGAAGTTGAGGCAAAAATGCCGCCCGGTTATGCAGACGGCAAACCTGTTTTCGGTTCAAAGCTTGAGAACGGTATACTCACAATTCCTCCCATGTCCGCAGAATTTGTAGTTCTTGAACTCGGTAAATGATATATAGTGTAAAACAGAATAAAGTATAATTACAAGCGACAGAAATTAAACTGTCGCTTGTTTTGTTGCGGTATTTATATGTTTGTTATATTTGATTTACCGACTTACTAGTCTTCCGTTATCGGCGGAATAAAACATTCTATTGCACTGCGAAGCTTGGGATGACGAATGACAAAATGGATTGCAGGCGTTTTTCCTTTGGACACCATCACCCATTGTCCCTCGTGAATTATAATTTTCAGATTATGAAATGCGTGTGCCGTACTGCACTTTAATGTGTAATTCGGGTTCTGCTCCGCAAAAGCCATTGATTCCTTCAAATGGGCAGTATATTCCTCTTCGTTATACGGAATATCCTCTTCACAAAATATACCCGAAAGTTCCAGCATGGGAGGATTTTTCGTAAAATTTTCCTGTACAAAATCAGGTATCTCATCTTCAATTCTTTCATTTTCAAGAATTATTTTAATTCTCTGTCTTTGTGTTTTTGCATACTCTGTTATTTTTTCTTTTAACTCTGCATCAATATTGTTCCGTGTAAGAATACGGTTGAGAAGTTCATCGCTTATTGTGTACAACGGCAGAGAGGACAGAATACTGCGGCGTTTGCCCGCTGTTTTTGTATCGGCAAGAAGAAAGGCATTCAACTCATTTTTTCGTTCACTGCGGTAAATTTCCATCAAAGGATAGGCATTTTTCAGCATTTCCTCGGCTCTTTTTCGGTAATATTCCACCTCACGCTTTACCTTTGTCAGATAGTATTTTCCGTCGGAATGGTATCCGGCAACAGCTTCACCCGAAAGCGCGGCGATTCCCGACACCTTCAAAAAATGCAGAAAAACATCATTCGGAGCATTTTTAAAATAGTAGGGGGAAATCTGCCCTGTCATATACATCGGTATCCAGCTTTCAAGGCCAAGCATCATCTCATCAAAAGAACGGTCAAGATTATGTATTTGATGAAGATGCAGTCCTTTTTTTAGCATCATCGCCATACCGAACATCCATTTTTTGGGGAATTCCGGATCCTTTGCCATTTCTTTCATCGGCATATCGCTGTACATTATCACAGGGGCTGATGATTTTGAAAGCACGGTTGATTTTAAAAAATCAAGCTCGCTCTCCATCATTTCTTTAATACCGAAATATGTCTTGGAGGACGGAATCTGAAACGGTACAGACGGAACTTTCAGCTCATCAAACTTAATAACCCTGATATATTCGTTCAAATCGAAGTCATCCAGCTTGCTTAAAAATTTTGAAACGCTGTTGTCTTCGGCTTTTTGCACGGGCTGTTTCAAAAGCCAGCTTTTTATTTTTGCGTATCGAACCGACAAATCATAAATTTCATCAATATCACAGCCAATCAATTCTGCAACGGCGGCAATTTCGGACGGCATCTGCATTGTTCTTGTTACAAACGAAGCAACTGCAGAGGCAAAACGCTCGGCATCTCCGGGCTTTCTTGAGCCGTTACGAATGCGAAAAACGGCAGACGCATCATAATTTGTGTACTGACACAACTGCGTCAGATTGACATTGAGTGCAGAGAGAAGTGTGTTGAAATTTTTTCGCAGTAATTCCTTGTCTGTAGATACAAAATCATCGCAGCTTACAAACGCTTTTTTCACAGTGTCAGCGGTGATTTGTAACTTTCCTTTTTGTGCGGAAATCTGTGCCAGCGCACAGCATAAATCCTCAAAAGGCTTTGTTCCAAGCTCGGGTACTCGTTCGCCGTTTCTGTATCGGCTGAGAGATGCCGCAGAAATGCCGGATAAATTACAGATATCTTTTCACGTACAGGACAACTGCTCGATATAATCGTTTAATTTTTCAGAAAATTTCATAGATATCACTCCAAACGAGTTTGTTTTTAACAATGTTATAAGAGTATATTACAGAATAATTCCAAAATAGTCAATTGACTTTTTTGGAATTATGGTAAAATTGTGCGTAAAATATGCTAAAATAATGGTGAAATCTTTGACAGGTATACGGGGTTGTGTTCATCACAGCCAACCTGCCAATATGGCGGTAACGGACGGTAATAATACCAAACGGATACAGCCAAAAATATTTTATGCGGCGTTAGCCGTTGAAAGGAGAAGATGAATATGAAAAAAACAAAACCAAAAAAGCTGTTGACTGTTCTGCTGACCTTGTACTTGGCACTATCCATTGTGCCGATTACAGCATATGCCGGTGTAACAGATGTGACCGGAGGCACTACCACTAACCACTATAGCCATTTCTATCACACAAAGGTTGAAACAACTGCGCAGGTCACCATTAAAGATGCAGACGGCAATGTGATAGAAACAACAGAAGTGACCAAATCAGGGGATTTCATTGAAGGCAACGTGAGCGATGATGCGGTGCAGGCAGAAATCAAAAGAATTGATGATGAAATCATTGCACAATTTTCTTCACGAGGAAATATTACCACTGAAAACCGTAATAGCACATTTATGTTTGATCATTTTGAGAGTAGTAATATTATTACACCGGGGGATAATATACTCGTCGGCGATCAGGATGCTCTCGAAAACGCAGCTTCCGGAAGTGTGAACAAGAATCTTGTTCTTCATGAATATCAAGTGTATCAGACAACCTATGACCTGATTGTGCAAGCTATTGATGAAGGTTCTCAGGACGAAGCGACTATAAATAATGTCTGCATTGAGAATGTAAAATTCGCTTATCGTTCGGGTGACGCTCCGCAGGCAACGGCAGAGGTATATAATGCCGATGCCGATAAATATGAAATCGCTTATGAATGCTGGCAGGAATTCGAAAACAACGAACCCGTTGCCGCCTGGTATTCCGATAACGGCTCGCATGGCTCTCTGCCGACCATCACTGAATTTGAAAGCGGAAAAAAATATGTGTATTCCCTTATGCTGAAGCCGAAGGATGGATATTCCTTCAGCAACGAAACCGCCGTTACAGTGAATGGGGAAAGCGTAAAGTCAAGTCTGAGCGGAGAATACCTGTATCTCCCTGCTGCGAAAACGATTACGCCGACCAAACAAAACAGCACGCTCACTGCCGTCGATGTTGAGAATGTGAAACTCGACTATCAGCCGGGTGATGCCCCACGGGCGTCGGCCAAGAAGGCAGGCACCAATCAGGACAAATATGATATTTCCTACGAGTGCTGGGAGAAGAATGAGAAAGACGCCAATGACAGCATGCACACGGTTGGCTATTGGTATTCCGATGAAAGCTGCTATTCGGACGGCGATGTTCGATTCAGCACCTTTGAAAAGGGCGGAAGATACGAATATTCCGTGAAACTTCAGGCGAAAGACGGCTATACCTTCGACAGTAATTTGACAAACACAGAAAATGTCACATTGAACGGAGCAAGTCTGCCGTCGTTCGGTTCGTGGGTCATGGTGATGGATGATGGAAAAACTTGCCTCATTGAATATGGAACAGAGCTGCGCCCCGGTCAGGTTGTAGAGAAAATTGACTTTAATGCTCGTATCAACTTTATTGCCGGCGACAAACCGAGCTTTATGACCAGTGCCGTGAATCCGTTTATTGATCTCGACCATGAGCGGTGGGACGCCAATGACGGCAGTGGCTATGGCATTACCTCCAGCGACTACTGGAACGAGCGTTACAACGGCAAGCTAATTACGGAATTTGAAGCCGGAAAGAGTTACACCTATGGCGTATATTTCAAGATTTCCGACTTGGGCATGGAAGAGGGCTACCGCTTTGATAAGAACACAAAGCTCTATATCAACGGTGAAGAAATCACCCTGACACCTGATCAGATCAGTATAGACGATAGCGGCGAAACCATTTGGTTCATGAATGTATTGACCATGACGCCGACCACCGTGAAAGTTATTGATGTGGTGGAGATCAACAATGTCACCGTCAGCTTCAAGGACGGCGACAAGCCCGTTTTTACCGGCAAGAGTCCCGAAGGCGTGAAGTATGCATACAATTGCGAGTGGTGGGAACTGGACAGCAAAACCGGTGCGATTTCCGCAGATTTCTTCAGCGGCGCTTATGAAAACAAAATCACCGCTTTTGAAGCCGGGAAGACCTATCATTACGGTGTGTATGTGAAAGCTGTGGGCTATGTTGAAAGCGAAAATACCACTTATGTATTCGGACCCAACACCAAGCTGAAGATCAACGGCGAATTTGTGAATTATAAGCGCTATGAAGGCGATGCCAGCGATGGTTCTGACAGTACTATGTGGGTTCTCACTGATCTGACAATGACTCCTGCCGCAGACGGACATACACACAAGTACGGTACGGAATGGAAGTATGATGAAACAAATCATTGGCACGAATGTGAGTGCGGCAACAAGGCTGATATAACGGCTCATAACTTTAAATGGATTGTTGACAGGAAAGCCACTACTACCGAAAAAGGCTCAAAGCATGAGGAATGCACCGTCTGCGGTTACAAAAAGACTGCCGTTGACATTCCGAAAATTGATTCTCACAACCACGACTACGGCACGGAGTGGAAGTATGACAGCACAAATCATTGGCACGAATGTGAAGACGGCGAAAAGGCTGACATAACCGCTCACAACTTTAAATGGATTATTGACAAGGAAGCCACTACTGCTGAAAAAGGCTCAAAGCATGAGGAATGCACCGTCTGCGGTTACAAAAAGACTGCCGTTGATATTCCTGCAATCGGTTTTGAAAGCAGTTCGGATGACGAAGCAAATAAGCCGACAAACACCGTTTCTTCCGAAAGCAGTTCTGCTGACCAACTAAACAATACGGCAAATACTGCCTCACCGAAAACAGGCAATACCGATTATATGATTTTATGGATTGTCCTGCTGATTGCCGGCGGCGGTGTATTTATTACCGCAACGGCTGTTGACAGAAAGAAAAAGTAAGACGGATAACAGAACAGATTAAACTATAAGGCGGCTATCGAAAACGATAGTCGCCTTGACTTTTTGCAAAATTCATTTTTAATTTGCGTTTGTTGTTACCTGGGTTGCGTTTGCCGCATAGCTTTCATACTCATCAATACCCCAGTTTTCTTTTACTTCATCAGAGATAGGAAAGGTACGAAACAGCATTGTACTGCGTTCGCTGTCTGCCTTATCTTCGTTGGTGCTGAGGGCATAGACATTGCCGTTGTACCATAGCTCATTTGTATTTTCAAAGGTTGTGCGATAAAAAATATCCTGAATTGTATCGACCTCGTCAATGCCCATTCCGCTCACGGCAACAGCCATAACAGCACTCTTCATTAAGATTGCGTCGCTGTTATTTTTCTCGTTTTCAATCGAAACAAAGTTGCTCATTGTTGTGCCAAGACCGATATTCATAATATAATTTGTCTTTGTTTCAACCGAGGCTGTAAGATTGATTTTGTCGGCATCATAGTAATAGTACTGATATTCCGTACCGTTAGCGTCATCCTGCGGACTGCCGAGCATTTTCCATCCCTTTGGATTTATCATATCCAGACTGCCCATTTCTTTGAGCATCTCATTATAGTTATGAGTAAACTCCTCAAGTGTGATTGCATAACACATTCCGTTTACATTTTCGCTCTTTTGGCGAATGTTCGGGTTCTTGCTTATTTTTGCCTCATCAAGAGTAGAAATTTTATCGGGTGCATCTACAACACCCGAAACATCAGCCTTTGACTTGTCAGAACAGCCGAAAAGTGACAGCAAAAGTATTACGGCAACAATCAAAGCTAAAGATTTTTTCATCAAATCACCAGATTTTCATATGTGTCAAAAACTCCACTTAAAAAAGTGGAGTTTTCTTATTTTTGCTAATTATTCTTTCGTATTTTCTTCGGTTGATTCAGAAGTTTCTCCCTCGTTATTTTCGGAAGCTTCTTCTGCAACCGTTTCTGACGATTCACCATTTTCTGCGTTATCTTCGCTCTCGGCTGATTCATCATCTTCACCGTCAATATGGGGAACACGGGCTATTGTAACAACCTTGTCGTTACCGTTCACCTTCATCACGGTTACACCCTTTGAAGGACGGGCGCAAACACGGATTGATTCGGCGGCAATTCTGATAATAATACCTTCTTCCGAGATGATAATAATATCATCATCAAGGTTAACCACCTTGATAGCGGCAACATCGCCGTATTTTTCCGTGTGGTAGTTGGTAAGACCTTTACCGCCACGGCTCTGAACACGGTAATCATCGGGACTTGAAAGTCTGCCGTAGCCTGTTTCGGAAACTGTGAGAACAAGACCGCCCTCACGGACAACACTCATTCCGACTACGCAGTCGCCCTCTTTGAGAGCCATTGCCTTAACTCCTCGAGCCTGTCTGCCCATTGCACGAATGTCGGTTTCGTTAAAGCGTATAGCCATACCTTTCTTGGTGGCGATAATAACCTGACTGTTGCCGTCGGTCATTCTTACCCATGCAAGCTCGTCACCCTCGTTGAGTTCAAGAGCGATAAGGCCGCCCTTCCTTGAGGTGTTGTATGCATTGAGTTCAATACGCTTGATAATGCCCTGACGGGTAACCATAACAAGGTATTTTTCCTCGTCAAATTCAGGCACTCTTATCATCGAAGTTACCTTTTCATCGGGCGAAATCGGGAGCAGGTTTGCAATATTTACACCCTTTGACTGACGGCTGCCCTCGGGAACTTCATAGCATTTAAGGCGATAAACTCTGCCCTTGTCGGTAAAGAACAGAACATAATCGTGTGAATTGATTACGAACATTTCAGCCGCAATATCTTCTTCACGGCGTGACATACCCGATACACCACGACCTCCTCTGCGCTGAATTTTGTAGGTGTCGGCAGAAAGACGCTTTACATATCCAAACTGTGTAAGTGTAAGAACACACTCTTCCTGCGGAATAAGATCCTCAATATCAACCTCACCGCTGACAGCACAAATTTCTGTTCTTCTCGGGTCGGCATATTTATTACGAATCTGCATAATTTCTTCTTTTACGATTTCAAGCTGTCTTGACTCGCTTGCAAGGATTTCGAGATATTCTTCAATCTTTGCGTGGAGGGCTGCAATTTCATCCTCAATCTTAGTCTGCTCCATATTTGTGAGCTGTCCAAGACGCATCTGAACGATAGCCTGTGCCTGAACATCATCAAGACCGAAACGCTCCATAAGACCTGTTTTTGCACTTGCAGTATCCTTGCTGTTTCTGATGATTTTGATTACCTCGTCAATAAAATCAAGCGCAATCTTCAAGCCCTCAAGAATATGAGCTCTGTCACGGGCCTTTTGAAGATCAAAATCAGTACGGCGGCGAATAACCTCAGCCTGAAATTCAATATAGCATTGGAGCATTTCCTTGAGTGAAAGAATTTTAGGCTCGCCGTCAACGATAGAAAGCATAATTGCACCGAAGGTTGTCTGCAACTGTGTATATGAGAACAACTGGTTAAGAACAATCTGAGGTGAGGCATCTCTCTTGATGTCAATTTCAATGTGCATACCCTTACGGTCGGAATGATCCTCGATATTTGAAATACCCTCAATTCTCTTATCCTTCACGAGGTCGGCAATGTTTTCAATAAGTCTTGCTTTGTTGACCTTGTACGGAAGCTCCGTAACGATAATTTTATATCTGCCGTTTTTAGCTTCGATAATTTCAGTCTTGGCTCTTACGGTGATTTTTCCTCGACCTGTTGCATAGGCGGCACGAATACCGCTTCTGCCCATGATAATACCGCCTGTCGGGAAGTCTGGTCCGGGCATACACTCCATAATCTCTGCAAGCTCGGCATCTGGATTGTCAATGAGAGTACAAACTGCGTCAATTGTTTCACCGAGGTTATGCGGCGGAATTTCGGTTGCCATACCAACGGCAATACCGCTTGAACCGTTTACAAGAAGGTTCGGAAAACGGCTTGGAAGAACAGTCGGTTCTTTAAGACGGTCATCGTAGTTTGACATAAAGTCAACCGTATTTTTCTCGATATCCGTGAGCATTTCAAGAGAAATTTTACTCATTCTTGCCTCTGTATAACGGTAAGCGGCAGGCGGATCACCGTCCACCGAACCGAAGTTACCGTGACCGTCAACAAGCATATATCTCATGGAAAAATCCTGTGCAAGACGAACCATTGCGTCATAAACCGAGGCATCACCGTGTGGGTGATACGAACCAAGCACCTGACCAACCGTGTCGGCACACTTGTGGTACGGCTTTGACGGGTCAAGACCGATTTGATTCATTGTGTAGAGTATTCTTCTGTGAACAGGTTTCAAACCGTCTCTGACATCGGGCAACGCACGGGAAACAATAACGCTCATGGAGTAGTCCAAAAAGCTTTTCCTCATTTCATTTTGCAGATCGACATCAATAATTCTCGAATCCTTGTTCTGATTCTGTTCGTTATCCATATTCTTTCCTCGCTTTTCAAGCTCTTGTTACTGTCTGTTCAATAATTTATATTAGTGTTATTTTGCGGTTTTAGATTTGGTTTTGTGTGTGATTTTGTTTCAGACAGCGCTTTGCTCCCTTTTTCCGCCACCGGCGGCGGTCGCAAGGCTACCCCTACACTTGGTCGGGAAAATTTATTTTTTTATTTTGCAAACTTTCTTCTCGAGTTAGGTGCAGCGACACGCTGCCGGCGGCTCGCCGTCAGAAGTGCTTTACTGCCTGCGAAATACCTTCATAGAGTTTTGGAAAGCGTTTTTTGATGCTGGTGGGGCGGAAAGTTTTGGAATCTACGAAACCATGTTCGGTTGTGCCGTAGCCAAGTTCTGTTTCCGAGCCGTCCTTTTCAATACGCTTTACCGTGTATGTAAAAATAATTCTTGCGGCTGTGATAGTCTGCACCCAAGTGCGGATAATCAGCTCGTCCTCATAAAGGGCAGGAATTCCAAAATGACAACTCAGATTCAAAAGTGGAGTCATTACACCTGCATTTTCCATGTCTGTGTAGCTGATTCCGAACATTTTGATATAGTCATTTCTTGCTATTTCGTACCAAATCGGATAATTTGAGTGGTGTACAATTCCCATTTTATCCGTTTCTGCGTAACGAACTGTAACTTTTGTTCTTGCGTGCATAAAATCACCCCGTTTTTAGAATTTTTAATATCGTAATGTATCAGACATCAAGGTTCTGAACATACTTTGCATTTTTCTCAATGAAATCTCTTCTCGGCTCAACCTTGTCACCCATAAGAATTGTGAAGGTTTCGTCTGCCTGTTCTGCATCGCTGAGATCAACACGGAGCATAAGTCTTGTTTCGGGATTCATAGTTGTTTCCCAAAGCTGCTCGGAATCCATCTCACCAAGACCTTTATATCGCTGAACTTCGGTTTTGCCCTCAATTTGAGCCAAAATTTGGTCACGCTCAAGGTCGGAATACGCATATTTATGCTCTTTGCCCTTTGTTACTCTGAAGAGCGGTGGCTGAGCAATGTAAACATGACCTTCTTCGATAAGCGGACGCATATATCTAAAAAAGAAGGTTAAAAGGAGAGTTCTGATGTGCGAACCGTCAACATCGGCATCCGCCATAATGATAACCTTGTCGTATCTGAGCTTTGCAATATCAAATTCATCACCTATGCCTGTGCCGAGTGCAGTGATAACAGGCATAAGCTTGTCATTTCCGTAAACTTTGTCGATTCTTGCTTTTTCTACATTGAGCATTTTACCCCAAAGAGGGAGGATAGCCTGAATTCTTCTGTCACGGCCGCCCTTTGCAGAACCGCCCGCAGAGTCACCCTCGACTATGAAGATTTCGGTTTCACTGCTGTCTTTTGACTGGCAGTCAGCAAGTTTACCGGGAAGCTGTGCGGAGTCAAGCGGAGATTTTCTTCTTGCATTTTCTCTCGCTTTTCTTGCAGCCTCTCTCGCTCTTGATGATGCAAGTGCCTTTTCAAAAATTACCTTTGCAACGGCAGGATTTTCTTCGAGATAAACCGAAAGCTTATCCCTCATAAGGCGGTCAACCATTGCTCTAACCTCGGTATTGCCGAGCTTTGCCTTGGTCTGACCCTCAAACTGAGCCTCTTTGAGCTTTACGCTGACAATTGCGGTAAGTCCTTCACGAACATCTTCACCGCTGAGATTCTTATCATTATCCTTCAGTTTTCCGAACTTTCTTGCATAGTCATTCATAACATAGGTAAGTGCTCGCTTGAAGCCCTCTTCGTGAGTACCACCGTCGGTTGTATGAATGTTGTTTGCAAAAGTAAGCAGATTTTCGTTGTAGCTTTCGTTGTACTGCATTGCAATTTCAACTGCAATTGTATCATCTGCATTTCTCGATGCAAAGTAAATTACATCGGGATGAATAACTTCAAGAGAACGCTTTTTGTGAATGTACTCAACAAAGCTCTTGATACCGCCCTCATAGACGAAGTTATTTTTTATAATATTATCGAGATCTCGCTCGTCACGAAGTTCAATGTGAACACCTGCATTAAGAAATGCCTGCTCACGAAGTCTTCTTTCAAGAACGCTGTAATCGTAAATTGTTGTTTCTTTAAAAATTTCGGGGTCGGCTTTAAAGCGTACTTCTGTACCCTTAACATCCGACTTGCCGATCTTCTTGAGGTCGGAAACAATTTTGCCTCTTTCATAACGCTGGAAGTAAACATCTTCGCCGTCACAAACCTTAACTTCGAGCCACTCGGAAAGTGCGTTTACAACAGACGCACCAACACCGTGCAAACCACCAGAAACTTTGTAACCGCCGCCGCCGAATTTACCGCCGGCATGGAGAACGGTGAATACAACCGTTACGGCAGGAAGACCTGTTTTACTGTTGACGCCTACAGGTATACCACGGCCGTTATCCTTTACTCTGATTATGTCGCCGTCTTCAATGACAACATCAATTTTTGTACAATAACCGGCAAGTGCTTCGTCAATTGAGTTATCTACGATTTCGTAAACAAGGTGGTGAAGTCCTCTCGGACCTGTTGAGCCGATGTACATACCCGGACGCTTTCTGACAGCTTCAAGTCCCTCAAGAACCTGAATTTCGTCGGCACCGTATTCCTGTTCAACCTTTGACAGCTCCATACCCTCGGATTCTCCGTCAAATTCAACCAACTCTTCAGCCTCAATCTCTTTTTCATAGGCTTCATCAATGGCTTCTTCGTTTACATTTTCGTTGACTTCTTCAATATTCTCATTCATATTTTCGTTATTTTCAAGATTATCCAAAACACTTACCTCCGTTTATTCGATTTACGAACAGTGCTTGTGTTCGTTTGTTTTTTCTGCTGTTTTTTTGATGCTGTGATATTTTTGCCTTTTGGCATATCTTCTCCGAATTTTCTGAATTTTGTAAAAAACGGCACAAAAAGCAGAAAAAACAGTATAAGTACAATATTTGTGACCAACAGTGCTATCACATTTGTGCTTGCAAAAATTGTAATTTCAATCAGATTTACGGTAATTCCGATTGCAACAATAAACAAGAGCAAAAGCCATAAACCCGAAAATGAGGTTTTAAACTGCTTTTTGCAGTGATAGCAGGTGTGAATTTTTGTATTGAGATTTTTCCTTACATCACCGTAACGGTAAATTGTTTGGCAATGCGGACACACAGGAAGTTTGAACACTTTATCACCAGTTAAAACTTTCTGTTAACCGAATAACGGTTGCCGTCATCGGATTTTTTGTTTTCGGCTGTTTCATCGGAATTTATGTAATGCCTGCTTCTGCCTACCGTGTGGTGAGCAGGAGTTTCGGAGTGAATTTTCTTGAGTGACGCTCCGCTTGAGGCATGGTTTTCACTTGTGTCATTGATCAAGGGAACATACTCCTGTTTTGTGAAAGATGAAGAATCCGAAGAAATTTCGTTTGAATCAAGTCTTTGTCTTGCGGCATTTCTTTCGGCCTTGATTTTATTGAACACATCTGTATTGATTTCAAAATTATCGTCACTTTCGTTTTGCTGAGTATTTATGCTCGGGAAAGTGTAGTTCTCGGTTTCGTCAAGTTCCGAAGTAAGAAGGTTGTCGGAATAGGCTATGCCTGCCTTTTTTGCCTCCATTGATTTTTTATATTTTTTGAACGGTTCGTAGTGAACAAAATTCGGTGTTAAAGCCGCAAAAATAATCAGTGGAATTGCAACAAGCAAAATTCCGAGCGGATTGCTTACAAGTCCTGCCATTATCCAGCCTGCCATAATTGCAAGTGAAATTACGGCGGCAACAACAAAAATCAAAATCACCTTTTTGTTGACTACAACCTTACTCTCTTTGCCGCACTTTTGGCAGACAAATTCAGCCTTTCTTCTGCTTGCAAAAGCTGAGGTATATGAAATTCTTCTTCCGCAGTATGGGCATTTTCTCATTTTCATATGCAGAACTCCTTTTTAATTTATACGGATTTAACGGCACATAAGCTCTTTGTACGGTGCCTGACTTCTTTTTATGAGTGTTTTTGACGAAAGCTGACTGATGTAGACCGTTATTTTGCCATTTTTTTCGCAGACAACAAAGGATTTTGGCAGTTCATACGAAACATTGACAACATTGCCGCTTTTTTCGGCGGCAGTGAGATAGTCCCTTGTCTTTTTTGAAACGGTACACTCGTCCATATCAAAAATTCCGATAACCGTTTCGGTGGTGATAACGGTATCCTGTCCCAGATGAAGATACATCAGCTAACCTCTCCGTTATTCAGCAGAAAGATTTTTCCGTCTTTAAGCTGTTCTTTGTTTGATTTTTCACAACAGGTGATGAACACCTGACAGCCGTGAAGTTCATTGAGCAAAAAATCCTGCCTTTTGGCATCAAGCTCCGAAAGCACATCGTCAAGCAAAATTACGGGTTCTTCGCCCATTCTTTCACGCAAAACGGACGCTTCGGCAAGTTTCAGCGACAAAACGGCACTTCGCTGCTGTCCCTGAGATGCAAAAGCTCTGGCATTTTTGCCGTTTATTATAATTTCTATATCGTCACGATGCGGACCGTAGTTTGTAAAACCTGTCCGAATATCGTCACTTTTGTGTTTTTCAAGCTTTGCTTTTAGCTTTTCGTAAATTTCACCGACGCTGTCATCCTCTGTAATATCACAACCGGACACATATCGGATTTTCAGCTCTTCTTTGCCTTTTGAAATTCCGTGATGGTACTCAACGGCACGGTCGGAGAGCATTTTTACATAGTCAATTCTGTTTTTTATAAGCACGGCACCGTTTTTGAGAAGAGGTTCGTCCCACACGGGAAGAGTATCTTCAAGTGACGGTCGCTTGTAAATGTCTTTTAAAAGCGAATTTCTCTGATTGAGAATCCTGTTGTACTTTGAGAGAACTACTGCATTTTTGAGTTTTTCACGGCAGATTGCACTGTCAACGAATTTTCTCCGTTCACCCGGTCCTCGTTTTATAAGACTGAGGTGTTCGGGAGAAAATACAACGGCACAAAAGCGTTCAATCAGGGCGGCGGCTGAATTTTTTTGCACACCGTTGATTTCAACGGTCTTTTTTCCGCCCTTGAAGAGAATTTTAGCAGTCTGCTCACGCTCCTGACCCAGAAAACGCATTTCAATCTTCGCAAAATTCTTGTCCCAATTAATTACCTCGCTGTCCTTTGAACCTCTGAAGCTGTGACCTCCGCAAAAAAACCACAGTGATTCAAGCAAATTTGTCTTGCCCTGAGCATTGTCACCGTAAATTATATTTACTCCGTCACACGGAGAGATTATATTGTCCTTTAAATTTCTGTAATTTTCAAATTTAAGAGCAATTACCTTCACTTACTTCATCAATCCCAAAGTTATTCAACGATTATCTCAAAGCTATCAAAAACCACAGTGTCGCCTGCACGCATTTTTTTGCCTCTCATAGTGCAGACCTCACCGTTTACGGTAACATCGCCGTTCTGAATGACAACTTTTGCCTGACCGCCTGTTTCAACAGCACCGCCAAGCTTGAGCAAATCCTGCAATTTTATGTATTCGCTGTCTATTTTAATTTTCTCAGTTTTCATTTGCCAACCTCATTGGAACAACCACGCTAAGATAACTGTCACTCTTAACAGGCTTTACAATCATACCCATAAGAGGGCCGTTGAGGATAAGTTTTATTTCGTCTGTATCTGCATTCTTGAGTGCGTCAAGCAGGTATCTGTTGTTAAAACCAATCTCAACCGACTCACCGACAATCGGGACAGAAATTACATCGTCTGCTCTGCCGATAGCTGAAATACACGAAAGTTTGATTTCATCATCAGAGAAAATACATCTTACGGGACTCTGCATTCTGTCATTGTTAATCGGTGACATTCTCTCAACTGCGTTGATTATTGTTCTTGTGTTTATAACTACCTCTGTTTTTGTGTCTTTGGGGATTGCAGACTTGTAGTCTATGAATGTACCCTCGATAAGACGAGAGATAACTTTGTAATTTTTGATTTTAAATGCAATATGTCTTTGTCCGATAATGATTTCTGCTGTTTCTTCATCATCGGTAAGAAGTTTAAGTACTTCGTGCTGAGTTTTTCCGGGTACAACAAAAGCATTTTTGCTGTCGCTGTCGATATTTTCACTGCGAATAGCCATTCTGTAGCCGTCAATTGCAATGATTTTGAATACACCGTTCTCAATTTCAAAGAGAGAACCTGTATAAATCGGCATTGCAGTGTTTTCACTTACAGCGTAAACAGTCTGTCTTATCATTTCACGCAAAACTTTTGCATTGAGTGAAATTCCGTCAGTCTGTTCAAATGACGGAAGATCAGGATATTCAACAGATGACATTCCGACAATCTGGTAGTTTGCGTTGCCGCAGGCAATGTATGTTACCATACGCTCATCTGTTTCAATAAACACAACCTCTTCGGGAAGCTGGCGTACAATATCAAGAATCAGCTTTGCGCTTACTACGATTTCGCCTTCCTCTTTGATTGTTGCCTCAATATCGGTTGTTATACCGATTTCGAGATTGTAACCCGAAATATTGAGAGTGCTGCCATATGCTTTTATCAGAACGCCTTCAAGTGCGGGAATTGATGCCTTTGTTGACACAGCTCTTGACACATTTGAAATGGCTGTTGCCAAATCTGTTCGTGAACATGAAATTTTCATCGTGTGCATTTTCTCCTGTCTATTTATTATATTTTTATTGTAGTTGTAGTAGGGGATGTCAAAATGTCAAAAAACGGTGAGAACCCGCATTGGCACTGAATAAAAGCATAAACAAAAGATTTTTTTAATTTGTTAGCTTTTGTTGACAAAATTTTTCTCAGGTAAAATATTCAACACAATGTGGAAAAATGTGTGTGGAATGTTGAATAAACAGTTAAATAAAATGAGGCTTTTAGCCACGGATATTTTTGATTGTATCGTCGATGAGTTCCTTGACTTTCCTGTCCTTAGCCATCATCTCATCAACCTTACGAAGTGTATATATAATAGTAGAATAATGACGATTTCCGAACTTTTCGCCGATTGCAACCATTGAAAGCGTTGTAAGCTCTCTTGTAAGGTAAATTGCAATGTGTCTTGCGTTGCTGATATTGGCACTGCGGTTCTTCTGCGAACGGATTTCATCGGCAGTAACACCGTAGGTTCTTGCAACCTCGTCAATAATTCTGTCAACAGTAACCTCAGGCGGAGCTTCATTATTGAGAATATCCGAAATGATACCCTGAACCGAACTGATAGTCGGTTTTTCACTGTTAAGGTAGTACTTTGCCTTGATTTTCTTAACAGTACCCTCAAGCTGACGAATATTTGATTTGATTTTTGATGCAATGTAGTTACAAAGCTCGTCTGAAAGCTCAATTCCGTCAAGCTCAGCTTTTCTTTTTATGATAGCAATTCTTGTTTCAAGATCCGGAGGCTGAATATCTGCAATAAGGTCCTGCTCAAATCTTGAACGCAGACGGTCCTCAAGTGTTTTAATTTCCTTAGGCGGGCGGTCTGATGTGAGTACAATCTGTTTTCTTGCTTCATAAAGTGTGTTAAAGGTATGGAAGAACTCTTCCTGAGTACTTTCCTTACCGCCGATGAACTGAACATCATCAACAAGAAGAATATCGGCCTGTCTGAACTTTTGTCTGAACTCATTCATCTTTGCAAGCTGAATTGATTCGATAAGTTCAACGGTAAAGTCGTCACCTTTTATGTAGCAGATTACCTTTGACGGATCGTTCTTTTTGATTTCATTGCCGATAGCATACAGAAGATGAGTTTTTCCGAGTCCTGAATTTCCGTAAAGAAAAAGAGGATTGTATGCGTATGACGGATTTGACGCAACTGCAAGACAGGCTGCGTGAGCAAACTTGTTTGATGCGCCGACAATAAATGTGTCAAAGGTGTATTCGTATGAAATGTTTTCGGGACTCTGCAAAAGCGGGGCAGTTGATGCCGATGTTGTAATTGTTGCCGCAGCAGGTGGCTTTGGCTTGTTTGTTACATTTGCAGGTGTCCTAAACTCAATATTGAATTCTGTTCCGAAAATTTCACGGAAACCCTCGTTGAGAAGCTTCATATAGCATCTTCTCAGTGTTTGAGCATGAAAATCGTTCGGAACAAGCAAATATGCAGTTCCGTTTTCAAAGTCAAGGTCGATAGGCTGAATTCTGCTGATCCATGTGTTGTAGGCAATGTCTGTAATTTTTGACTTGCAGTAACCGTCTATGACTTTCCATGCGTCTTCAAAAGAGTCCATTATTTAATCTTTCCCTTCCAGTGGTGCCGAACCTTGCATCCATTTTCCATAATTATCCCATTTTGATAAAATACCATTCTGCTTTATTATAACGCAACAAATTTAAAATTGCAATTATAAAAAGCCATTTGTAATTTATTGTAATAGATACCTTATATTATTAAAGAGCCTGAATTTTGCAGAAATTCGGATATATAGTATGTAATGAATTTTATGTTGCAATATGTTGTATTTCCTAATAAAGAAAAATAAATTTGTAAAAGAGCATCTTTTTTTCTTTATTATTTAAAATTCATTTTTGAAAATAAAAATTAAAAATTTTTGTTGACTACAGGCTGAAATTAAGATATAATGCTATATTGCAAGGTTATATTTTGAAGGGAGGGTTTTCAATATGTTGAGAACTTATCAGCCTAAGAAGCTCCACAGAAAAAAGGAGCACGGCTTCAGAAAGAGAATGTCTACATCTAACGGCAAGAAAGTTTTAGCCAGAAGAAGAGCTAAAGGTAGAAAAAGGTTGTCTTATTAAAGAGAAGACCACTTTTAACCGGTGGTCTTTCTTTTTTAATGCACCTGTTTGCAAGGTGGTAAATTTATGAGTGAATATATCACTTTGAAGGATAACAGGGATTTTTCCAGACTTTACAGACGGGGAAAATCCTTTGTTGGTCCTGTTTTGGTAACTTATGTGTTAAAGAACAAATCCGATAACCTGCGTTTTGGAATAACCACCGGCAAGAAAATTGGAAAAGCCGTAAGGCGCACAAGGTCGAGGAGGGTAATAAGAGAGGCTTATTACAAACTTTATCCCGATATGAAAAAGGGGTACGACTTTGTTTTTGTTGCCAGAGGTAAAACACCCTATGTAAAAAGCACTGTTATCTATAAAGAAATGAAGAAACAGCTTTTGCTTGCAGGTGTTTTAAAAGAGGGATAGTTTTATGAAACGAATTCTTCTGGCAATCATCAGGTTTTACCAGACCTCAATTTCTCCGCTGACGGCAAGTCACTGTAAATACATTCCGACTTGTTCGCAGTACGGTGTTGAAGCAATCGAGAGGTTTGGAGCACTCAAAGGCACAGCGCTTACCGTTTGGCGTATTCTGCGCTGCAATCCGTTTTCAAAGGGCGGCTACGACCCCATACCGGAAAAAAAGCCAAAGAGTAAGAAATTAAAGTGAGGTAACTGTATGCAGATCTTTGGTTTTCTTGGAAGTTTGCTCGGCTATGTGCTGTGGGGAGCTTTCTATATACTTAAAGATTTCGGACTGTCAATTATCGTCTTTACAATCATTGTAAGACTTTGTATGTTTCCTTTTACAATCAAACAGCAAAAATCAATGGCAGGTACCGCAAGACTTTCCAAAAAGCAAAAGGAAATTCAGGAAAAATATAAAAACAACAGACAAAAAGCTCAGGAAGAGATGGCAAAGCTCTATGAAAAAGAGGGAGTTAAGCCGACAGGCGGCTGTCTTACAATGATCATCCCGTTCCTGGTTCTCTTCGGTGTATTTTATGCTGTCGCATATCCTCTTACAAACACACTTCATATCGACAGTGCAAAGGTAACCGAAGCTCTTAATTATGTAAATACAATTCCGGGTTATACAGCAGCATCGGGTGCAACCAATGCTACATATCAGGAAATTTATTTTTTGAAGGATTTCAGCTGTTTTCAAAATATTGACGCTATTCAGCAGATTTTTAATTCAGATCAAATCAATACGATCAATATGTTTGAAAAAGGCTTTAACACCTTTGGCATGAACCTTTTTGCAATTCCGCAGGACTACGGTCTTTGGAGTCCGATGATTCTTTTCCCTGTAATCTGTTTTGCGTCAAATGTGCTTACACAGTTTATTACAATGAGAATCAACGGAAAAAACAATCCTATGCAGCAACAGCAGGGCTGTATGAAGGTTATGATGTACGCAATGCCGCTTTTCTCGGCATATATCGCATATATCGTTCCGTCAGCCGTTGCATTCTACTGGATTGTATCTTCACTCGTAAGCCTTGTTCAGTCGGTTATTGTCGGCAAGCTTTTCAGTCCGCAGAGAATGACAGCAACATCCGAAGCAAGACACGCTGCTCTTATGTTTGAGCAGGAGGCTCTTGTTCAGTATAATTATGTTCCGCACGGTCTTTCTGAAAGTGCAGAAGAAAATACAAAATCCAAAAAGAAAAAGAAGTAGAAGTTTGAAATCAGGTGAATATTGTGATTAAAGAAGCTATCGGCGTTGGCGATAACGAAGTTGACGCATTGAACGATGCAAAAAAGCAGCTTGGTCTTGATGAAACCGCTGAGGTTGAATTTGAGGTTATTCAGAGAGCTGAAAAGAAAAAATTCGGTCTTTTCGGCGGTCAGCCTGCAAAAGTTAAGGTTACTCTCAAAGAAACTCCTGCCGAAAAAGCAGAGCAGTTCTTAAGAGATGTTCTCGATAATATGAAGCTTGAAAGCGTTCAGATAGAGAAAAAAGAGATTGAGGGCGGTATCGAATTCAATCTTACAGGTGAGGATGTCGGTTTTGTAATCGGCAGAAGAGGCGAAACTCTTGACTCTCTTCAATACCTTACAAGCCTTGTTGCCAACCACACAGACAACAGCTATTTTAAGGTAACTATCGACACAGGCAACTACAGAGAAAAGAGAGAAAAAACTCTTGAAATTCTCGGCAGAAAGCTTGCTTTCAAAGCTGTTAAGACAGGCAGAAAGACAAATCTTGAGCCTATGAATCCTTATGAAAGAAGAATTATCCATACTTCTGTTCAAAAGATAAACGGTGCTATTTCATGGAGCGAAGGCGAGAATGCAAACCGCCATGTTGTTATCGGTCCTGACCCAAAGGCAAAGCCCGTTCGCAGAAACGGTGGCTATAACAACAGAGGCAGAGGCGGCAGACGCCCATACAGCGCAAACCGTTCAGAGCATAACGCTCCCGCAAATCCTGACAGAAAGCCACTCAATGAGGGCGGCGCAACAGGTCTTTACGGAAGAATAGACAAATAATTATCGGGCGGTTTTTAACCGCCCTTTTTTCTTGGTGATTTTATGAATTACGATACAGTTGCCGCAATAAGTACCGCTCAGGGCGAGGGCGGTATCGGCGTTATTAGAATTTCGGGTGACGATGCACTCCAAGTAGCCGACAAGATTTTCTATTCCGTTTCGGGTAAAAAGGTTACGGAGATGAAAGGCTATACTGCGTCATTCGGAAAAATTTCAGAAAACGGTGAAGATATCGACGAGGCGGTTGCCCTCGTTTTTAAAGCACCGCATAGCTACACGGGCGAAGATGTTGTAGAGCTTTCATGTCACGGCGGACTTTACATTACCAAAAGAGTTTTGCGTGCTGTCCTTAATGCAGGTGCGGCACCTGCTCAGGCAGGCGAGTTTACAAAGCGTGCATTTTTAAACGGAAAAATTGACCTTACCGAAGCTGAGGCTGTTATTGATATTATCAGCGCCAAAAGCAGAGGTGCGGCAAGGGCGGCTCTTTGTGTAAAAGAGGGTGCGTTGCGTAAGAGAATTGACGGTGTGAAAAATGATTTGCTTGCACAGGCGGCTCACTTTTCTGCGTGGGCAGATTATCCCGAGGAGGATATTGCCGAAGTTACGGTTGAGTCTGTAATCGAAACCTGCGACAATGCTATCAAGTGTCTTAAGTCATTGCTTGACAGTTACGATTGCGGTCAGGCAGTTAAAAAGGGAATAGATACGGTAATAGCCGGCAGACCGAATGTAGGCAAAAGCACACTTATGAACCTGCTTTCGGGTTATGAAAAGAGCATCGTTACCGACATTCCGGGTACTACAAGAGATATTGTAGAGGATACTGTAACGGTCGGTGATGTTGTTTTGAACCTCAGCGATACGGCTGGACTCCGTGATACCGAGGATACGGTTGAGAAAATCGGTGTTGACAGGGCGAGAAAAAGACTTGAACAGTGCGGACTTTTGCTTGCTGTTTTTGACAACAGCAGAGAACTTGACGAAGATGATTATGCACTTATTGAAGCTGCAAAGTCAGTGCCGTCAATTGCCGTGATAAATAAGACCGATCTTGATAATAAACTAGATATAGAATATATCAGTAGAAATATAAAATATATAGTATATATATCTGCGATTAACGGTGGCGGCAGAGATGACCTCACAAAGGCCGTTGAAAAAATTGCAGGAACACAGAACTTTAATCCAAGCGAGGGAGTACTCTCAAACGAAAGACAGAGAATTGCAGTTAAAAATGCACTTGACTCTGTTGTTGAAGCAAAAGATGCACTTGAATTTGGTATGACATTTGATGCTGTGACTGTTTCGATTGAGGACGCAATTTCGCAGTTGCTTGAATTGACAGGCGAAAGAACAAGTGATGAAGTTGTAGACAGGGTATTCCACAACTTCTGCGTAGGAAAATAGGTGATATTATGAATTATTTTGCGGGTGAATATGATGTTGCGGTAGTAGGCGCAGGTCACGCAGGAATAGAGGCGGCTCTTGCGGCGGCAAGACTTGGATGTAAAACTGCAATTTTTACCATAAATATGGATGCGGTAGGTAACTGTCCGTGTAATCCGTCAATTGGCGGAACTGCTAAGGGACATCTCGTTCGTGAGATTGACGCCCTTGGCGGTGAAATGGGCAAGACTGCCGATGAATGTTTTTTGCAGTCCAGAATGTTGAACAGAGGTAAAGGCCCTGCGGTTCATTCGCTGAGAGCACAGATTGACAGAAGAAAATACTCTTCTGTTATGAAACACAAGATTGAGTTGCAAAAGAACCTTGACCTCCGTCAGGCTGAAATTACGGATATTGAAAAGGTTGACGGCGGTTATAATCTTACTACAAGAATGCTTGCTGTGTTCAAGTGCAAGATCGTTATTATTGCAACGGGTACATATCTCGGCGGCAGAATTTTTGTCGGTGAGGTTTCATACGAAAGCGGTCCCGACGGAATTTTTCCTGCCGCATTTCTCGGTGCAAGCCTTAAAAAACTCGGTCTGCCTTTGAGAAGATTTAAGACAGGTACTCCTGCAAGAGTTCTCAGAAGTTCAATTGATTTTTCTGAGCTTGAAGTTCAAAAAGGCGATGAACCGCCTCAGCCGTTTTCTTATGAAACGGAAAATCTCGGTGAGAATAAGGTTGAATGTCATATAAGCTGGACAAATGACGAAACAAAGCAGATTATTCTTGAAAATATTCACCGTTCACCGCTGTATGCAGGCAAAATTGAGGGTGTGGGTCCCCGTTATTGTCCGAGCTTTGAAGATAAAATTATGCGTTTTAAGGATAAGCCAAGACATCAGCTTTTTATAGAGCCGTGCGGACTTGATACCGAGGAAATGTATCTTCAGGGAATGAGTTCATCACTTCCGGAAGAAGTTCAGCTTAAATTTTACCACACGATAAAAGGTCTTGAACATTGCCTTATTATGCGACCCGCATATGCGATTGAGTACGATTGCGTTGACCCGCTTGCTATGAACCCGACACTTGAATTTAAAGATTTTGAGGGATTGTTCGGTGCAGGTCAGTTCAACGGCTCTTCTGGTTATGAAGAGGCTGCGGCACAGGGACTTGTTGCGGGAATCAATGCCGCAATGAAAGTTCTCGGCAGAGAGCCTGTTATATTTGACCGTTCCGAAAGCTATATCGGCACTCTTGTTGACGACCTTGTTACAAAGGGTGCAAATGAGCCTTACAGAATGATGACTTCAAGAAGTGAGTACAGACTTGTGCTTCGTCAGGATAATGCCGACGAAAGACTGACTCCACTCGGTCACAGAATTGGTCTTATAAGCGACGAAAGATACGCAAAGTTTCTTAAAAAACAGGAGCTTAAAAAAGAAGAACTTAACAGACTTAAAAGCACAGTTATTTCGCCTGATGATGAGGTGAACAAGATACTTGTTTCACGTGAAACATCTGAAATCACTTCGGGCGTAAGACTTATTGACCTTATGAAAAGACCTCAGCTTGGTTATGATGCACTCAAGAGTATTGATAAAACAAGACCGGAGCTTGATCCGAATATCTTTGAACAGGTTGAAATTGAAATTAAGTATGAGGGTTATATTCAAAAGCAGCTTAAACAGGTTGAGCAGATGAAAAAGCTTGAAGTTAAGCAGCTGCCAAATGATTTTGATTACAATGAAATTGAAGGTCTTCGACTTGAGGCAAGGGAAAAGCTTAATAAGATTAAACCGCTTAATATCGGACAGGCATCAAGAATTTCTGGTGTTTCTCCTGCGGATATCAGTGTACTTCTTATCTGGCTTGCTCAGAACAACAGGAGGCAGTAATGGCAATTAAAGATACTCTTACTACCGTTACCGATGGTTTTAAAACTCAGCTTGACTGTGAAATGCTGCAAAGGTTTGATAAATATTTCAAATTGCTAGTTGAGTGGAACGAAAAGATGAATCTTACTGCAATAACCGATGAACAGGGTGTTGCGGTCAAGCATTTTGCCGACAGCCTTACACTTTTCAACTTTGTTGATGTTAAGAAGAATGCAAGCATTATTGATGTGGGAACAGGTGCAGGTTTTCCGGGTGTTGTGCTTAAAATTGCAAGACCTGATATTAAGCTGACACTTCTCGACAGTCTTAACAAAAGACTTACATTTCTCGACACAGTTCTTAACGATACAGGACTTGATGCTGAGCTTGTTCACAGCAGGGCAGAGGAGAGCGGTAAAAATAAGCTTTATCGTGAAAAGTTTGATATTGCCGTTTCAAGAGCAGTTGCAAGGCTCAATGTTCTCTGCGAATACTGTTTGCCGTATGTAAAAGTCGGCGGTTCATTTGTTGCAATGAAAGGACCAAATGCCGATGAAGAACTTGACGGAGCAGAAAATGCCCTGAAATTACTCGGAGGAAAGGTTGAAAAAGTTCACAAGTTTAATCTTCCGTGTGATGAGGGCGAGCGTACAATAATTGTAGTCAAAAAAATAAAACCCACACAAAAACAATACCCGAGAATTTCGGGTAAAATAAAGTCACAACCGTTGTGATAAATATCGACAGCTTTTTTGATAAATTACCATTTTATGGTAAAAAAAATTAAAAAAGTTGCTCACAAAGCGACAACAACCGCACCGTATCTATGTTATTATAATAGCACAGGGACAACCCCTGATGCTAACGAACATTGAGGCGATGCGGTTGAATTTTATGCTCAAAAACGATAACAAAGTTTTAGAGATTCCGATTGTTAAAATCAGACCGAACAAAGCGCAACCTCGCAAAACCTTTGATGAAACCGAACTTGCCGCACTTTCCGCATCAATCAGTGAAAACGGTATCTTGCAGCCGCTTTCGGTGAGAAAAATCTCGGCTACGGAATTTGAACTTGTGGCAGGAGAGCGCCGCCTTAGGGCATCGGTTTTGGCAGGTCTACGAAAGGTGCCGTGCATCGTTTTAAAGTGTTCAGAAAAAGAGTCAGCCATTTATGCTCTCCTTGAAAATCTCCAGCGCAGCGACCTCGGTATATTCGAGGAAGCTCGCGGGATTTCAAAACTAATCAGGCGTTACGGCCTTACTCAAGAGGAAGCAGCGAACCGACTGGGGAAAAGCCAATCCACAATTGCAAACAAGCTAAGACTTCTTCGCCTTACATATGACGAACAGGAGTGGATTGTAAACGCAGGATTGAGCGAGAGGCATGCAAGGGCTCTTTTGAGAATTGAAGATGAAGCTTTAAGACACGAGGCTCTGTCAAAGATAATTTCGGAGAATCTCAACACAAGTCAAACTGATGAACTCGTCAGCATTTTAATCAATTCTGTACCTAAAGCAAACAAATCCAAGGGTACAAGCAAAGCGGTGATAAAAGACTTACGAATTTTTCTTAACACAATCAATAAGGCTATTGATACTATGCGTCTTGCGGGAATCGACGCACAATCAAACAAAAAAGACACAGACAATTTTATTGAATACACAATACGGATTCCTAAAAGACATCAAAAGCCTGATGCAGAAAAAACTGCTTAATTCACTTTCCAGAGGATGCGAAAGCATCCGTTCCACTCATACCCATTTCCTTATCTAAACCCCTTGCAAAGAGTCGCACAGCAATGTGCGACTCTTTGCGTTGTTGTAGTTTTTATTTTTTTGGTTACACAGCAAATGTTTCACGTGAAACATTTGCTTTTGATTAAGAAAAAAAGTTGCAGTAAATCCCAAAAAATCTTCAAAATAGCTTTAAAAATGGTGTGCATTATGATATAATTTTAAAGTAAAAGGTATAAAAATCATAAAAACAAAAGACAAGGTGATTTTTTGGCAAAAATAATTGCAATATCAAACCAAAAGGGAGGTGTGGGAAAGACCACAACTTCCGTTAATCTTGCGGCTTGTTTGGGCAAAATGGGCAAGAAAACACTACTTGTTGACGCTGACCCGCAGGGTAATGCGACAAGCGGTGTTGCCATTGACAAGAGCAAAGTAAAGTTTTCAACTTACTCAATCCTTGTTGACGGTGCAAAAGCCGAGCAATGCGTCCTTACAACTCCGTATGATAATCTGCATATTCTTCCGTCAAGCCTTGATTTGGCTGCCGCAGAACTTGAAATTGCGGAAAAGCCGCACAGAGAAGCTCTTTTAAAGAATGCTTTGCTCCCGATAAAGCAGTACTACGACTACATAATTATCGACTGTCCGCCGTCACTCGGACTTATTACGGCGAATGCGTTGACGGTTGCCGACACATTTCTTGTGCCGATTCAGTGCGAATATTACGCACTTGAGGGACTGTCGCAACTTATCAACACGGTACGAAGAATAAAAAGACAGTACAACGAATCAATTGAAATTGAAGGCGTTCTGCTCACAATGTATGACGGACGACTTAATCTTACACAACAGGTAGTAGATGAAGTAAAGAAATTCTTCCCACGAAAGGTTTTTAAAACCGTTATTCCGAGGGGCGTAAGACTTTCCGAAGCACCGAGCTTTGGTATGCCTGTTATCTACTACGACAAATCCTGCAAGGGCAGTCAGGCATATATGGCTCTTGCCGAGGAAATAGTCGGAAAGGAGAGAGGCTGATTTGGCAAAAAAACTCGGTGGCCTTGGAAAAGGTCTTAACGCAATATTTATAGAAAATGACTCTGAATCCGAGGGCGGCACAGTAACCCTTAAAATTTCGGAGATTGAACCTAACCGCACTCAGCCGAGAAAAGACTTTGATGAACAGGCTCTGTCAGAGCTTGCGGAAAGTATTTCACAGCACGGACTTTTACAGCCGTTGCTTGTTCGTCCGCTCACACTCGGCGGTTATCAGATTGTTGCGGGCGAGAGAAGATATAGAGCCAGCCGTATGGCGGGTCTTACAGAAGTTCCCGTTATAATCAAGGAACTTACGGATACCGAAACAATGGAGATTGCTCTTATAGAAAATCTTCAGCGTGAGGATTTAAGTCCTGTTGAAGAGGCTCTCGGTTACAAGGCTCTTATTGATGAACACGATTTTTCACAGGAAGAGGTTGCAAAGTCGGTCGGAAAATCCCGTCCTGCTGTTGCAAACGCATTAAGACTTCTAAAACTTCCAGATAACATTATGGAGTATCTGAAAGACGGCAAAATCTCGGCAGGTCACGCAAGAGCATTGCTCACTCTCGAAGATGAAGAGCTTATGACAGAACTTGCTGATGAGATTATCGCAAAAGACCTTTCCGTAAGACAGGTTGAGAAAATCTGCAAAAAAAAGCCGACCGTTCAGAAGGAAGAAAAGCCTGAGAAAAAGCCGTCATTCTACAGTATGGTTGAACTTGCACTCTCTGAAAGCCTTGGACGAAAAATCAGCGTTTCAAAGAGCAAAGGCAAGCAAGGCGGTGTTCTTCAAATTGAATTCTACTCTGATGAAGAACTTACAGAACTTTCAAATAAACTTAAATAACATAAAAGAGGTATTTTAAAATGATAGATATTAAATTTTTAAGAGAAAATCCCGATGCAGTAAAAGAAAATATCAAAAAGAAGTTTCAGGATTACAAACTTCCGCTTGTTGATCAGGTAATTGAGCTTGATGAGCAGAGCAGAGCCGTTAAAAAGCAGGCTGATGAACTCCGTTCAAACAGAAACAAAATCTCAAAGCAGATTGGCTCTCTTATGGCTCAGGGCAAAAAAGAAGAGGGTATGGCTCTTAAAGAAGAGGTTACAAAGCAGGCAGAGCAGCTTGCAGAGCTTGAAAAGCAGGAGTCAGACCTTTCTGCAAAGGTAACAGAAATAATGATGCAGATTCCTAACATCATTGATCCGTTGGTTCCGATTGGTAAGGATGACAGTCAGAATGTTGAAATTGAGAAGTTCGGCGATCCGTTTGTACCTGATTTTGAAATTCCTTATCACACAGAGATTATGGAAAAATTCAACGGTATCGACCTTGACTCTGCAAGAAAGGTTGCAGGTAACGGTTTCTATTATCTTATGGGCGACATTGCAAGACTTCACAGTGCAGTAATCGCATATGCCCGTGACTTTATGATTAACAGAGGTTTTACATACTGTGTACCGCCTTTTATGATAAGAAGTAATGTTGTAACAGGCGTTATGAGCTTTGCCGAGATGGATTCGATGATGTACAAGATTGAGGGCGAGGATCTTTATCTTATCGGCACAAGCGAACATTCAATGATTGGTAAGTTCATTGACACAATCAACAAGGAAGAAAATCTTCCTTACACTCTCACAAGCTATTCGCCTTGCTTCAGAAAAGAAAAGGGTGCTCACGGCATTGAGGAGAGAGGCGTTTACAGAATTCACCAGTTTGAAAAGCAGGAAATGATTGTTGTTTGCAAGCCTGAGGACAGCAAAATGTGGTTTGACAAGCTTTGGCAGAACACAGTAGACCTTTTCCGTTCAATGGATATTCCTGTTCGTACACTCGAATGTTGTTCGGGCGACCTTGCAGACCTCAAGGTTCGTTCACTTGATGTTGAAGCCTGGTCACCTCGTCAGAAAAAATATTTTGAGGTTGGTTCATGCTCAAACCTCGGTGACGCACAGGCTCGCCGCCTTAAAATCAGAGTTACGGGCGAGGACGGCAAGAAATACTTTGCACATACTCTTAACAACACGGTTGTTGCTCCTCCGAGAATGCTCATTGCGTTCCTTGAAAACAACCTTAACGAAGACGGCACAATCAGGATTCCTGAGGCTCTTCGTCCTTACATGGGCGGTATGGAGGTTATCAAGTAATCAACATACGGTGTTCTCACAAAAATCAGCAAATTATAGCAAATATCAAAACAAAATTGTATTGACATTATACTGTTATAATGGTATAATTTACCTTACTAAAATCCCTTGAAAGAGGTTAACGGAGGTAATTATTATGAAACAGAGAAGTGTAGGTATTGCGATTCTTCTTACAATCATCACTTGCGGTATTTACGGAATTTACTGGCTTATCATGCTTAATGACGAAACAAACTATGTTTCAGGTCATCAGCAGGACGGTACATCAGGCGGAGTTGTGTTCTTGCTCACACTTGTGACTTGCGGTATTTACGGAATTTACTGGTGCTACAAGCAGGGTGAAAAGCTCAATGAGGCAAAAATGCAGAGAGGCATTATGGTTGATACAAGTGCATCTGTAATTTATCTTGTTCTTTCAATCTTCGGTCTTGATATCATTGCTTATGCTCTTATGCAGAGTGAGCTTAACAAGATGCTTCCCCCACAGTAATCAATGAAAAAAAGATTATTAAAATTTTCAACGGCTGCGATTTTTTTGGTCGCAGCCGGTGTTTTATATTATTTAATTGTTTCGTTTACAGGCTTTGCAATTCCGTGTGTATTCCGAAGGATAACGGGACTTTATTGCCCCGGCTGCGGTATTACGGGAATGTTAACTCATATTCTAAGGCTTGATTTTAAGGGCGCTTTTGAGTGCAATCAGGTTTTGTTTGTAATTTCACCGTTCATTCTGTATCTGCTCGGAAAAATGCTTTATGGCTACATAAGGTACGGCAGACTTACTCTGAAAAAATTCGACACGGTTCTGACATTTGTGCTGATAGGAATACTGCTTGTTTTCGGAGTTGTCAGAAATCTTCCGCCGTTCGACTTTTTACGACCGTATGGATAAGATGTTAATAACTTTCTGAAAAATAGAAATCCCCGAACATTTTTGTGTTCGGGGATTGTTGTTATAATGTTTATAGTTTCTGTTTTGATTTTAATTTCACTTTATTACTGTAAATCACTAAAAGATGTTTTTGAGTATGTGTCATTATTCAGTGTGAGGGTATCACCGTCAACAGAGTATGTGTATTTATCCGTTGTTTTCTGATCCGAGGTTGTGTATGTTGAAACAATTTTACCGTCTTTTGCTGTGTAGTTTGAATATGCAAACATATAATCAAAAAGATTCTGATACATAATACCGCTCTTATCAAAGCAGAGGTACTCACCGCTGTCTGACATCCAACATCCTACAAGTTTATCGTCAATTGACGCATCTTTTTCGGGTGCGGGGATAAAGTCGGGGTTATCAGCTTTTTTGAGAGTTGAAACAGCTTTAGTTTCTGTATTTGTAAGCTCGGCAGTCTTTTTGTCATCGGAAAGTTTATAGGTGTATGTTCCGTTAAGACCGAAAACAAGCTTTGTTGTAAATGTAGGATTGTTGTCATCATCCGTATCGTAGCTGTATTTGCCGAAATAGCCTGAAGTTCCGCTGATGAGAATTGACTTGCCTTCACCGTTGAACATATAGTAGAAGTCGCCGTACTGAGAACCATCGCCTGCGGTAATCTGCCAAGTGCCTACAAGGTCATCGTCAGCATTTTCTTTGCAGGTGTGAAGTGACTTTAAATCAAATGATTCGTTCGATACATTTGATTGTGCAGTAGTTTCTGTAGTCTGTTCCGTTGTCTGCTCGGCAGTTGTTTGCACATTTGTTGTGTCAGAAGTTGCGGAAGAGCTTGCAGCGTCTGAACACGCAGTTGTAAACACGGCAACCGTGAGAGCCATAAGACCCGATGAAATAATTTTTTTGAAATTCTGTTTTGTTATGTTCATTTTATACCTCTGTCATCACATAATAAGCCTGTCGGATAAGACAAAATACAGCAAATACGCAGTAAAACAGGCAATACAATACTATTTTATAATTTATAAGCCATATTGTCAATACAGAAAAATGAATTACAAATTTTTTGTTTAAAAAACTTTTTCTGTCTTGATAATCACAGGTCAATTTGTTATAATAATAGGTAACAATAAAAATCGAATTTTGTAGTATGGAGGAATAATATGCTGAATACAAGTTATGACGAAAAATTTGGCAAGAAGGGCCTTACATTCGACGATGTTCTTCTCATTCCGGGCGAATCAGATGTTGAACCCAAGAATGTTGATGTGTCAACTCATCTTACCAAAACAATCAAGCTTAATACTCCGCTTATGACTGCCGCTATGGATACCGTTACCGAAACAGATATGGCAATTGCCATGGCTCGTGAGGGCGGCGTTGGTATTATTCATAAGAATATGTCAATTGAAAAGCAGGCAGATCAGGTTGACAGAGTAAAGAGAAGTGAAAACGGTGTTATCGTTAATCCGTTCTTCCTTTCTCCCGAGAACACAGTAAGAGATGCGGATGAACTTATGGGTAAGTACAAAATTTCGGGTGTTCCGATTTGCCGTGACGGCAAGCTTGTCGGCATTATTACAAACCGTGATATGCGTTTTATGACAGGCGCCGATTTTGCACAGCCGATTTCTGCTGTTATGACGCACGAAAACCTTGTTACCGCTCCTGTCGGCACAACTCTTAAGCAGGCTCAGCAGATTCTCCGTGAGCACAGAATCGAAAAGCTCCCGATTGTAGGCAAGGACGGCAGTCTTAAAGGACTTATCACAATTAAAGATATTGAAAAGAGCGTTCAGTATCCCAACTCTGCCCGTGATGACAAGGGCAGACTTATCTGCGGTGCCGCTATCGGTGCCACAAAGGATGTTCTTGACAGAGTTGCGGCTCTTGTTGAATCACAGGTTGATGTTGTTGTTCTTGACTCTGCACACGGTCACAACTCAAATGTTGTTCAGTCTGTTGCAAAGGTTAAGAAAGCATATCCGAATCTTCCTCTTATCGCAGGCAACATTGCTACGGCAGAAGCAGCAAAGGCTCTTATTGATGCCGGCGCAGATGCTATTAAGGTTGGTATCGGTCCGGGTTCTATCTGTACAACAAGAATCGTTGCAGGTATCGGTGTTCCTCAGATTACAGCTATCTATGATGCCGCTTGTGAGGCGTCAAAGTACGGTATCCCTGTAATCGCAGACGGCGGTATCAAGTACAGCGGCGATATCGTTAAGGCACTTGCCGCAGGCGGCAGTGTTGTAATGGTCGGTTCTCTTGTTGCCGGCTGTGCCGAAAGCCCCGGAGATAACGAAATTTATCAGGGCAGACAGTTCAAGGTTTACAGAGGTATGGGCAGTCTTGGCGCAATGGGCAAAGGCAGTGCAGACAGATACTTCCAGGCAAGCAACAACAAGTTTGTTCCCGAGGGCGTTGAAGGTCGTGTACCTTACAAGGGACCGCTTTCAGACACAATTTATCAGATGCTCGGCGGACTTCGTGCAGGTATGGGCTACACAGGCTGTGCAACAATCAAGGATCTTCACGAGAAGGCAAGATTTGTTCAGATTTCAGGCGCAGGTCTGCGTGAAAGCCATCCGCATGATATTCAGATTACAAAAGAAGCTCCTAACTACTCTTATCATTCATAATTGATAAATCATAAATATTTGCATAAAATAAAAGAAAAGGATGTGCCGACAGTTTATGTACAGACTCGGAATTGATCTGGGCGGAACAAACATTGTAGCCGGTGTCGTTGACGAAAATTACGAAATTATCGCAAAGGCAAGCTGTAAGACAAATGTCCCCCGCCCCGAAAGCGAAATCTGCGACAGTATGGCAGATGTTGCATTAAAGGCAATTGAAAAAGCAAAACTCACAATTGATGATATTGAGTCAATCGGTATCGGTGTACCGGGTGCGGGTAATCCGAAAACAGGCGTTATAGAGTATTCAGCTAATCTTTTCTTCCATAACTGGCAGGTTGTCAAGATGATGGAGGAAAGACTCAATACAAAGATTTGCGTTGAAAACGATGCAAACGCTGCTGCCCTCGGCGAGTATCTTGCAGGCAGTGCAAAGGGTGCAAAAAATGCGATTGCAATAACACTCGGCACAGGTATCGGCGGCGGTATCATTATTAACGGCAAGATTTACAGCGGTTCTAACTATGCAGGCGCTGAGCTTGGACATATGGTTATCGTTAAAGACGGTAAGGAATGTGCGTGCGGCAGAAAGGGCTGTTGGGAGGCGTATGCGTCTGCAACAGGTCTTATTAACCTCACAAAGCAGGAAATCCTCAAAGAGAACTTCGACTTCAGTTATATGCTTAAGTCATGTGACGGTGATATTAACAAGGTTACAGGCAAGACTGCGTTTGATGCTGTTCTTGCAGGTGACGCAAATGCCAAAGCCGTAATTGACGAGTATATCGGTTATCTCGCTTGCGGTCTTGTGAATATTATTAATATTTTCCAGCCGGATATCCTTTGTATCGGCGGCGGTATTTCAAATCAGGGCGAGAATCTTCTTGCTCCGCTCCGTACGATTGTTGAAAAGGAAAGATATACAAAGCATAACGATAAGCAGACAATCATCTGCAAGGCAAGCCTTGGCAATGACGCAGGCATTATCGGTGCGGCTTTTCTTGAATAATTGACAAACCGTTAAAATGTACTTCGTGGTTTCGGGCGGAAAAAATGTATTTTCTGCCCGAAAAGCGAATTTTTAAAATAATAAAAACTTTTTTGAAAAAAATTAAAAAAAGTGTTGACAAATCGCCTTTTTTGCCCTATAATAAATCTTGCTGATTTCGGTTAGAAATCCTCATGTATTACATGGCGGAATAGCTCAGCTGGCTAGAGCATTCGGTTCATACCCGAAGTGTCGTAGGTTCAAGTCCTATTTCCGCTACCATATTTGGCCCGGTGGTCAAGCGGTTAAGACACCGCCCTTTCACGGCGGTAACACGAGTTCGATTCTCGTCCGGGTC
>CAJMRT010000003.1 GCA_905215855.1 uncultured bacterium
AGGTTTACTTTATATTCTTCAAATTTAAAGCCGTTATCATTTGCATATCTTTGAGCACAAGAATTTATATCGCCAACAATAACAAAATCAGGGAGCTTGTAGTTGCTATTGTTTTTGCCGTAATAACCAAGGCTGTAATCAGAAAGATATGTAACGCTTGCAGGAATTATAATCTTCTTTAAATTCAGGCAATTGTAAAAAACATAGTTGTCAAGCTGCTGAAGTCCGTTGTTCAGCTTTACCGATGACAAATTAGTGCAATCTTCAAACGCAGACTCACAAATATATTTGACATTTGCAGGAATTTCAATGCTTTTAAGTGAACTGCAGCCTAAAAAAGCGTATCTTTCAATCGTTGTAGTATTTTTACCTATTTTGACATTCTGCAAAGCGGTACAATTCAAAAAACTGCCTAATCCTATCTCAGTAATATTATCAGGCAAGTCAATGCTTTCAAGACTGTTGCAATCTGAAAAAGCACCTGAACTTATATATTTTAACTTTTCAGAAAGGGTCACATTTTTTAATCCTGTACAACCTGCAAAGGCATTTTCTCCCAAAGAAGAAACACTTGAGGGCAGTTCTGCTTTTTCAATAGAAGTACAATTACTAAACGCACTTTCACCTATGGTGTTAAGTAAATTATTAAATGTTACATTCTTTACAGAAGTACAATTTTCAAACGCATTTGAACCGATTTCTCTAAGATTGTCATTAAAATTCAGACTTTCAATTGACGAACAGCCTTTAAATGCTGACGGAGAAATTGTGTTAAGATTCTTTGAAAAAGTCACACTTTTAAGGTTAAAGCAATTTTCAAATGCAGATTTTCCGACAGACATCATACTGTCGGGCAAAGTAATATTCTTTAAGCTTGTACAGTTTTTAAAGCAACTGTCAGGAAGAACCATTAAACCGTTTTCAAAGGTTACATTTTCAAGGTTGTCATATCTAGAAAAAGCACCATCGGGCAATGAATCAACAGTTGACTCAATAACAATATTTGTCAATGAAGGTAGATATAGGCAATCTGATATTGATTCAATATTTTTGGCTTTAAAATAGACTGTTTTAAGATTTGTACAACCCTCAAATGGATATTCATAATTACCATCCATACAATACCGCACATACCCAAAGTACTCAATTTGTTCAGGAATTGTTATATATTCAAGGCTTTTACAATTTTTAAACATCTGACTTGAAATATAAGTTATTCCCTTTCCCAAATCAACATCAACAAGTGAGATACAGTCCGAGAAAAGTTGGCTCGGAATTTTTTTAACTGTATCAGGAATTATAATTCCTTTTAGCTTTCTATTATTATAGATACCGCTTACATCAGAAAATGTTTTGGTACGGTAATCATAACCCAATGAAGTTACCTTGTACCCATTTACCATGGACGGAATTTCAACATATTCGCTGTCACCTTTGTATTTAGTAACATTTGCGGTCATATCACTGCTGTTATAACTAAATTTAAAATTATTCGGATCTGAATCGTATGTTGCGGCACTTGCCGTAACGGGTACGCAGAGAGCTGCTGAAATTACTATCAGTACAGAGAGAATAACAGACAGACTGTTTTTTAACTTAATTTTACATTTTAACATAGCTTTTCCTCCTAAAAATTTTATTTATTACAGACAGCAACACTGCGATCTGTCAAAGTTCATAAAAAATTTATCTGTTGTAAAATAAGTTTAGCACAAATAATGCTACAAGTCAATAATAAATGCTTACAGTAAATTTATTTTTTTGTTCAAAAAGTTTAAAATAAATTATATATAGCATTCTGAGGTTTTACTTATGAACAAAAATATTGATTATACGGCTCTCGGCAAAAGGATAAAAAATAAGCGGATTGAAAAGGGTCTGACGCAGGAACAGCTCGGCGAATTGTGCGAACTTTCTGCGGCACACATCGGTCACATTGAGCGTGGAACAAGAATACTTTCCGTTGATGTTCTTTTCCGCATTTCTCAGGCACTTGACACAAGCATTGACTGGCTTGTATTTGATTCGGTCGAAAACAAACATATGCTTAACGAAATTAACAGCGTGCTTAAAGACACCGACAAAACCAAAGTAACCACATTTCTAAACACGGTAAGAGTTCTTGCCGATAACATTGACAAGTTGTAAACAATTTGTTAAAAATCCACAAAATAATTACCGTCCTTGATTAAACTCTAATTAAAGTATAATCAAAGACGGTATTTTTGTCCTGTGCTGTCAGCACAGTTTTATTCTGTTTTAAAGATTTCTTTTCAGTTCTTTCACATTTTGATAGCGGTTGTCGGGAATTGTCTGGGTGCATTTTACAATCACCCTTTTTAGTCTGCCCCTGCAAAGCCGTATTTCAGGTGGCTGACCTGTGAGCATAACATTCATCAAAACACCTATTGCGTAAATGTCAGTCCGTTCATCGGTTTGATTTATTCCGTACTGTTCGGGTGCGGCATATCCCATTGTGCCAATAGCCTGTGTGTCTTTCGACTGATAGGGCTTGTACAGCCTTGCCGCATCAAAATCAATCAGCTTTACATTACCGTTGCTGTCAATCATCACATTTTCAGGCTTAATATCCTTGTGTATAATTTGGTGCGAATGTAACAAATCAAGTGCGTCACAAAGAGATGAAATAACTTTTCTCACACCTGACGGAGAATACAATCCCGTTTGCAGATAATCTGCAACGGTCTGACCGTCAACATATTCTTCAAGAACGGTGACTCCCGTTTCGGTTTTGACAACATCGTAAACATTTGCAATATTTGGGTGTGAAAGCGTCCTGAGGGCAAAGTAAACCTCTCCCGAACCTTTTAATGTGCGTTTTACAATCTGTTTGCCGAGTTCCTTATGCCTGAAAACACAGATTTTCGTTTTATCTGTTCGTTTAAGCAATCGCACAAACTGATATTGTTCATTAATCACCGTATCAATCCAATTATTTCCCATAACAATTCCTCACAATATTGACAGGCACATAACAAAAATATTAGTATAATTATACTTGCCGTGCTTCCCATCGAGAATTTTGCAGAGCAAAATTTGAGGGGAATATAAATTGATATAATAAGCACTTTGCAAAATTATAAGTCTAATCGTACTTGCCGTGCTTATTATATCATGTTAAAATAGTTTTGGAAACTTACAAAACTTTAATTCAGGGAGTTTTTGATTATGATACGCAAAACCACAACTCAGCTTTTAAAAGAACTTGAAAATTTCAACACATTTGAAGAATACGAAAACGCAAACAAGGATTCAATGATAAGCAAAAATCTCTCGGAATACCTTACCGACCTTTTGAGCGAAAGAAACCTCACAAAGGCGGAAGTCATTCGTAAAGCCGAACTCAGCGACGGCTATGCCTATCAGATTTTTTCAGGCTTGAAAACTGCCCCGAAAAGAGATAAACTAATTTGCCTTTCAATAGGAATGGGTCTGTCGGTAAATGAAACCAACAGCGTCCTTAAAATTGCAGGGCTCTCACCTCTCTACCCCAAAATTAAGCGTGACAGCATTATAATCATAAATATGAATAACAACAAAAGCGTTGTAAAAATCAACGAGGCTCTCTATAACGAGGGCGAAGATACTTTGAATTAACAATAGGAAGTCAGTTGATATGGCAAGAGTTTATACATTTAAAATCATTTATATGGGTTGCGAAAACAAAATCTGGCGTGATATTCAGATTTCTTCAAATTCGACAATGGCTGTGTTGGGCTATGCCGTGCTTTCGTCATTCAGCACCTGCGCCTACCATCTGTTCTATATGGAATACAAAGGTACAAATTACGAGTTAAATGACGAAGAGTTTCAAACAAAGCCAAAGCTTATGGCAGAAACAAAACTCGGCAATTTAAAACTTGAAATTGGCGATAAAATTCATATGATTTATGATTTTGGCGAGGAACAGGAGTTTGAAATAACCTTGCTTTCTGATGAAGAAATGTCAAGAGGCAGCGGACGAACCTATCCAAAAGTTTCTGACGGAGCAGGCAGAGGAATTATTGACGATATGTCGGCAGAAGATTTGCTTGACCTCATCAAAAAAATCGACAAAACCGGCAAAAGCGACTTCATCTACGCCCATAAAGGAGAACATCTCCCGTGGGATTACCACAACTATCAAATCGACATTGACAATTGCCTCCTCAAAGGCGAAATAGCCAAAATCAAATCCGCCTACGAAAACCCTGTTGAGGATTTTTGAAGTGCAGTAAAATAATACCAAATTAAAATATGATAAATTCAGTAATCAGAACTTTCATATAAAGCAAAAGCCGACTGTTGGATAGATAACAGTCGGCTAAATTTTTTTATTATTCGGCAAGGTGAAGTTGTTCTATTAAGGCTTTTTGCAACACTTGAGAAAAGTTTACGCCCTCTTTTACTGCCAAATCATTAAGCCACAAAGGAATTGTGAGCGTTTTCTGTACTTCAAAATGCTTTTTTGCGTATTCGTCAACATCAACAGTAACCATATTGACAAATGCCGTTTCATATTCATCATATTCCGCATCAATATCAATATCTTCCATTTTAGGCGGTTTGGGAACTTCTTCATTTTCAATTTTAGCGTCATACAAATATCCGGCAAGGCAATCAACAGCCATTTCCATAGCTTCATCAATTGTATCACCGCAGGTTGCAATTCCGAGAACAGGAAAAATCACGGAATAATTGCCCTCTTTTTCTTTATAAAAACATGCAGGATAAATAGATAACATACAGATTCCCTTTCAAATTGCCTAATATCATTCTTATAGCCACTTCATAACTTCATTATACTTAAAAATATGTACCTAATCAATGTATGTTAGTCATTTTTTATTACCATTAATAGTAAAGCAGTCGGTTGGCAATATATCAACCGACTGACTTTTTAACTAAATAATTTATTATTCGTAGAGCGGATATTTTTTGCAGATTTCTTCAACGCCTGCTCTAACCTTTTCCTTGCTGTTCTCATAGTCGTTAAGAACGAGGGTGATGTACTCGGCAATCTTGTCCATATCTTCCTCGTTAAGACCTCTTGTTGTAACAGCGGCAGTACCGATTCTTACACCGCTTGTTACGAACGGTGAACGAGGTTCGCCCGGAATTGTGTTCTTATTTACTGTGATGTAGCAATCGTCAAGACGAGCCTCAAGCTCCTTGCCGGTTACATCTGTATCACGGAGATCCATAAGAAGAACATGGTTGTCCGTACCGCCTGAAACAAGCTTGTTGCCTCTCTTGAGAAGTCCGTCTGCAAGAGCCTTACAGTTAGAAACAATCTTTTTGCCGTACTCCTTAAACTCAGGCTTTAATGCCTCGCCGAAGCAAACAGCCTTTGCGGCGATGATGTGCATAAGAGGACCACCCTGTGTACCGGGGAAGATAGCCTTGTCAATCTGCTTTGCAAATTCTTCACGGCAGAGGATAAGACCGCCACGAGGACCACGGAGAGTTTTGTGTGTTGTTGTTGTAACGAACTCACAATACGGAACAGGGTTCGGATGAACGCCTGCGGCAACAAGACCTGCGATGTGAGCCATATCAACCATAAGATATGCGCCTACTGCATCGGCAATCTCACGGAGCTTTGCAAAATCAATGATTCTTGGGTATGCAGACGCACCTGCAACAATCATCTTAGGCTTGCATTCCTTTGCAATTTCAAGAACCTTATCATAATCAATTCTGTGCGTTTCGGGATCAACACCGTATGGAACAAAGTTGAAGTATTTACCTGAAATATTAACAGGTGAACCGTGTGTAAGGTGACCGCCTTCGTTAAGGTTCATACCCATTACCGTATCACCGGGATTAAGCATTGCAAAATATACCGCTGTGTTAGCCTGAGCGCCTGAATGAGGCTGAACATTTGCGTGTTCGGCACCGAAAAGCTCACACGCACGCTGACGGGCAATTTCTTCAACTACATCAACGCACTGACAACCGCCGTAGTATCTCTTTCCCGGATAACCCTCGGCATATTTGTTTGTGAGCAAGCTGCCCATTGCAGCCATAACTGCCGGAGAAACGATGTTTTCACTTGCGATAAGTTCAAGGTTTCTGCGCTGTCTTTTAAGCTCGTCTGTCATTGCGTTACCGATTGCGGGATCGTACTCGTTGAGGTAATCAAGAGTAGCGATATTTGTTTTTTCACTCATTGTTACATTCCCCTTATATTTTTATTTTAGAATACTGTGTATCCTGTTTGAATTTATGTCATTGCAGCGAAAGGGCTTTTTGCCTTAATTCGTACAAATCATCAAGCGTTTTAATTTTTCCTGCCTCATTTCGCAAAGCTGCCGCACCCTTTATGCCTTTGAAATAGCCGACTACAAGTTTTCTTGCCTGAAGCATTGCCATATGCTCACCCTTGTATTCAACCATTTTGCCGATATGTTCAATCATTACACCGAGCCTTTCTTCAAGGTCGGGAGTGTGGATTTTAATATTCGGGTTTTCAAGGTATGCGTTAATCTGCGAGAAAATCCACGGATTTCCGAGCGTTGCCCTGCCGATCATAACAAGGTCACAGCCCGTGATGTCCATAACCTCCTTTGCCTTTTCGGCACTGTCGATGTCGCCGTTTGCGATTACGGGAACGCTGACGGATTCTCTTACAGCCTTTATGATATCGTAATCAACGGGAGGCTTGTAATACTGCTGTCTTGTTCTGCCGTGAACGGTGATTGCCGCCGCACCTGCCGATTCGCAGATTTTTGCAACTTCAACGGCATTTACGCTGTCATCATCCCAACCCTTGCGGATTTTTACGGTTACGGGTATGTCGGTAACGGCTGTCACAGCCTTGACAATTTCTCCGCAAAGCCGAGGATTTTTCATCAATGCACTTCCGCTGCCGTTTGAGCTTATCTTGGGAGCAGGGCATCCCATATTGATATCAATTATATCGGGTTTGTTTTCAAGTGCGTGCTTTGCGGCATCAGCCATACATTTCGGATCATCACCGAAAATCTGAATTCCGCAAGGACGCTCCAAGTCTGAAATTTCCATCAGTTCTTCGCTCTTTTTACTGTTGAAAGAAAGTGCCTTTGAACTGACCATTTCGCTTACGCAGTATGCCGCACCGAATCTTACGCAAAGTTCACGGTAGGCTCTGTCGCTTACTCCCGCCATGGGTGCGAGAACTGCGTGGGATTTCAGCGGAACACCGCCGATGTTAAGATTATCCATATTTTTACACATTTAATGCTGTTACCTTATTCTTTTTCTTGCACCGACTTTTGTGCTGATCATTACAACCGCAATTGCAACTACTCCAAGACCTACGCAAATCCATGAAACGATTCCCGCCGTGTAGCTTGTGGAATACTTTTTTTCGCTGACCGTTTTTGCGATTGTCGGCGCTTGAAATTCCGTTGAATCGGGTGCCTGAGTTTCAACATACTGATTCTGATACTGCGTTTCTTCCTGCTGAGGAGCTTCTGTTGTTTCAGGGTGAACATATTCAGTTGCAGGCTCTTCCGTTACGGGTGCAACATACTCGGTTGTAGGTTCTTCGGTGTAAACAGGCTCGGTATAAACCGGTTCTGTGTATTGCGGTTCGGTTTCATCGGGAACATACTCCGTCACAACAGGATCGGGCTGAGGATCGGGAGTTTGCGGATCGTCCTCTCCAACCGCAAAGGCAGTTATTGAACAAACCGACAATGCAAGAACCGCAAGTACGGTCGGAAGTATTCTTTTTCTTAAAATTTTCTTAAAATCTGACTTCATATTTAATACCCCGTTCATTCTGCGTGGCACATATTTTCATATACATACTACGATTATAGCAAAAGCAGGCGTTCATTGCAAGATTTCAGACAACTTTTCTGCACACAATTAATGCCCAAACAACAAAAAATCGGAAAACCGATTGTAAAACCGATTTTCCGACTTGATTATTATGTCAGATTTTTGAGCGTTTTTTAGCCTTTGGCATAACAAGACTGTAGCTTTCATCAATCAGCGGAAAGATTTCTTCCTTGCTCACAGAGCCGTCAAGCAGAATACTTATCCACTTATCCTTGTTCATATGATAGGCAGGCAGAAATCCGTTTTTTAATCTGAGTGAGCCGACAAGAATCGGGTCGCACTTGACATTCATCACATCAATAAAACCCTCGCCGTCAAGCCCTAAAATCTGCCTTTTGACACGCATAACTATTGCGTACCATTTGCCCGACATCATATTCCGCAGAACCGCATTATCGGGACTGCTCTCCCACGGATATTCGGGTTCTGTTCCGTATGTGCTAAAGGCATAGTTTAAAATTACATCTCTGTTAATGGAATTGTCATTGTATGCCATTAAGCCTTAACCCCTGCTTTTTTCTTGATAAGTGAAATATATTCCTGTATTGTGATTTCGTTACGCAGTAATTTTTGACACCATTCTTTGCTTTTGCTGTCAATGGTATAGCCTTCCATTTCAACTGATGCGGCAGCATTTTCTATTATCTGTTCAATCGGCTTATTACCGTTCACAGTAACACTCCCTTTCGTGAAATCTGAACTTCATATCATTTTATCATAACAAAGGCATATGTCAACCAAAAGGTGAAAATCATTCGCCAAAGCTGATGCCCATTTTTCTTGCTGTTTCAACAACCTCGCTGTCTTTCGGAACGCTCTTGAGCTTGCCTGCGATGTCCTTAAGCGGAACGGCAACTACCTTATTATTTACAAGGGCAACCATTTTGCCGTAGTCTTTATTGATAATAAGCTCTGCGGCTTTAACGCCGAAACGAGTTGAAATCACACGGTCATAAGCATCGGGACTGCCGCCTCTCTGGAAGTGACCCGGTACTGTAACCCTTGTTTCCTGACCTGTTGCCTCCTCAATATCATGGGCAATCTGATAGGAAATTGACGGATATTTCATCTCTGCAACAGCAGCTTTTCTCTGCTTTTTAGGCAAAGCGGCAATTTCTTTTGAAATTGCACCCTCGGCAACTGCAAGAATTGAAAAGTTCTTACCGCCTGCGGTTCTTGACTTGATTGTCTTTACAACCGAGTTGATGTCGTACGGAATTTCGGGGATAAGGATAATATCCGCACCGCCTGCAATACCTGCATAAAGTGTGAGCCAGCCAACCTTATGTCCCATAACCTCAATAATGAAAACTCTGCCGTGAGATGTTGCGGTTGAATGGATACAGTCGATTACATTTGTTGCAATATCAACGGCACTCTGAAAACCGAATGTCTTGTCTGTACCCCAAAGGTCGTTGTCGATTGTCTTAGGAAGTGAAACCACATTGAGTCCCTCTTCACGAAGAAGATTTGCGGTTTTTTGAGTTCCGTTGCCGCCGAGTACAACAAGACAGTCAAGGCCAAGCTTTTTGTAGTTCTTCTTCATAGCCTCAACCTTGTCAACGCTGTTCTCATCAACAACACGCATAAGCTTGAACGGCTGTCTTGATGTGCCGAGAATCGTACCGCCCATTGTGAGAATACCCGAAAAATTCTCGGGTTTCATCTTTCTTGTTTCGCCGTAGATAAGACCTCTGTAGCCGTCAATAATGCCGATGATTTCAACATCATTGCCAAGCTGATTATAAAGTGTTTTTGCAACGGCACGGATTGTTGCGTTAAGTCCCTGACAATCACCGCCGCTTGTTAAAATGCCTACTCTTTTCATTGTTCGGAGTCCTCCTTTTTCACTTCAACGGGTACAATCGGAGTTCCGACAGTGCTCGCATATGTTTTTTTCATTGCCTGCTTTTGAGCCTTTAACGCAAGCTTTGAAAAGAATTTCTGACAATTCATCTTATGCTTGCCGCGCTTGTCAACAGACTTATATACACCTGTTGAAAGCTGTTGGCGTGCATTTACGGTATCCTTAAATGAAACCGTGATAACCTCCTGCACACGCTTTTTGATATCCTCGTCCTCAACAGGGAACACAAGCTCAACTCGTCTGTCGAGGTTTCTCGGCATCCAGTCGGCACTTCCCATATAATAAAGCGGATTTGAATTGTTTTCAAATATGAATATTCGGCTATGCTCCAAAAGCTGACCGACAATTGAAATTACTCTGATGTTTTCGCTGAATCCATGAACCCCCGGAACAAGACAGCAGATACCTCTTACGATGAGGTCAATTTTTACGCCTGCGTTTGATGCATCATACAAAAGACTGATGATTTCAGGATCAACAAGCGAGTTCACCTTTGCGGTAATTTTGGCAGGAAGTCCGAGCTTTGCGTTCTCGGTTTCCTGAATAATCATAGCCTCAAAGAACGGACGCATTCCGTGAGGTGCAACGATAAATTTGTTGTATTCAGGCGGAGTTGAGTAACCTGTCAATACATTAAAGAGTGATGATGCGTCAACACCGTATTCTTCACGGCAGGTGAACATACCGATATCGGTATAGAATCTCGCCGTACTGTCGTTATAGTTACCCGTACCCATATGCAAATATCTTCTGATTCCGTCCTTGTCCTTTCGTACTACAAGACAGATTTTGCAGTGGGTTTTAAGTCCTGTAAGACCGTAAATTACATGACAGCCCGCCTTTTCAAGCTTTGTTGCCCACTGAATGTTGTTTTCCTCGTCAAATCTCGCCTTGAGTTCAACAAGAACAGTTACCTGCTTGCCGTTTTCAGCCGCCTTGATAAGAGCCGCAACAATCGGTGAATTTCCGCTGACACGGTACAGGGTTTGCTTGATGGCAAGAACATTCGGATCGGTTGCCGCCTTTTTGACAAAATCAACCACAACATCAAAACTTTCATAAGGATGATGCACAAGTCTGTCCTTTTCACGGATAGCCTTAAAAATATCATCATAACCGCAGAATTCCGCAGGCGGATTTACGGGAACGATCGGTTCAAAGCACATATCCTCACAGCCCTTGATGTGGGCAAATTTTGAAAGAAATGTAAGGTCAAGAGGACCTCTCTGAAAGTAGATTTCACGCTCCGTAACATCGAGAGCGTCAACAAGAAATTCACGAATTTCTCGGTTGCATTTCTTGCCGAATTCAAGACGGACAGGTTCTCCTCTCTTACGCTTTCTGATTGACTTTTTAATTTCAGCCATAAGATCCTCGGTATCCTCGTCAATGTCAAGGTCGGAATCTCGGGTGATTCTGAAAGGATCGTACTGCTTAATGTTGTAAAGCTCAAAAAGCTCGCCGAGGTGCATTGCAATTATTTTTTCAAGCAGAATAAACGCTCTGCCCTCGTGAGTCGGAAGCTCAAGAAATCTGGGAAGAATTGACGGAACCTGAACCAATGCGAAAAATTCTTCATTCTCGGCATTTGTAAGGCGAACCGCAATGTTAAGACTTTTGTTTGCAAGCATCGGGAACGGACGGCTGGTATCAACAGCCATAGGCGTCAATACGGGGAAAACTACTTTTTTAAAGTATTCCTCAACAAACACTTTCTGATCGCCGTCAAGCTCGTCAGCCTCTTTGAATACAATGCCTGCCGAACGAAGTGACGGAATTATTGAACGGTTATAACAGCTGTACTGCTTTTTGGCAAACTCGTGAATTTTTTCAACAAGTCCGTCCATAACCTCTGTAGGAGTCATGCCCGATGCGTCACGGCTTGTTCTGCCGTGATGAATCTGATCAAGCACACCTGCAACACGAACCATAAAAAATTCGTCAAGGTTTGATGCCGTAATTGAAAGGAAGTTGCATCTTTCCATAATTGGGTTGGTCTTTTTGAACGCCTCTTCAAGCACTCTTGCATTAAAGTCAACCCAGCTTAATTCTCTGTTAGTATAAGGCATCTTTTGCCATTTTGACATAAGCTTTGCCTTTTCGGATGTTTTTTTATTGTTGTTTTTTGAATTTGACATATAATTCACCACCATAAAAACTGATATATAACCCAATTTAATATATCTGATTAAGTATAAAATACGAAACGGATTATTTCAAGCGAATTGCACTAAATTTTACCTTTAGCAACGCATTCTTTACATATATTTTACAATATCACAAATAAAATCGATTTGCAATAGATTTGACAAAATTCGCAAAGATAAAACCAAAATTTTCTTTTTGCAAAATATGCAAAAAAATGTTGTTTTAATCTCTGTATTATGTTATACTTGCTTTGATTGTTTTATTTACAGATTTTAAAAAATTCTAAAGAAAATGAGAGGTAATTATCATGAGTAAAAAAAGAGGAAGCTTTTCCGGCGGACTCGGATTTGTATTTGCCGCTGCGGGAAGTGCAGTAGGCTTGGGAAATCTCTGGAGATTTCCGTATTATGCAGCTAAGTACGGCGGCGGAACATTTATCTTTATCTACATAATCCTTGCGCTTACATTCGGCTTTTCACTTTTGACTGCCGAAATCGCAATCGGCAGAAAAACTAAGCTAAGTCCGATTCTCGCCTACAAAAAGCTATGCAGCAAATTTTCGTTTTTAGGCTACCTTGCAACGCTTGTTCCTACAATCATTATTCCGTACTACTGCGTTATCGGCGGTTGGGTTACAAAATATATGTGCGTTTATGCACAGGGACTTGTTGCCCCTGCGGCACAGGACAACTTTTTCTCGGACTTTATTTCCGACCCATTGTCACCCATTGTGTTTTTCTTAATATTTATGCTGTTGAGTGCAGTGGTAATTATGCTCGGAATAAACAAGGGCATTGAGCGACTGAGCAAATTTTTGATGCCTGTTCTGCTTGTTCTGACAGTCGGAATTTCAATCTACACACTCACGCTCCCGAACGCAATGGAGGGTGTTTCGTACTACCTCATTCCCGACTTCAGCAAACTGTCAATTTGGACATTTGCGGCAGCACTCGGTCAGCTGTTCTTCTCAATGAGCATTGCAATGGGAATTATGGTAACCTACGGTTCATACACAAAAGATGAGGTAAACCTCACAAAGTCGGTTAACCAAATTGAGATTTTTGACACAGCCGTTGCGCTTCTTGCAGGTCTTATGGTAGTTCCTGCGGTTTATGTATTCAGCGGTGAAGAAGGTCTTGGTGCAAGCGGTCCCGGACTTATGTTCATCACACTTCCAAAGGTATTCAACGAAATGCCTGCCGGCGGAATCATCGGATTTTTGTTCTTTGTTCTTGTATTCTTTGCAGCTATCACAAGCTCAATCTCCGTAATGGAAGCAATTGTTTCTTCGCTTATGGACAAGTTCAAGCTTACACGAATCAAGTCCTGTCTTATAGTTATCGGCATCTGCCTTATTATGGGTATTCCGTCATCACTCGGCAACGGTGTATGGTCAAATGTTAAGATTCTCGGAATGGACTTCCTTACATTCTTTGACTTCCTGAGCAACAGCATTATTATGCCGATTGTCGCACTTTGCACTTGTATTCTCATCGGCTGGGTTATCAAGCCAAAGACTATTGCAGACGAAATCACAAGGAACGGCGAGCGTTTCAGCAGAAGGGCTTTGTTTGATGTTATGATTAAATATATAGCTCCAATCTGCCTTGTGTTCATCTTAATTTCCTACACACTTGCGCAGTTCGGCATTATTTCACTTTAACCCGACACTCTAACACGATTATTTATGAATTCAGACAGTAATATCACCGAAATGAATCCTAAATAATTGTCTTTAAATGAAACATACAACAATTAACTATTCTCCGTTTATACCATGAACTCTTGAAATTATATGCAATAATTGGTATAATTACAGTTACAGCTCATTTGCTGAATTTTAGGGAGGACAAATACTATGTGTCAGAAAAAACCATTTTACATTACAACGCCTATTTATTATCCGTCAGGCAATCCCCACATCGGTCATTGCTACACCACCGTTGCGTGCGATTCCATCGCCCGTTACAGACGAATGCAGGGATATGATGTTATGTTCCTTACGGGTACGGATGAACACGGTCTTAAAATTGAACAGAAGGCTGCCGAAAAGGGTGTTACTCCCAAAGAGTATGTTGACGAAATTGTAAAAACCTTTAAAGGTTTATGGAAATTTATGGACATAAGCTATGACAGATATATCCGCACAACAGACGATTACCACATTGAAACGGTTCAGAAAATTTTTAAGGAGCTGTATGACAAGGGCTACATCTACAAGGGCGAATACAAGGGCAAATACTGCACCCCCTGTGAAAGCTTCTGGACAGAAAGCCAGCTTATTGACGGCAAATGTCCCGAATGCGGACGAGAGGTTACAGAGGCAAAGGAGGAGGCATATTTCTTTAAGATGTCACCTTTTGCCGACAGAATTGAAAAGCTCCTCACGGAAACAGACTATTTACAGCCAAAGACAAGAGCGGTTGAGCTTGTAAACAACTTTATCAAGCCGGGACTTGAAGACCTTTGCGTATCGAGAACAACCTTCAAATGGGGCATTCCAGTTACATTTGACGAAAAGCATATTGTTTATGTTTGGATTGACGCACTTTCAAACTATATCTCCGCTCTCGGCTACAAGAATGAAAAATTTGACGAATTTGACAAATACTGGCCTGCCGATGTTCATATGGTAGCAAAGGACATCATGCGTTTTCACGCTATCATCTGGCCTGCAATGCTTATGGCTCTTGACCTTCCGCTTCCAAAGCATCTTGCCGTTCACGGCTGGATTACTTTCAACGGACAGAAGATGTCAAAGTCACTCGGCAATGTTGTTGATCCGTTTGTACTCGGCGAGCGTTACGGTGCTGACGCAATCCGTTATCACATTATGCGTGAAATGGCTCTCGGTGCAGACAGCTCATTCTCAAACGAAATTATGATTAACCGTATCAATTCCGACCTTGCAAACGGTCTTGGCAACCTTGTTTCAAGAACAGTTGCAATGGTTCAGAAATATTTCGGCGGCACACTTCCCACAGAGCGTGAGAACGGCGAATTTGACGATGAGCTTATCGAAATCGCAACATCGCTCCGTGCAAAGGTTGACGATTTCATGGACAAAACTCAGCTCCAGAACGCACTTGCCGAAATCTTCAAGCTTGTTTCCCGTGCAAACAAGTACATTGACGAAACTGCTCCGTGGGTTATTGCCAAGGACGAAACAAAGAAAGCAAGACTTGCAACCGTTCTCTACAATCTTCTTGAGGCAATCCGTATTGCCTGCACCCTCCTTTCGGCATTTATGCCAACAACAATGCCAAAGGCTCTTGAGCAGATTGGTGCGTGTGAAAAGTGTGCAAGCTACGAAAACTGCGACAAGTTCGGCGTTCTTCCTGCTGATGTCACAGTTCACAAGGGAGATGCACTCTTCCCACGAATTGATGTTGAAAAGGAAATTGAAGAACTCAACAGCATCATCAAGAACAACGAGGGCGAAAGCGAGGAAACAAAGGCGCTCCGTGAAGAGCTTGAAGGTGTTGCACAGATTGGCATTGATGATTTTGCAAAGGTTGACCTCCGTGTGTGTGAGGTTAAGACCTGCGAACCCGTTAAAAAGAGCAAAAAGCTTTTACAGTTCACAATTTTTGACGGTGTAAAGGACAGAACCGTTGTCAGTGGTATTGCAAACTACTACAAGCCCGAGGAGCTTATCGGCAAGAAGATTATTCTTGTTCAGAACCTCAAGCCTGCAAAGCTTTGCGGTGTTGAAAGCTGCGGTATGATTCTTTCTGCAGTTCACGGCGATGATTTAAAGGTTGTTTTTGTTGACAATATGCCTGTCGGCTCAAAAATCTGTTAATTTATGTTCGTGCAGACAGTTTGATAAATTAAAAACTATCTATGCCCGAGCGTAACACGACAATTATCCGTACAATATTTCAATGTGGGACTGTTGCAAATTTTACTCATTTGCAACAGCCCCACTTTTCTTGACAAAGCCTCATACCTATTATTATAATGATGATGACCATGAACTCCCATTCCCAGGAGAGAAAATGTCCCCGGATGGTGGTAATAACCGGTATGTTTACACAATTTACGGTGTGAACAATCCGAGAGTTATTTTTAATAACAACACTACTGATCCTGCAACCAGACAACAACATCCCGGTATTAATCAACCTGGAATTGAAATAACAGAAGATGAAATGTGGGTAGTAAATGAAACTGCATATAGCAAAAAACCACAGGGAATTACTGTTCATTTTTATCGTCCTTCTGATTGGGAATATTGGGACACAAGAATTTACTTCTATGAAGATAATAATATTCTGATGGAATGGCCTGGTACGCTGATGAATAGTCAAATGTACGATAATTGGTTAGCCTATACGATATATGGTATAGACAATCCTAAAGTAATATTTAATGATTCTCAAAATAAGCAGATACCAGGAGTATTACAAGAAGGTCACTTAGTAACACGGGATGTGTGGTATAAAGATGGTATATGGTCAACATATAAACCGTAATATACTTTGATAAGCAATCGGATGACAAAGTCTTTTGCTATGTCATCCGATTACAATATACTATAACAAAAAGAGTGATAGTGTATGAATAAAAAAACTAAAATTATATTGATAATTGTATTAATTGTAGCATTTATAGCATTAATAATACTTTTGCTTCATCCTTGGAAGAGTAACAAATCAGATGGTACGGAGTATTATATGTCAAAAAAATATAACTATTGGTTTGAGGTGGATAATGGTCAAGCAACTTTGATTAAATATACGGGTGAAGAGTATCATGTTAAGCTTCCGTCAAGTGTTTATGGAGTTCCAGTTACAAAGTTAGGTGAGTATGAGGTGCTTAATCTTTCAGGAGCAGCTAAAAGGGGAATATTCGAAGACAGTAATGTGTCAGAAGTGAGTATCCCTGAAGGTGTAACGGAAATATGTAATGATGCATTTTATTCTTCAGGTCTCTGTGAAGTGAATATACCTTCCAGCGTTAGAGTAGTCGGGACAAGGGCGTTTGCTTTTTGTAAGTATTTAAGGTCTGTGGAATTTGAAACAGGAATAAAAACAATAAGTGAATCAATGTTTAGTAATTGTAAAAACCTGCGTTTTATCGAATTGCCAAGTAGTGTAGAAAAGATAGAAGGTGATGCCTTTGCAGAATGTGCGTTACAAAAAATAGATTTACCTGAAAACATAAATACAATTGAATCTTATGCATTTAGGGAGTGTGATTCTCTAACATTTGTTACTATACCACCAAAAGTAACATCTATTAATAGTGGGACGTTTTATAGCTGCGACTTTTTAGAAAAAGTAAATATTCATGATGAAGTTAAATATATAGCTAATGATGCCTTTGACAGATGTGATAAACTTACAATCTGCGGAATAAAGGGCTCATATGCCGAGCAATATGCAAACGAACACAATATACCTTTTGAAGAATTAGATGCAACTATTGAGTTTCTAAACAAGTGAGTAACTGTTTGTTGATATTATTTTGCATTATAGGGTTACCATGTATATACTATGGTGATGAAATAGAGTTAGATGGGAGAGTTGATGAAAAAGAAGGATGCAGATACCCTATGGATTGGGAACATAACTATGAAGATAATTCTATATACAATTTGTATAAAAAGCTATGTGTTATTAGAAAAGAAGAGGAATTAATTGATGGTGGGTTTAAAATTGTTCATATGTCAGATGAGATATTCTCATTTGCTAGATTTTCGGATAAAAGAGTTTATTTTGTAATTTGTACACAGAATAATACTTCAACTTCAGTTAATATAAATGTAGGTGTTTTTGGAATTTGTGAAATAAACAAAATAAATAACTTATTGAATAATGAGATTCATTATGAGTTTAACAAAAGCATATTGTCAATCCAGGTTGTACCGAATGAATCATATCTCTTTTTTATAGACATATAGAGAATTTTATAAAGTTAGGTGATTGTAATGAAAAAATTCTTATGTATAAATATTAGCGTTATTTTGTTGTTTTTGTTTGCCTTGAGTGGTTGTAGTGAAAACATAGAGATTGCTGAGGATAATATATATAACTTCATAAACTATCAAAATGAAGAAGTATACGACATAGAGCAAATAGAGTTAAGTAATAGTTTGAGTAAAAGTTGTATCTCGTATAAATTTACATATATTTCTGATGGTTATCAAGTAAAAGCTTATATATCTATTCCTCTGAGTCTTGTTGAAAATCAATCGCTAGGAAAGTGTATATTATATAACAGAGGAGGAAATAGCAAAATCGGTTTGCTTGGTGATGAAGATACCGCAAAACTTTGTGTATTGACAAATAGGATTATTGTTGCATCGCAATATAGAGGAGCAGATGGCGGAAGTGGTAAAGATGAGTTTGGTGGTAAAGATCTTAATGATGTTATAAAACTAATTGATTTGTGTGAAACACATTTTGACTTTATTAGCATGAAAGATTTTTGTGTTGCGGGTGTTTCTCGTGGTGGTATGATGACTTATATGACTGCCAAGCAGGATAATAGAGTTAAAGGAATTATAGCCATATCTGCTGTTAGTGATTTGTTTCAATCTTACGAAGCTCGTGAAGATATGCAAAAATTACTTTACAACTATATTGGGACAACTCCTGAGCAAAACCCAGAAGAATATGAAAAAAGATCAGCTATTTATTGGACAGAAGAAATTACTGTACCTGTTTTGATTATTCATAGCAAATATGATGAACAAGTTTCTTTTTCACAAGCAGAAGATTTGTATAAAAAATTAAAACAAAATAATAAACATATATATTTTAGTGTGCGTGATGATAATATACATGGCTTAAGTGATGGTGATCTCGAAGTAATACTAGATTGGCTTGATACAAATATTTAAGTATATAGGGCTAAAGTATATAGGGCTAAGTTAACGAAAAGGATGTTAAATAAGTGTTTTTTGATGTTGATAAAAATAAATATGTAATGCAAATTGACTCGACAGATAGATTAATCAATAAGATACCTAAAATTGAGGCTCATCTAAAAGGAATTCGTCACAAAGCATTTTCTGTATTAATATTTAATAATGATGATAAAATGTTGATTCAAAAGAGAGCAAAAGAGAAGTATCATTCTGGCGGATTATGGTCTAATGCGTGTTGTGGTCATCAAATTACTCAGGATTTATTATACGAAGCCCAAAAACGTTTGTTTGAAGAATTAGATACAACATATGAGCCTACAGACTAGAAAGTAGTAGTTGTTAAAAATCAGCGGAACATAGATGATATTGCATATTCCGCTGATATTATTTTATAATATTTATTTTACCAAGGTGATATGATGAAAAAAATAAAAAAATATAAACTACCTATCGGGATATTGTGCGTAGTGTTAGTGATATTTATATTGTTGCAAATCTTTTCAAGTGAACATTGGTGGTTTGGGTACACATATGAAACCGATGGATATACAAATAAATCGGCAACAATTGTAAAGATAAACTACCCGTCAGAGAAAGTTGTAATTCCTTCAACAATATTTTTCCATAAAGTAAATGCTTTAGGCGGATATATTACAGGATATAATTTGTGGGGTGCGGAAAGAAAAGGAATGTTTGAGGATAACGACATAGTAAAGGAGATTGTTGTTTCTGAAGGGATAGAGTATACATTTAACCGATGTTTTTACAATTGTACTTCATTAGAAAGCATACAACTCCCAAGTACTATAAAACAATTCTCTTTTACGAATTGTGAAAGTCTGAAAAATGTTAATTTTAATGGTGATGTAAAAGAAATTGAAAGTTTATCATTTTCAGGCTGTTCTTCATTAGAAACGCTTGTAATTCCGGATAATATTGCTGATCGTGGAATAGCATACGGTGCTTTTTCCGGTTGCACATCACTAAAAAGTATAAATATTCCCGATAATATTACTGCAATACAACAATATACATTTAGTAATTGCATATCCTTAAAACAGTTAGTTTTGTCTAAAAATATTAAGAGCATTGAATGGGGTGCTTTTGAAAACTGCACCTTGCTGGAGAAAATTATCATTTACGATAAGGCAGAAGATATTGCGGATAATGCCTTTGAAGGTTGCGATAAGCTCACAATTTATGGAATAAAGGGTAGTTATGCAGAACAGTATGCAAACAAACATGACATATCATTTGAAGAATTGAATAACATAGTTGACTAATTATATTTGCGGAGATTAAATAAAGTCAAATTTTAGAATTTAAATGCCGACAAGTTATAGCTTTTAATGCTATTGCCTGATACTTTTAGGGAGATATACCGATGTCACTTTACAACAACATTTTCGATGCACACGCACATTATGACGACAAATGGTTTGACGATGACCGTTTTGAGCTTTTGGAAAACATTCACACAAAGGGTGTGTGCGGAATTGTCAACAATGCGGTTGACCTTGAAACGGCAAAAACCTGCATTGAATATGCCGAAAAATATGATTTTATGTATGCCGCAGTCGGATTTCATCCCGAAAACCTCGAAAATATTCCGAACAATTATCTTGAACAGCTTGCACAGCTTTCAAAACATAAAAAGGTTGTCGCAATCGGCGAAACAGGTCTTGATTATCATTGGGATATTCCGAAAGACTTGCAAAAGCGTGTTTTTGAGGAACAGATCAGGCTTTCTCTTGACCTTGAAATGCCGCTTATAGTTCACGACCGTGAGGCTCACGGTGATGTGTACGACCTTCTGAGAAAATACAAACCGAATGCGCTGGTTCATTGCTTTTCGGGCAGTGTTGAGCTTATGCGTGAAGCGGTTCGCATGGGAATGTACATCAGCCTCGGCGGTGTTGTTACATTCAAAAATGCCCGTCACAGCCTTGAAGTTGCTTCGGAAATTCCGCTTGACAGACTTCTGCTCGAAACCGATGCCCCATATATGGCACCGGTGCCGTTCCGTGGCAAGCGTTGCGACAGCTCTATGATTGTCTATGCCGCAGAAAAAATCGCATCTCTGCGTAATATGAGCATTTCGGAACTCCTGCAAATCACCTGCGACAACGCAAAACGATTTTACAATATTGATGATTGATTCATAAAAAAAGACACGGTCGGAATCCTTATTCGGAAATCCGACCGTGTTTTACATTCACAAATTTTTAACTATTCACTTTTACCTACATTTGGCATATTGCCAAATGTATCATTCTTCGCTTGCTTTTCTGCGCATATTTTTGTGCAGGAAGAAGAGTCCTATTGAAATGATGAGGAAAACCACAGAACAGATTGCAAGTGCGATAAGCACGCTGTTCATACTCTGAACAAAGAGGTTGTAGAAAGCTCTTGACTCAATATTGATTTTGCTCACATAGCCTGTTGAAAACAAAACAGCAGGGATAATTCCCACCGTGATAAATGTTCCGGATGTTGCGTAACAGATATATCTGACCGCCCTGTGCTTCCAACGGTTTGCAAAGATGATAATCACACAAAGGATTGCGGCAAAAACTACCAGTCCGCCTATTAGAAGCGGCATCATATCTTTCAAGGCCGTGAGATACGGCGAAAGCATTGAAAACATCGGTATTCTGAGATTCGCCTCATAAACAGACGCAGCTTTATTTATAAGATATTCCCTGCTGTTACTGCTTGCAACCTTAACATTATTTTTCTTTATGTAGCTGTCAAGCTCTGAATTAAAACGCTGACGAAAGGCAACCGTGCTGATTTTTGCCGAGCCGCCGTTATAATAGCTTTCAAGGTAATCCTCTGTATCGTCATGAATTGTTACAGTTTCAACCACATTACCAAAAAAGCTTTCTTTAAGACCCGACGCGTAACCGAGGTCAACAAGCTCTCTTGTTATTTCGTCCTTTTTGTCGGTAAAATAATTGGTTGTGTTCATATTGTCGAGAATATACGAGGGATTCAGAATCGTGGCTTCAAGCATCACCGAAATTGAAAGCAGAAGCAACACAAATGACAAAACAAACGAAAGCAAGCAGAAAACAATACCTCTTATCTTAGAATGCATATCAGTTGCCCCCCTTATCTATCTGGGTTCCCGACACAAGCTTTGCATACACGAAAAATCTTTTTGATGTGAGTCCTAATTCATCAAAGGGATAACAGGTGTACATTATCAGATTTTCGTAATCAGCAGAAAGGTCGTAGGCGCTGCTGTCGTTAGCACTTTTTACGGCTGTATCGGTAATTTCATACACATAGTTACCATAGCTTGTCTTAATTTCAACCCTTTGACCAACCTGAGCATTTTTCAAACCGTTAAAATAGGTATTGTTATGACCTGCAACAAGAATTGTTCCTCCGTAACCGGGTACAAAACTGCCTGCGTAAATGCCTACGCCGTTTCTCAAAGCAACATCACCGTCGCCAAAGAACAGATTTGCATCAACATTGCAGTCGCTTATTATGAGTTCACCGAACAGATTGCCATAGTCTGGATACTGAACGGAATCTTTTTTTACATATGATTTTTCCTTACCGTCAGAATCTTTCTTGGTCACGGTAGGAACAGTTGCGTTTTCTGACACGGGCACAAAAATATTATCGTACTCTGTCGAATAATTCTTTTCATTATCCGAAAAGAACATACCCATAGCCGAAATTATCGGAGAAAATGACGGAATAAACGCCAAATACAGCACCAGATATGTTACCAGACAAAATATAATGGGAAGAATTATAAAACCCTTCCCATTCTTTGATCTATGACCGTGTCTGACTTTTTTATCAGACATTTAAATCAAGCTCTTTCTTTCTTAGTTTTTACAAGGTAGAAAGCTCCGCCTGCTACCATAATGAGTGCTACTGCAGAAACTGCTGCAACGCCGCTGAAATCAGCTGCAACACCTGTTGTCTTGATTGTGCTGCCGTCTTTAACCTGTCCAACCTTTGAAAGAGTAGGAACAGCTGAAAATGCAACCTTGCCGTTTGCGTCATAAATTGTAAGAGTCTTTGTTGATGTGTCATATGACATTGTCATACCAAGAACACCTACGCCCTCCTTGCCGTAAGCAAGAAGTGTCTGCTTCTGAGCAAATGTGAGATCTGCGATGCTAGATGCGCCTGAGTTTTCAAGGAAGCTCTCGCCCTTCTTGAGTACAGCGATAATCTGTGATGACTCATCTGCTGTCATGTCAATTGTGTTAAAGTAGTTCTCAGCCTGGTTTACAAACTCGCTCGGAATAACCATCTCTGAGCCATTCATCTTAACAGATGTTTTGAGTTCGTCAAGAACAGCCTGCTCACTGTCATTGATGCCTGCTGCAAAAGCAGTAAAGGCTGTTGCTGCAACAAGGATGAGTGCTACTAACATTGCTGATAATTTTTTCATAGTTCATACCACCTTGTATTTTATTTTGTTTTCATCAGCAAGAAGCTTCACGGATTCATTGGCATAATACGCATCTGCAAGCCGAAAACTGCAGGGAGCACAATGGAAAACTTCACCATTTAACTTCTTTGTACAGTATTATACACCACATTTCGCATTTTGTAAAGCATTTCATTATAAATATTTGTTATATTCGGAAAAATTACAATCCTTTTGTCAAATCAGGTATTTTCATTGTGCATTATGCCGTTCCGAATCAATTAAGTACTGTGTCACACCGTGTCGGTTTCGTCTGGACTTTGTATTTTTATCCGTCTTTGCACATCATTTTTGCATAAAATATACATACTGGTTTGTAAATTACTCTTTGAACAAATATCCGTGCAGCGGCTCTGCCTGCATATTATTACAGTAATTGCTTTCTTATCATGACATATTGTGACATACTAGTATATGAGTAGAAATTTTATCGGTTATTTACCTTATTTTTGTTTATTTTTTTCGCAAATTTTGCCTGAGCTTTATTTCAGCTCGTTATTTATGTACTTATCGGCTAACTGTAACAAAATAATCATATATTTTATGTATGTTTTGTACACATAAAAAATCAGAGTAATTGCATATTCTGCAAAAAAAGACATCTTTTTTCTTTATTGAAACCTTTGTTCATATTGATTTTTTTACTGATTTAAAATATAATAGGAGTGTCATGTTTAAAAGTATTTTGTGCTTTTGTGCCGTTTTTTGCCTGCAGTACTTTTGTGTTGACTGTGGCATTATCTCGTCATATGCGTACAAAAGCCGAGAAGAGGAGTAATTTAATGGAGATAACATTCAAGGACATAACGAGAATAATAAAGAAAAACTTGGCTTTTATTGCAGTGCTTTCTCTTTTGTGCGCTACAGTATCTTTCTTTATTACAACCTTTTTTATTCCGAAAACCTACACCTCAAGTGTAAAGCTATATGTTGAAACCAACTACAAGAGCCAGTCGGCATACGAGGATTACCAGAGTGTAAACTATGCAAAGAATCTTGTGCTTACATATATTGAGCTTCTTGATTCAAACTCATTCTACAATCAGATTTCCGAAGCGCTCAACGAAAAGTACACAGCGTCACAGCTTAAATCTATGATTAAGTTTGAGAGCATTGAAGATACCGAGGTATTTAAGGCTCTTGTAAATTCGAGCAGTCCTACCGAATCAAAAAGAATAGGCGACGCAATTGCGAAGATTGCACCAAAGACGATTGCAAATGTAAAGGACAACGCAAAGCTTAAAATTGTTGACAAGGCAACTCTTCCAAAAGCTCCTGCTTCACCGAGTGTATCCAAAAATGTGATTATCGCATTTGCGGCAGGTCTTATCATTGCTTTGATTATTTCATTCGTCCGTGACTTCCTTGATGTCAAAATCAAGTACAACGAAGAGATGACAACCGTTCTTGACCTTCCGCTGCTTGCCGCTATTCCCGACTTTGAATATTTTTCGAATCAAAAGGCAGCCGAAAAGAAGTACGGCAACTATGAATCGGGTTATTAATGTTAAAGGAGTGAAGCTGCAATGAAAAAGACTAAAATCGACCGTTCAATCGACACCGAGGCACTCGGCTTTCAGGTTCGTGAATCATACAAAACAGCCAGAACAAACATCGCATACTCAATCTTTAAAAAGGGCTGCAAAAAGGTAGCGTTTACCTCGTCAACAAAGGGCGAGGGCAAAACGGTAACATCAATCAATGTTGCGTCTGCGCTTGCTCAGCAGGTTGGCACAAAGGTTATCGTTGTTGAATGTGACCTTCGCCGTCCGAGAGTCAACACCGCACTCAAAATCTCACCTACCCCCGGCATTACAAATTACCTTAACGAGGAATGTTCTCTTAAAGAGGTCACCAAGGATACAAAGATTGAAAACCTCAAAGCTATTACCTACGGAGCTATTCCGCCAAACCCGTCGGAGCTTCTTGCAAGTGAAGCTATGGCAGAGCTTATAAAAACCCTTGAAAAGGATTATGACTATATTATTTTTGACACACCGCCAATCGGCGTTGTTATTGACGCTCTCCCCATTATGAAGGCATCTGACGGTGTTGTTATTGTTGCAAGAAACAATTCAACGACATACCCCGAGCTTGAAAGGACGGTTGAGGTTATTAAAAGAACCAACGCAAAAATTCTCGGTGTTATTCTTAACCGTGTAAAGCCTCACGAAACCCGCAAGGGCAAGGGCTACTACTCAAGATACGGCGGATATTACAAAACAAAAACAAAAGACTGATAACAAGCCGCCTGCGTAAGCATAAACTAACAGGCTCGTCCTGTCCACGGAGGGGAAAATGGAATCCGCAAAAAGCAAAAGTATAAATAAAAGTGCGTCACCAAGTGGACACGCAATTAAAAAAAAGCCTGTTTATGATTTTTTCAAACGGATTTTTGACATTGTATGTTCACTCATCGCTTTAATAATCCTTTCACCTGTATTTCTCATTATGGCAATTCTTGTTAAAACAACAAGCGAGGGTCCTGCATTCTTTGCACACAAGCGTGTCGGAAAGAACGGCAAGGAAATTAAAATCTACAAATTCAGAAGTATGGTGACAAATGCCGAGGAACTTATCAAACAGTTCACCCCTGAACAAAAGGCTGAATACGAAAAGAACTTCAAACTTGAAAATGACCCGAGAATCACAAAAGTTGGAAAATTTATGAGAAAAACAAGTCTTGATGAGTTGCCGCAGCTTTTGAACATTCTTAAAGGTGACATTTCAATCGTCGGTCCAAGACCCGTTACGGAGGTTGAAACCGAAATTTACGGCAACTACCGTGATATGCTTTTGAGCGTAAAACCCGGTCTTACAGGTTTTTGGGCAGCAAACGGCAGAAGTGACACTACATACACACGCAGAAGAGCAATGGAAATTTACTATGTAAAGAACCGCTCTTTGTGGCTCGACATTAAAATTATTTTCAAAACTTTCGCCTCTGTATTCAAGGGCGAAGGTGCAGTTTAAGGAGGTACTGTGATGAAAGCTGTTATACTTGCAGGTGGTTTTGGAACGAGAATTTCCGAGGAATCACAGTTTAAACCGAAGCCTATGGTTGAAATAGGCGGAATGCCGATTATGTGGCACATTATGAAGCTTTATTCCCACTACGGAATTAACGAATTTGTTATATGTGCAGGCTACAAACAGCATGTAATCAAGGAATGGTTTGCCGACTACTTCCTTCACACCTCCGACATCACCTTTGATTTTACACAGGATGACAAGATAATCGTTCACAACAAGAGAGCGGAACAGTGGAAAGTTACTGTTGTTGATACAGGACTTCACACAATGACAGGCGGCAGACTCAAAAGAGTTCGTGAGTTCATCGGTGACGAACCGTTCTTTATGACCTACGGTGACGGTGTTTCCGATGTTGATATAAACGCTCTGCTCGAATTTCACAAGAAGAACGGAAAGCTTGCCACTATGTCTGCGGTAAAGCCTGACAGCCGTTTCGGCGTGCTTGATTTATCCGAGAACAGCGAAGTCAAGGCATTTCGTGAAAAGAGTGCCGTTGATTCAGGCTGGATTAACGCAGGCTTTATGGTGCTTGAACCGAAAGTGCTTGACTATGTCAAGGATGATACAATAATGTTTGAGCGTGAACCGATGGAACAGCTTGCAAGCGAGGGTCAGCTTATGTGCTACAAGCACAACGGCTTCTGGCAGTGTATGGACACATTGCGTGACAAAGAAAGACTCGAAAAGCTATGGACTGAAAATAAAGCTCCGTGGAAAGTGTGGGAAGATTGATGCTTGACTTCTATAAAGGCAAAAAGGTGTTTGTAACAGGACACACAGGTTTCAAAGGCAGTTGGCTCTGCAAAATTCTCGCAAATGCAGGTGCAGAGGTTACCGGCTATTCGCTTAAACCGCCCACAAATCCAAACCTTTTTGAAATTGCAAATATTAAAAATGACATAAATTCCGTAATCGGAGATATAAGAAATTGCGATTCACTTAAAAAGGCATTTGATGAGGCACAGCCTGAGATTGTACTTCATCTTGCCGCACAGCCGATTGTGCGTGACAGCTACAAAATGCCTGCATATACATATGAAACAAATGTTATGGGAACGGTCAACATTCTTGAATGTGTAAGACAGACTGACTGCGTAAAATCGTTCCTTAATGTCACAACCGACAAGGTTTATGAAAACAAGGAATGGCAGTGGGGTTACCGTGAAAACGAACCTCTTGACGGCTTTGACCCATACTCAAACAGCAAAAGCTGTTCCGAGCTTGTGACACACAGCTACAAAAATTCATTTTTTGCAGACGGCAGAACAGCCATTTCCACAGCAAGAGCGGGTAATGTTATCGGCGGCGGTGATTTTGCAAATGACCGAATTATTCCCGACTGCGTTCGTGCCTTGGAAAAGGGCGAGGATATTATCGTAAGAAATCCTTTCTCAACAAGACCGTATCAGCATGTGCTTGAACCGCTTTTTGCGTATCTTATGATTGCAAAGGCTCAGTATGAAGATATTAATTTTGCCGACTACTACAATGTAGGTCCCGATGAATGTGACTGCGTAACAACAGGAGAGCTTGTTGACTTGTTCGTAAAGTACGCGGGAAACATAAAGTGGATCAATAAGAGCGAGAAAAATGCCGTGCATGAGGCAAACTTCCTCAAACTTGATTGTTCAAAACTCAAGTCTGTTTTTGGTTGGACACCGCATTGGCATGTTGACAAGGCTGTTGAAAAAACAGTTGAATGGTCACGCTGTTATATGAACGGCGACGATGTTCGCAGTTGTATGGACGAACAGATAAATGATTTTCTTAAAAGCAGAATTTAAGTTTACAACGAATGATATAAAAGAGGTTAATCTATGAAAAAAGCAATTGTAACAGGAGCAAACGGTTTTGTCGGTTCAAATGTCTGCAAAAAACTTTGTGCTGACGGTGTAAAGGTTTTTGCCGTTGTAAAGGATGAAAACGAAAAAATCGAAAATATCAAAGACCTTAACGGCATTGAAATCGTGTATTGCGAGCTTGATGAGATTGAAACCTTGGCTGAAAAAATTTCCGACAGAGATGTCGATGTTTTCTACCATTTTGCATGGGTAGGCTCAGCCGGTCCGCTCAGATGCGATGAAAACATTCAGCTTCAGAATGCACTCTGGACAGCAAGAACACTCAGAACAGCAGACAAAATGCAGTGCAAAAAGTTTGTCAATGCGGGTTCTATTATGGAAAAGGAAACCTACACTGCTGTTTACACTCAGGAAAGCAAACCGGGTTTGCCCTACATTTACGGTGCGGGCAAGCTTATTGCAAGAGCAATCTGCAAACCTATTGCAAACAGCCTTTCAATTGACCTTTGTTGGGCAGTTATTACAAACGCTTACGGTGCAGGCGAGGTATCACCTCGTTTTGTAAACTCAACAATCCGCAAGATTATTGCAGGCGAACCGCTACAGTTTACCGCTGCAACACAAAACTATGACTTCATCTACATTGATGATGTTGCAAAAGCATTTGAGGCTATCGGAGAATACGGTATAGCAAACAAGGAATACACTATCGGCAGCGGTAATGCAAGACCGCTCAAGGAATTTATCCTTGAAATGCAGCAGGAGCTTGCCCCCGAAGCAAAGCCGATTTTCGGCGATGTTCCTTTTACGGGAGTAAATATGCCGCTTGAGGCTTTTGATACAACAGATATTGAAACAGATTGTCATTTCAAACCCGAAATTTCATTTGCAAAGGGTGCAAGAATGACTATGGACTGGATTAAATCAGTTGACTAAGACAACACAAAGGGCGAAATGTAACTTTCGCCCTTTCTATGTGTAAGGGTATTGCTTACATATAAAGATTTTTAAAGGAGAGAGAACGATGATTCAGAAGTTTGAATTTTGCAACACAGATTTTGAAGGCGCATATCTTATCAAGCCGTTTTGTGCAACAGATGTAAGAGGTGCATTTATAAAGGATTATTCCAAGGAAGTTTTCGAGGCAAACGGTCTTAAACATGACCTTGCGGAGGTTTTCTACACTGTATCACACAAGGGTGTAATCCGAGCACTTCACTTTCAGAGAGTTCACGAGCAGGCAAAGCTTGTAAGATGTATCAAGGGCAAAGTTTTTGATGTTATCGTTGACCTCCGCCCCGAATCACCGACATTCAAAAAGTGGCAGGGCTTTTACCTTTCAGAGGAAAATATGAACGAACTCTATGTTCCCGAGCATTTTGCACACGGCTATCTCGTTCTTGAACCGTCAGTTGTTTCATACAAATGCGGCGAAAAATTCTACGGTGAATATGACGACGGCATTATGTATAACGACCCCGATTTTGGCGTTGAATGGCCGTTTGATGAAATCGGCGGAGAAGAAAACCTTATTCTCGCCGACAAGGACAAAAATCTTCAGACATTCAAGGAGTTTGAAGAAAAGTATCTTAAATAATCAAAAATTCACCTACGGAGGGTCACAATGAATGTAGTATATTCAAGCTCTGACAGCTATGCACCTATTGCGGGTGTGTCAATAATGTCGCTCCTGCACAACAACACAGATGCCGATGAAATAAATATTTATATGATTGACAACAGCATTTCCGATGAGAATAAAAAAAGATTTCAAAATATGACTGAAAAGTTCGGCAGAAAAATCGCCTTTATCCCTCAGCCTGACCTTAACAAGGCGGCAGGGGTTGATATAGAGGTTGGCAGATGGAATATCAGCACATTTTTCAGACTTTTCCTATGCACAATTCTTCCCGATGACCTTGACCGCTGTATATATCTTGATTGTGACACGGTTGTCCGTCATTCTTTAAAGGATTTCTGGGAAACCGACCTCGGCGACAAAGTTGTTGCCGCAGTTGACGACTGCCGCAGTGACCGTTATAAAACCGAACTGAATCTTCCGTGCGACAGCACTTATACAAATAACGGTGTTTTGCTGATTGACCTTAAAAGCTGGAGAGAAATGAATGTTGAAAAGGATTTTCTCGACTTCATTATTGCACACAACGGCGACATCACCTATGTTGATCAGGGCGTTCTCAACGGTGTGCTTGCCCAAAAGAACCTTGTAAAGGTTGTTCACACTAAGTATGATGCAATGACAGTTTTCTTTGATTTTAATTTCAAAGACCTTATGAAGGTGCGCCGTCCGGAACATCACCTCAGCGAACAGGAATATATTGAGGCTGTAACAGACCCGTATATCATTCACTACACTTCATGTTTCCTCTCGGGCACACGCCCATGGAATGAAAACAACAATCACCCGTTTGTGGGCGATTATCTTAAATATAAGGCTATGTCACCATGGAAAGATTTTCCGCAGTATCCCGATGACAGAAAGAAATCCAAAAAACTTATGACAAGTGTGTGCAATGCAATGCCAAAAGGTATGATGATTGCAGGTATTTCACTTGTACACTCAAAGCTGTACCCAATGGTACGCTCACTTAAAGGAAAAAGGCAGGGCTAACAATGAAAATTCTGCTTGTTAATAAATACCACTATGTAAAAGGCGGCAGTGAAACCTACTATTTCGGTCTTGCCGACCTTCTCACAAAGCTTGGTCACGAAGTAATTTACTTTTCAATGGCAGACATTAACAACAAACCATGTGAACAGGAAAAATACTTTGTTTCAAATGTCGATTTTAATTCTAATATTTCCACGCTTCAGAAAGTAAAGGCAGGTTTTCGCGTTCTCTATTCTTTTGAGGCGAAAAAAAATATTTCTGCTCTCATTGAACAAGAACATCCTGATATTGTTCATATTAACCTTGTTCACCGTCACATCACCCTTTCGATTGTTCGAGCAATAAAAAAATACAACATACCAATAGTGTTCACAATTCACGACCTTAACTGTGTATGTCCCAACCACGAAATGCTTGTAAACGGCCATGTATGTGAAAAATGCCTGCACGGCAGATATTCAAATTGCATAAAAAATAAATGTGTAAAAGGTTCAACTGCAAAAAGTACTCTTGCGGCTATTGAGGCAACAAACTATAAACGAATGAAAATATATGACGACATAGACTTGTACATCACGCCGTCATATTTTTACAAAAAGAAGCTTGAAGAATCCGGTATTATCCACAGCGAAATTATCCATATAAAAAACTTTCTGCCTACCGATACTGTTTATTCCGACAATAATCCCGACAACGGTTATCTGTTATACTTTGGCAGAATTTCCGAGGAAAAGGGTGTGCTGACGCTCGTTAAGGCTGTTGAGAAGCTCGAGAACAATATTCCGCTCATCATTCTCGGCACAGGTCCTATTGAAGATGAAATCAAGGAATATATAAAAGCACATAACCTTGGAAACAGAATCAAAGCATTAGGCTTCAAGTCCGGTGACGAGCTTAAAAAGTATGTTGCAGAAGCGAAATGCGTCATTCTTCCCAGTGAGTGGTACGAAAACGGGCCCTATACAATTATGGAAGCAATGTCACAGGGAAAACCTGTTATCGTAACAAATTACGGCGGACTTCCTGAAATTGTAGAAGATGGAAAAACAGGCTTTATCTGCTCACCGTTTGACAGTGATGACCTTAAAAACTCAATTAAAAAAGTCTGCTCGCTTTCTGATGCTGAATACAAAGCAATGAGCAGTTGTGCCGTTGAGAAAGCAAAAATCGAATTTTCTCCGGTAACCTATGCGCAGAAACTCACACAAAAATATAATGAGATTATAAATAATCACAAAAAGAAAGGCTGATACCATGAAAAAACTTGGCCTTTGCGCTTGCTACAACCACAAAAACTACGGCAGCCAGCTTCAAAACTATGCTTTAAAATTATGTTTGGAAAGAGATTTTCTGTCGGCAAAAATACAACATTCCGCAAAAATTTTGGCATTTATCTTGAAAAAGGTGCGTCAATAAAGATAGGAAACGATTGTTTTTTCAATCGTGGTTGTTCCATTAACTGCCTCGAAAGTGTAGAAATCGGAGATCACACTATCTTTGGCGAAAATGTAAAAATCTATGATCAGAATCATAAATTCAGAGACAGAACAAAACTTATCCGTGAACAGGGATATTCAAAAAGTCGTGTAAAAATCGGCAGCAATTGCTGGATTTGCACAAACGCTGTAATACTCAAAGGTGTTGAAATCGGCGACAATTGCGTAATCGGTGCAGGCTGCATAATTTATCATGATATTCCTGCAAATTCCGTTGTCAAGAGCAACGGTGGAATTACTGTTGAAAGTTTAGGTTAATTATTATGGACAAAAAGAAAACCGTTGCATATCTTACAAGACATGCAGTGTCAAACTACGGCTCTGTTCTTCAGGCATATGCCACCCAAACCGCACTTGAAAAGCTTGGATGCAATGCAGTTTGCATTGACTATTACAGAACAGATGAAAAAACAGAAAACATTGTAGATACAAGACTCAAAAGCGTCAGTGCAAAGTGGAACAAAAATGCACTGACCCGCATTGTTTTTAAAGCCACACAAAAGCCTGTCTACAAGTTTGCCGACAAGCGTTTTAAGGAATACAGAAAGATTGTCAAGGTAACAGACAGAGAGTTCAACAGCGAAGAAGAGCTTAAAAACGATATTCCAAAGGCTGATATATATATGACCGGCAGTGATCAGGTATGGAACACTGTTGTCTGCGGTAAAATTGATCCGGTATATTTTCTGTCTTTTCTGCCAAAAGAGGCAAAAAAAATTGCATATGCCGCAAGTTTTGGCGGAGCAAGCGTTGCAGACAGTGATAAAGAAAATATAAAAAATTGGCTTGAACAATATGATGAAGTCACAATCCGTGAAAACAGCGGTGTAAAGATTGCGTCTGAACTCGGAATAAATGCAAAACAAGTGCTTGACCCCACCTTTTTACTTGATAAAAATGAATGGGAAAAGATTATTCCGAACCGCAGCTGTAATGAAAAATATGTGCTTGTTTATCAGCTTCACCCAAACAAGCAATTTGATACATATGCAAAAAAATTTGCAAAGAAAAAAGGCTTGAAACTTTACAGAATAAGCCACTGTTTCCACCACTTTGTACGCAGCGGTAAATTTATTTGCTGTCCTTCAATCGGAGAATTTTTGTGGTACATAAAAAATGCAGAATATTTTCTTACCGATTCATTTCACGGCACAGCTTTTTCAATCGGCTTGAACACTCAATTTGTTGATGTGCTGCCTAAAAGTTACAGTGAAAGAATTTCAAGTATTCTTCAACTTATCGGCTATGAAAACCGCATATTAAAAAGCTACAGTAACTTTGATATTGCAAATGAAAAGATTGATTTTAACATTGTAAATGAAAAGATTTCGGAAGAAAGAGCAAAATCATTTGCCATTTTGAAATCTATGATAGGTGATTAACAGTGAACAATATAATGCAGCTCGGCAAAGGCTGTTGCGGCTGTTCCGGTTGCGAACAGATTTGTCCCAAAAATTGTATATCTATGCAAAAAGACAATGAGGGCTTTTTCTATCCCGTTGTTGACGAAGATGTGTGTGTTGATTGCGGTGCGTGTGTAAAGCACTGCCCAATGATTACAGATGCTCCGAGATGCAGCGAGCCAAAGGTCTATGCAGCAAAATACAAAGACCGTGAAAGTACATTCAAAAGTACATCCGGCGGACTTTTCATACCTATTGCAAAAAACATACTGTCTGACGGCGGAATAGTATTTGGATGTGCGTATGATGAAAACCTTGTTGCAAAGCATATTGCTGTAGAAAGCGAAAATGAGCTTTGCAGATTACAAAGTTCAAAATATGTTCAGAGCGATACAAGAGGAATTTACGAACAGGTAAAATCAGCACTCAAAAGCGGCAGACAGGTTCTTTTCAGCGGTACAGGCTGTCAGGTTGCGGGTCTTAAAACCTATCTTTCAAGAGATTATGATAATCTTCTGACCGTTGACATCGTGTGTCACGGCGTTCCGAGTCCCGAACTTTTTAAGAACTATATAGACTATATGGGCAAAAAGCTGGGCGGAAGTCTTACATCATACAATTTTAGAAGCAAGGAAAAGCGTGGCTGGGATTTGTATTACAAAGCAGATAACGGCAAAAAAAGCAAATCGGATTATGGCTTTTTCGACTCATACTACAGTGCCTTTTTGTACTGTAAAACCTACCGTGAAAGCTGTTATGAATGTAAATTTGCCAACAAAAACCGTGTTGGCGACATTACCCTTGCCGACTACTGGGGAATTCAGAAGGCTCACCCTGAATTTTATGATGAGAACGGTGTTTCACTTGTTCTTGTCAACACCGAAAAGGGAAATAAATGCCTTACTAATATTAAAGATAAGCTTGACATAATTGAGTCTGACTATGATAAAGCATCTGTTATGAATTCAAATCTTGTACATCCCTCAAAACGACCAAGTTGCAGGGATTCAATTTATGACGGTTTTGACTGCGGCAACTTTGAAACATATGCAAAAACTAAGCTTGCTTTTAAAATAAATCCAAAAACCAAAATCAAAAAAATGATTCCTCTCGGAGTAAAAAGGTTTCTGAGAAAATTACGCTGATAAAGGAAGGAAAACCGATAATGAGGGTACTGCAAATTGCTGTTGGAATAAACGGCGGAGGTGTCGGCGCTGTATTATTAAACTACTACAGCCATATGGATCATAATGATGTGAAATTTGATATTATTATCGACGACCTTCCATCGGTGAAAAACGGCAGCCTTAATGAAGCTGCCTTTAAGCAGATGGGCTGCAATATTTTCCGTGTCACACCAAAGTCCGTTAATCTGAAAGAGAATATCCGACAGGTAAGTGAAATAATGAAAAGCGGCAATTATGATGTGTTACATTCAAATATGGAAGAATGGTCGGCACTGTACTGCCGTCTGGCAAAAAGGCACGGTATAAACACACGCATTGCTCATGCACATCTTGCGTATGTAAACACACCGAGCCTGATTAAAAAAATGTATAACCGTGTTTTGAAAACAGGTTTAAAACATTACGCGACTGACTTTTTTGCTTGCAGTCGTGATGCGGGAAAATACCTTTTTGGAGATTCTATTCTTAAAAAAGATAATTTTAAAGTTCTTCCAAACGCAATAGAAACAAACAAATACATTTATAATTGCGAAACAAGGAACAGAATAAGAAAAGAATTCGGAATCAGCGATAATACATTTGTGGTAGGATTTGTCGGAAGATTATATTATCAAAAAAATCCCGAGCGTATGCTCAGAATTTTTAATGAAATCTGCAAAAAGCACAGTGATTCTCGACTTATTGTTGTCGGTGATTATAAATGCTATCCAAAATTTTCAGGACTTACGGATTATGCTGTCAAAAACGGCATTTACGATAAAATCACCTACACAGGTTTGCGTCAAGATGTTCCCGATGTTATGCAGGCATTTGATGCGTTTGTTCTCCCCTCTCGTTACGAAGGTTTCGGAATAGTGTACATAGAGGCTCAGGCGGCAGGACTTATGACATTCGGAACGGCAAAGGTAGTTCCCGAAGAAGTCAACTGTACAAAACTTATGAACTTTATTGATTCAAAGAAAACTGACAAAGAATGGGCAGAAATTATTCTGAATAAAAGCTTAAACTATACAAGGGAAGATCTGTCAACTGAAATTCAGAATTGCGGTTTTGAAATTGCCATTGAAGCAAAAAAAATGCAGAAATTTTATATTGAAAAAGCAAACAGACAATAAATATCGGAGGCAGTATAAATGATAGGTCTGGCAACTCCATACAAAACTCAAAATTACGGCACAAAATTGCAGGCCTATGCCATGCAGACAATTTTCTCTGAAATGGGATATGATACTGAAGTTATCAGTTATATGCATATTTCAAGCAAAAAAGATAAAATTCTAACTCTGCTTTCACCCAAAAAGCTCAGAGAAAAAGCCAAGTATAAGAAAGCAGCAAAGAATGCTGTCAGCAATGCCGCTTATACAGAATGCGTTTCTCTCAGAAACAACAAGTTCAATGAATTTGTCAACAACAATCTGCGTACAACACGCAACTTTGTAAGTCTTGATTCATTGAAAGAATATTCTAAAAGATACGATGCGGTTATATGCGGAAGCGATCAGATATGGCTGCCTGTACATATAAGGCAGAATTATTATACACTTTCATTTGTTCCCAAAGGAACACGGAAAATTGCCTATGCCCCAAGTTTTGGCATAAGCACTGTAGAAAATTCTGATAAAAAACTCTACCAAAATGCAATCAATAATTTTGACTTTCTCTCATGCAGAGAGGAAAGCGGCTGCAAACTCATACATAATCTTACCGGTCGTGATGCTCAGCTTGTTCTTGATCCTACCCTTATGGTAAGCAAAAAAAATTGGGATAAGATGAGCGGTGACACACCAATCGTGAATGGAAAATATATATTCTGCTATTTTCTTGGACAGAACCCCGAACACAGAAAGGCTGTAAAGAAACTTGCAGAACAGACCGGCTTTAAAATTGTTTGTCTTCCGTATATTGAAGGATATACGGAAAGTGATGATAATTATGCAAATATTTCATTGTGTGACATAGGACCCGACGGCTTTATCAATTTGATAAAAAATGCTCAGTTTGTATGTACGGATTCATTTCACGGCAGTGTTTTTTCAACTATATTTGAGCGTCAGTATTTTGTTTTTGAGCGTTTTGCAAGCGGAACGAAAGGCTCAACCAACACCCGCCTTGAATCACTTTTAAAAAGTCTTAAGCTTGAGTACAGACACATTAAAGGCAGTGATGTTTCACCGGATTGGGACAAAAAGATTGCTAAACCTATTGACTATAACAAAACCAATGCACTTCTTGCCAATCTTAAAAACGAGTCATTCAACTACATTTTAAAAGTACTTGACGGAATCCCGCCCAAAAAAGCAAAACATATTGAATTATTTGATAAGTTTGATTGTTGCGGATGTTCTGCTTGTGCCGATAAATGTCCTACAAACAGTATTTCTATGAAGCCTGATGAAGAAGGATTTTTATATCCTGAAATTGACAAATCGAAATGCGTTGAATGTTCGGCTTGCATTAAATCCTGCCCGATAAAACAGTTTCGCAAAAGTGAAAATGATTTTACTGCTTTTGCTGCTAAAAGTAATGATAAAGAAATCAGACACGAAAGCACATCAGGCGGTGTATTTACCCACCTTGCAAAAGCAATCATATCAAATGGCGGTGTTGTTGTAGGAGCTGCATTTGACGAAAGTTTCAATGTGAAGCACATTGTCATTGAAAATGAGGAAGATATAAAAAAATTCCGCAGTTCAAAATATGTGCAAAGTAATACTCAGGGTATCTATAAAAAAGTAAAAGAGCTTCTTAGTACAGAAAAAACTGTTATGTTTTCGGGAACGCCCTGCCAAATAAGGGCATTAAAAAGCTTTCTCGGCAAAGATTACGATAATCTTATATTGGTTGACCTTTTCTGCCACGGAGTACCTTCTCCAAAAATATGGCAAAAATATCTTGATTTTACAAATCCCCAAAAAGAAAAAATTCAATCTGTTTCATTCAGAGATAAACGAATCAGTTGGGAAGACTATTCACTGACCGTCAAATATGACGGAACTGAAAAAAGTACATTTTGGAAAGATGACAGCTATGCCCGTGGCTTTGGTTTTTCATTATTTAACCGTCCGTCATGCAGCAAATGCCGTCTTAAATCATTCCCGAGAGTAAGCGACATTACTCTTGGCGACTTGTGGCTTATCGAACAGATTTTTCCCGATTTTGATGACCACAAAGGAACTTCTTTTGTTATCCTAAACAGTGATAAAGGCTGTAAGCTGTTTGAAAAAATTAAGAGTGAAATTACCTCTAAAGAAATTCCCAAAGATAAACTTAATCTCACCTATCCTGTAATGGGTTCTCCCACAAAAGCCCATCAGAATCGAAGCAAGTTTTTTGAACAGCTTGATACCATTCCGTTTGACGAACTTATAAAAAAATACGCAACAGTAGACCGAAAACGAGAATACAAAATAAAACGAAATGAAGTTCTTAATAAAATGGGAGTCCTTCCATTACTTAAAAAGATAAAAAGAAAATTATGACGGGAGAGTACTGATGAAAAAACTAATGAATCAAAACTGGTTTATCGCCATAGTATTTATGGTTCTGTATAAACCTGCAATATTTTCACAAATGGCTCAATATCAGACATTTGATAAAATTTCAAATGTGCTGAAGGTACTCATCATTGCCGTCCTTCTGGTGTGGGTTTGCCTCTTTTATCAAAAATTTTCAATGTACTTTGTAATATTTTTGTTTTTCGAAGTTTGGAGGATACTGGCAACGATTTATTGTGACGGAAACTATTCTTCCTTGTTTCTGACAATATTCAATTCTCTTGCAATTGTATTAGTTGTTGAAATGGGACTAAAAACTGACCCTGATGCACTGCTTGACGGTGCGACCTTTGTTTTGGGAATATTCGTGTTAATTAACTTTATCACTGTACTTTTGTTTCCGCAAGGAATGTATGAGTTTAACACATACACAACAAACTACTTCCTTGGTTATAGAAATAATTCGATTATGCTTATTTTTCCTGCAATGATTTTTTCGGTTGTTCGTTCCCTCAGATTATATGACAGATTGACTGTATCTTCTGTCCTGATTTGTGCCGCATCAACTGCGACAGTAATACTTGCATTTTCCGCAACCAGCGTTATCGGAATTACAATATTTATTCTGTTCCTTTTTCTGGCTCTCCTCAACTGGATGCCGAAGTTTCTTAACATTGTCACATATATTGCAATAAATATTGCTTACTTTTTCGGAGTAATTATTCTGCGAGTTCAAGAAGCCTTTGCGTTTATTATTGTTGATATGCTTGGAAGGGATTTAACCTTCACAGGCCGTACCAGCATATGGGACAGTGCGCTTGAAGCATTTTACAAATCTCCTATATTTGGTGTCGGTGAAATTGATAATCAGGCATCAAGAGATTTAATAGGTGCTACACATGCTCATAACTATTACCTGAATCTTTTGTACAAAAGCGGAGTCCCCGGATTTTTGCTTTTCTTTACCATCCTTATTATTTGTGGTATTGCCTTATACAAAAATCGCAAAAACGGCAAGATTCCGTTTGTTGTGTCAGGCGCTCTTTGCGCATTTATGGTTATGCTGCAAAGTGAGGCTTATTACAACATATATTATTTCTTTTCAATTCTCACATTATCAACATTCATATCATATGCTCTTCCCCAAAAAGATTCTGAGGGAAATTTCATATATAAAAATAAAAAACAGATAAAATCCAAAAAAGTAACGATTAAATTTAAGGATGTGACTCATACTTGAGCAATGCAAGTAAGGAAAACGGTAAAAATATAAAGGCGAGTGCTTTTTACTTGGTGGGCAACCTATTCAACAAAGCTCTTGCGTTTTTTACAATACCTATATTCACAAGAATTCTTACAACATCTGAATACGGAATTTCGCAAACCTATTTATCTTGGGTCAGCATATTAACTCTTATTGTCGGACTTTCGCTTGGCAACTCAATCCGTACAGCGTATGTTGATTTTCACGATGACATTGAAGGTTATATGTCATCAATTTACGGTCTATCATTACTCAGTTTTCTTGCTTCATCAGCTTTAATCATTACAGGGATGCTAATTTGGGGAGATATTGACATAATTCTCGTCATATGCTGTCTTGTGCAATCATATTTTCAGTTTGTTGCAACTGCTATGACAACAAAATATATGATGAAAGTTGATTACATAAGAAAAACCCTTTTGCTGGCACTTCCAAATTTGACGATTCAGGTTATTGCAATATTCACCATTATGAATATGCACGGCGATAAAAAATACTTCGGATATATTATCCCATACGCCGCAATATATATGGTGGTCGGAATATATTTTGTAATTTCGTCATTTATCCGAGGAAAAAAGCCTGTAAACAAATTATATTGGAAATATGCACTCACATATTCCCTGCCACTTATATTCCACGGCCTTTCACTTGTTCTTCTGTCAAGTTCCGACAGAATTATGATTACAAACCTATATAACTCATCTGAAACCGGAGTTTATAGTCTGATTTATAATTTAAGTATGGTTGCCATGGCAGTCACCGCATCTCTTGAGGCTGTGTGGGTCCCATGGTTCACCCGAAAACTTATGACAGGTGAGAAATCAACCATTAACAAAAACATCACAAAATACCTTGAAATTGCCCTTGTAGTCATGCTGTGCCTTATGTTTGTTGCTCCGGAAATAGTAAAAATTATGGCAACAGAACAATATTACAGTGGTATATATATGATTCCGCCGCTTGTATTTGCTTCCTACGAAATGTATATGTACACCGTATATGTAAATGTAGAGTATTACTATAAATCAACAAAATACATTGCTTTTAACACCATTGTAGCTGCGGTTACAAACATTGTGCTTAATTTCATTTTTGTTCCTTTATACGGTGGAATGGCAGCCTGCTTTACTACAGTTGCTTCTTATATGGTTTCATTTATAATGCACTCAAGACACTCACGCAAGCTTGACAAAGAGCTGTTTCCCCTTAAACAATTTGCTGTTCCAACCTTAATTTTTATCCTTGCAATTATTCTTGCCTACCTTTTAATGGAACTTTGGATCGCACGCTGGATAATTGCAATTGTTGGATTTATCTGTTATGCAGCGTATGCACTCTTAACAAAGAGATTTTCAAACTTCCTAAAATAACAATTATAATTTAATCTTTACACAACAAAAGGTCCGATGCCATCGAAATGACATCGAACCTTTTTAAATTTTACTTTTGTTTGAAATCAATTGCGATTTAGCAATTATTTCTCACCGAGATTCCAATAGCCAAGGAACATACCGTAACCATCAGTACTAGAACCCGTTACCTTTGAGTCGCATACAACAAATGTTTCACCATTGTGGTCTGCTGTTGTAAATGTACCCTTATTGTATGTTGCGCTATAACTACCGCTCTTAGCATTTAATACATTGTATCTGGGTGAAAGGAGCGTTCTAAAATCACCGTTACTGTTGCAGAATACAACATTCTTAGCATTATCAATTGCCTCAATCTGATCACTGTTAAGTGTTACCGAGTATACAGAATACTTACCACCTACGAGAGCATTAGTTTTTAACGATGGAGTATACTTATCGTCTGTCTTCTTCATTTCAATCTTAGTAAGATCAGCCGGTGAGTTACTTGAACCATACGCAAGATATACTCCCTTGTTCATTGCCTTCTTGCCCTTTACAGGTGCCGGGAATACGCAGTAGAGTGTTGCTGTGCTTTCTACGATTTTAACTTCTGATGTTGACCAATATCCTGTGAATGTGCCGTAACCCTCAATACTTGAACCGGTGCTAATACCGTCACAGATTACAAATGTGTTCTTTGCTCTGTCGGCAAGCTTAGCTTTTGTTTTTGTGTATTCTGATGAATACTCTTTTCCGGCAGGAGCCTTCATTACGCTGTACTTGCCGTTGATGTAAGTTCTGTATGTACCTGAAGCATTCTCAAAGATTACATATGCTGATGCATCAATTGCTGCCACCTGATCCTCTGTAAGAGTCACAGTATATACCGGATATGTACCTGATACAAGCTGACTAGTCTTTGAATCTACATCTACATATGTGCTTGTTCTTGTCATCTTGATCTTATTGAATGAACCAATCTTGTAATCATTACTGTATCCAATATATACACCCTGATTCCAACAGTTCTTCCACTTTGTTGATGCCGGTGCCACTGCGTATACTGTAGTACACTTTGTCCAGTATCCTGTATATGTGCCGTAACCGTCTATGCTTTTTCCTGTTGTTACTTCACCATTCATAATGAATGTGTAATCATTAAGATTTGCAAGAGATGTTTTAGCTGTGTTGTAATCTGCACTGTATGTTCCTGTCGGAGCTTTAAGAAGATTGTACTTTGAGCTTACATATGTCTTATATGTATTTGAGTTGTTTACAAGTACTACATAGATTGCCTTGCTTACTGCCTCTGCCTGCTCTTTTGAAAGTGTTACAGTGTAGAGAGCATATGTACCTGCTGTAAGCTTGTCTGTCTTTAAATCAGGTGTAAGGAAATCTGTTGTCTTTGTAAGCTGAATCTTTGTGAATGTGTCGATGGCATACTTATTGCTGTATGCAAGATAGATACCGTCATCCCAACATTTCGGGCTTGATGCTGTCTTTGGTACAACAAAGTTAAGTGTTGTTTCGCCTACCGGCTGAGTTGGCTCAGTTGCAGGAACTGTTGTCGGTTCTGTAGCAGGCTGTGTGGGTTCTGTTACAGGAGCAGTTGTCGGCTCTTCTGTAGGCTCTGCTGTTGTTGGAGCTGTTGTGGGTTCTTCTGTAGTAGGTTCTGTTGTAGGCTCTTCACCCTGAACGAGTTTTGCCTCAGCAGTAAATGTAGCACCCTCTACTCTTTCTTCATCATAATTGATGTAAGAAATGTCGATGTTCTTACCCTCAAAAAGCTCTTCATACGAATCAGCCACTGTACCGGTAAGAATCTGAACATCGAGGTCAACTGTTGTATTGCCGCTGCCTATAACATCAAATGTGAATGTACAATAAACGCTCTTCTGCTTGAAGTTGTAAAGGTCAAGACTTGTACAGTTGAAAGGTAATCTGCCATCAAGTTTCTTATTCCAAACGATTGTGTCGCCGAATACAGGGAAAACTGTGCTTCTTGTGTTTGTTGAAGTAAGCTTAAGTACAGAGCTGTCATATGTGAGTGTGCTCTGTGTGTTAAGAATCATATTCTTAGCCTGAAGATTGTATGTAACAACAACCTGTTTTGTATTTGCATTATACTCATACGAAACAGGATCTGTTACATTTGATGTAACATTGATTTTGTTTGTAGAATCTGTTTCGGCAGCGCTTGCAGAGAATGGGAGAGCTGTGAACATACACAGTACCATCATAACCGCAAGAACCACAGAAAGCTTTTTCTGGATTTTTTTCATGCTAATTACTCCTTGAAAATAAAATACTTTAGTGTCACAAGTTGTGACTAACTTCCAAACCTCGGCATTTCAATCGCACCGAATTACCGAGCCTATTTAGAATTATAGCACAATAATGATGCACCTACAATAAAGGTGTTATTTTTTTAACGAAAATCTTTCTCTTTTAAATCTGTGCAAAATAACGGTAAATCTGCTATTTTACACAAATAAAAGTCCTGCTAATTGTGCATATCGTCTTATTTGGACTTTTTTTATAGAAATATAATTAGCAATAATATTATCATTTGCGATTTTCTTCGACAATGCTTTTGTAACAAAAAGTCCGTGTCAAGTATATTTTGACACGGACTATCTTGCTATTTGTGGTTAAATTTTGTCATTTGGTTTATCAAAAAGATTTAAACAGTTCAATTGCCTTTGCAGGGTCAGCAGCTCTGAAAACAGCTGTACCCGCAACGCATACATCAACGCCTGCCTCGGCTGCCTGTTCAATTGTATCTCTGCCAATTCCGCCGTCAGCCTCAATCAGAATATTATCGAGACCTCTGCGTTCACACTCCTTCTTGATTTCTCTTACTTTCGGCATCATATCGGGCATAAAGCTTTGACCTCCGAATCCCGGTTCAACCGTCATAACAAGCACAAGGTCAAGCTTTTCAAGATAAGGAAATACTGTCCACGCAGGAGTGTTAGGCTTTAAAACAAGACCGGACTTAATTCCTCTTGACTTTATTTTGTCAATTGTGCTGTCAATATCGGAATCACACTCAACATGGAATGTGATAATATCAGCGCCTGCATCGGCAAAATCATCAATATACTTGAGCGGATTGCTTATCATAAGATGAACATCGAAAGGACGGTTTGAAAACTTTCTGACTGCCTTGATAATCGGTGCACCAAAAGTTATATTAGGAACAAAGTGGCCGTCCATAACATCGAGATGCATCCAATCGGCACCTGCCTGATCCATTCTTTCTATTTCTTCACCCATTTTTGAAAAGTCACAAGATAAAAGTGACGGAGCTATTTTCATATTTATTTTACATCCTTTCTACGGTTTCTGAAGTGCAGGGGCAAACACAGCGGCAGCACCCCAGAACAACGCATAAATCAAGACTTCAAGTGAACCCATAACACCCACACCCGCATACAGTGAAAGGGTTGACGCCACAAGCAAGCCGAGAATTACGGCAATCAGCTGAATTATAATTGAAAGCGAAATATTGTGCTTAATTTTTACGCAGCCTGTAACGGCACGGGCAAGCGATGCAGCCTTACCGTTAGTAATGAGGTAAGAACGAGAGGTTTCTTCAACAGTGTCCTCTGCCTCTTTAAGAACATTTCCGAGTCCTGTCGGCAACACCTTGATACTGCGATAGAACAAATCGTAAAGATTTGCAATAAGGTCATTTGTAACATTATAATCGGTTGTTCTGATAAGGAAACTGATGCCGTTGGTTTCGGCTCTCTGCATTTCAGCCTTAAGCTGAGGGTCGGCGGTATATTTTGTAACGAACATTGCAACGAGTCTGCCCGCTCTCGAAAGATATGTAACCTGTCTGCCCTGAGAAGTATATTTCTCCTCATATTCCATATTCGGAACTTCAACGCTGTATTTTTCCATAAGGGTGCGTGAGCCGACAAGGATTCTCTCGCTGTTAATCCAGCCGACAAGACCGATTTCGTCCTCGTACAGCACACTTTCAACCTCGGGAAGAGTTTCGTTTGTTTCGGCAACAACCGAATCAAACGCATTTGCAATCGGGTTCTGAGCCTCTTTGAGAATGGCTATACCGCACAAAAGTGACTCGTCAATTGCGTACTCCTCAAAGGTTTTGATTCCCTCAAGTGAGATTGATTCGGCAGGGAACAGCTCGGTTGCATCTATCATAATGGCAGTGCTGTCGCAGAACTGTTTTACAGACGGATAACCCGAAAGCATTGAACCGTAGGAAAGCAAAGTTTTGCAGAGCTTTCTCACAGGAGCATTGACCGACAAAAGCGTTGCCACAGGAACGGACACCGCCGTTACAAGGGCAAATGCACTCAACGCACCGGCAAATGACATTTTAACAATGCCGTACATAATTGCGATTATCACTGACGCAACCGTTGTTATCGGGGCAAGTTTTGATGCCAAATCCTCACTCGGATCGGGAGCGTAGGATATTTTCAGGAAGTTTGCAGGGAATTTTGTCTTATGCTGATATGCAATAATCGGACGGTCGGCAGCAGTACCGCTCATCATCTGTCTTGCAACAGACTCGTTATTATAAATTTTTGACGCATACTTCTGACCCTTTGATGATACAAAGCAGAAATTATCCTTTACACGAAGAACCATCAGAAGTTTGCCGACATTGTTCGCAAAGAATGCAACCAGCGGAATTACCGTATAATAATTTACATAGAAGCCGTTCAAATCGCCAAGGCAGAAGAATGATACTATTATCTGAACCATTCCTGCCGCACCGGCAACAGCGACAGCCGTGTCGGAGTTGCCCTTTATACGGACAAGCGGCGAAAGTCCGCTCAGCATTGCCACACGATTAAGCACAAGTGATGCTGTCATAAGAACAAACAGCAGAATTGCGTATGCAGCGGGTGCAAACGGTATTGAGGAACAGATTGCACTCGGAAAAATTCTTGTCACAATTGTAAGCACAACAACTATAGCTGCAATTATTCCCGAAAGCAGACTTCTCATAAACAGCTTTCTTATATTAAGATTAAGCTCATAGAATATGCTCTTTTCGTCCTCTTCACCTGTATAATCCTCAACAGGCTTTGCGTTTTCCTCTTTAACGGTATCGCTGTCATCGGATTCATCTTTTGAAAAAATCCCTACAAGAGCAGAAATCACCTTTTCACCGAGAGGACGATTGTCCTTGTGCTTTTGCTCAGCGGGAGCAGCCTCTTCATCGACAGCAGTCGGTTCAGGTCGAAGCACATGAGCTATTACCGAAGGATTTTTTGAACGGACATACTCTTCATACTCGTTAGCGACAACCTCAGAAAATCTGCCTGCCTTAACATTAAGAATATTTCTGGGTTCATCGGGACGATAAACAGGAACTTTTGCAACCACTTTGCGTGGCGGTTTTTCGGTATTTGGAAACTGATGAACAGGGGTTTTAGAAGATTCGGGAGTTTCCTCCTTTTCCTCTTCCTTTTCTTCAGGTTTATCATCGGGAATATCAATATCTATCGTATTGTAACTTTTGATTTCAGCGTCCTCACGGAACTGTTCAACCTCGCCGAGTACTTCACCCGAAAATTCTGTATTTTCGTCATATTCAGGGGTGAGAGTTACTATCTTATTCTCTTCCTCTGCGGCTTTTTTCTTTGCCTCTTCATACTCACGCTTAGCTTTTTCGGCTCTTTCGGCTGCCTTTTTTTCAGCTTCTGCTTTGAGCTGTTCGGGAGTTACAAGTTCATCGTCATTTCCGTCCATTATCAGCTCTGCCTGCATTGTGGCAGCCGTTTTATCTCCGACTATTGAATTTGAGGTATTAGGTTCGGATTCATCGAGCGGATTTGCATTTTTTAATCTTGGCTTTTTATCTGCATTGCTGAAAATTTCCTCAACCTTTGGTTTCGCACGGTACTTTTCAGCAGTTTGCTCCATTCGCTCCTGATCGGCAAGATAGTGGGTTTCTTCGAGTATGCTCTCAATTTCAAGCTCTTTGAGCCTGTCCTTATCCATATCAGCCAAAGCATTCACTCCTTTATTTTTTCGTTCGAGTAGATAGTTTAGGTTTATCGGAAACTATGCCGCCCGAACGGTACTCTCTGTTTTTTTACAGTCTTTGTATGGGCGGATATTATCCGCCCGTTTTGATAAAACATTTTGTTTAATCGCATATTTTTTGATATGAAGAAAGTTGTGTATTCCAATGTAGGGGCGGAACCGTGTTCGCCCGTTCGTGTGCTTTGCACACGATTGAACGCAATGCGTTCAAATTTAAAACAATATTAATAATTATATTAAATTATTTTGATGAAACAGATAATCTCTTTAATGCGGGCGAACGAGGTTCGCCCCTACATACATATACTTTAATAAATTTTCCATTTTTCACTTTCAACTTTCAATTTGACATTATCTGTTTTTCATCGCTTTGTACATCAAAATTCCTGCGGCAACTGATGCGTTAAGAGAATTTATCTGACCTTTCATCGGCAATGACACGATTACATCGCACTTTTCACGGACAAGTCTGGAAATGCCCTTGCCCTCGTTGCCGATGACAATTGCACACGCACCCGAAAAATCACATTTATCGTAGTCCGTGCCGTCCATATCTGCACCGTAAACCCACACGCCTTTTTCTTTGAGTTCATCAAGCGTAACGGCAATATTAGTCACCCTTGCAACACGCATATACTCAATTGCACCCGCAGACGCTTTTGCAACGGTGTAGCTCAAACTTGCACTTCTGCGTTTGGGAATAATAATTCCGTGAACGCCTGCACATTCAGCAGTTCTGATGATTGCACCGAGGTTGTGAGGGTCTTCAACTTCATCAAGCACAACAACAAACGGTGCTTCGCCCTTGCTTTCAGCATATTCAAGAATTTCATCAACCGTTGAATAATCTTTTGCCGCCGCAAATGCTACAATGCCCTGATGAGTTGCGCCACCGCTAACATAGTCAAGCTTTGTGCGGTCAACTTCTTTTACAGGAATCTTTTTGTCACGGGCTTTTGCAAGTATTCCCACAATAGCCCCGCTCTTTTCGCCCTTTGCAACAAGGATTTTGTCAATAGGGCGGTTACTGCGAACAGCCTCACTTACAGGATTTCGTCCTGCAATCACATCAGGCTTTTGTTCTGTATTTTCAAATTTTTCGTTTTTCATCATAAATCAGCCTTATCCGGATTTTTTCGTGTCTGTATTGGACACACTTTTTTATTATTATGTTAATTATAACACAAAACAAAAAATTGTGAAATACCTTTATCTTAAAAACTCAAACTCTGTACAATGTATCAAGAGCAATCGCCCCCGAATCGATGTATTCGGGGATAATGCCGTACATTCCCATAGCCGTATCCTCAAAAATCACCATATGCGGAGGGAAAACCGTAAAACTGCAGTACACGGCAATCAACAGAAGCATCAAAAACACACACGGCAAAAACAAGGGTTCAAGCTTTTTGTCACTGTATTCAAGTTTTGCACTCAGAACAAAGGCACACAGGCATACTGCGACCGCACAAATAAACCTCGGCAGATTTGCGTTTTCAATGCCGAGTGCATAGATTAAAAGGTATGACAAAAGACAAAACGCACCGACAAACCAAATTGATATTATTCGTGACACGGCAAAGCGATGAAAACCCGACCGTTTGCCCACTGCCTCAACAAGGCTCCAAATTAAGTACGACAGCATTACGATTTTTGTTTGTTCCCACATACTGTCGTTTACCGAGCCGAAAAAAATTCCCAGCAGTGCGCCGTTTGTGAGTGAATACAGATTTTTGAACACAATTATCATCAGAGGTACAATGACAATCCCCCATATCTGCATTTTTACGGTTTCTTTTTTCATAAAACACACCTCGCCGATGTATTCTATGAGTGTCGATTGTCAAATATTACCTTTTTCCGTTTTCAAAAACAGTAATGTTTGTTATTTCTTTTTACAAATTTGCAATTTATTTTTCCAATTTGGCACATATACATTCTGTATAATTCAACATTTTCAACAGCAATGTGGAAAACTATGTTGAAAGTGTTAAAAGTGGTGTTAAGAAAAGCCGATATTCCACGAAGTTTACAAACTTGTAACTTTTAACATCAAAAAACCGAGTTTTCCACATTTCTCATAAAGAATTTTAACATCAGTACTCTATTACTAATTGTATAATCGGTGTGTCAAGGGTTATTTTTTATGTTTTTTCAACATTTTTATTTCGCAGAAAATGTCCGTGAAAATCAAAAAACAGGTACACAACCGTGCACCTGCAAATTTCAAGGTTATTTATCATTTTTTAGTTTCTGAGCAGATGAATAGCCGTTTCGGCTTTCTCGATAATTCTCAAATCGTTATCATATGAGCACATTTTTCGTGCCTGCTGCAAGTCAACCCAAATATAACTGTCAATTTCCTCTTCCTGAATCGTCACATTATCCGTAAATGCCTGTGCAAGGAAAAAGACAACCCTTTTGCGAATTTTACCGAAAGGACAGTATTCGCTGATTTCACGAAAGCCCTTTTCAATCACGACATCAAGACCTGTTTCCTCTTTAATTTCACGGATAGCCGTCTGATGTTCGTTTTCGCCCTCTTCAATATGACCCTTCGGAAAGCTCCAATACCTACCGTTGCTGTTCTTAACAAGCAAAATTTTCGTGTTCTGCCTGCTCTTATAAAAGATAACCGCACCGCAAGACTTTTCGTAAAGACAAACAATGCTTTTCAGCTTGATATTTTTCAGTCTTGAAAGCACCTGTCGAAGCTCCGGTTCATAAAACACCTCACCAAATTGCGACACAATCGGACGCTCACCGCCCAAGCCGTCAAACTCAGCCACCGCAACAACAACGCCCTCAAAATACTCTGTAACAGGCTTGTGCGAAATAACATACGCACTCTTGTTTGATACCGAGCCGGAGGTGATTTGTGCCGAATAAAGCTTGTCGCTGATTTTTCCGAATACATTCACTTTTACATTGTCCGCTATCATCGGCATACACCTCCTTTTCGTAATAATTTTAAACTATTTGAACTATCAGTTAAAAAGATTGCTCATACTGTCAAGCTGAACCTGAGTGTTGGCACTCATTACGCCGTTCATAAACAGCACTTCGTCAATGCCGTTTGTCTTGCAGTAATCAACAAGATTCTGATTGAAATATCTAAAGTCGATAACATGAACTTCTTCGTAGTTATTTGTAAGGTACGGAACAAAAGCGTTGCCGTAGCTTTCCTTTACAACGGCAATCTTCTTGCCTGCTGTTGCATTTTCAGAACTTGACTTGAGAACAGTGAGAGCGTTATCACCCATAATGAACACACCGTATGTGTTTGCACCGCCCCCTGCAGCTTCATAGTACGGACTTTCGTAGCTTGCCGAAGAACCGTCGGCTTGAGTAATATCCATTGTCACATTGTATGGTAGTTTCCAGTAACTTACCGTGTCGCTGTCAAGTCCGTCTGCCGAGTTTGTAAACGAGCCGGTAAAGCCGTTGATCTTCTGTTCCTCACAGTCGTCAAGTGAAAGAACAGGCAAATCATTTGTATCGGCAAACGCTGTGTAGGCATAGTAAGAACCAAGACCTGTCCAGTGATGATCGCTCTTGAAGTAGATGTAATCCGTGTTATGCTCCGCAAGACGGTTGTAGCAGTTAATCGGAGTTACCTTGTCCGAAAGAGCCGCATATGCAGCCTTGATGTTGTCAGCCTGTGAAGTTGACGGAGCATCGCTGTCCTTAAGTCTTTGCGGAAGTCCCATTTCTGTGTGGTTCGGAACAATCATATCATACACCTTTACGGAACTACCGAACTTGTCTGCAAAACCGTTGATTGTCTGTGCATAGTTCTGAGCTCTTGCGTCATCACTTCCGAACAACTCGTAGCCTGTCTTGTTCCACACATAAATACTGTATGCAAGAGTACCTTTAGTATTATTGTCCTTTATGTTAGGTGTCATAAAGTAGGTTGGTGAAAGCTCATCCGCTGCATTGGCAGAATTATTGGCAGTTGTTGTAGCCTGAACAGCAGGTGCTGTCGTTCCGACTGTTCCTGTCGGAATTTTTGAAAGCGAGTCGTCCTTTGAACAGCCCTTTATAATAGATGACAAAATCAATATGATAACAAGCAAAATTACAATTGCACTTGTAACAATGATAATTCTGTTTCTTGTTCTTCTCTTATTTTTTCTTCTGACAGGTCTTCTTGAGGAACGCTGAGAAGACGGCCTTGTGGCATAGCTTGCAGGACGGCGCTGCTGTCTGCGGCGATATTCGCGGCTGTCTATGCTGTCATCAAAATTATCAAGATCAAAATAATCGTAATCGTTTCGTCTGCTCATAGTGTTCTCTCCCAACTCTCCCGAATGAAGAATAATTATATAAAGCTGCCGGTTACTCACGGCAAATATTGTATTTAAGTCTGCCTCAGCCACGCTTTGGTTGTATGGGACATTATCACTTAGATTATACAACAGAAAGTCATTAAAAACAATACAAAAAGCACAAAAAATACAATTTTCGGGGATAAACCTCACTCATCGAAAAGTCTTTTTAAAAAATTTATTGGGACAAATAAAACAAAATTGCAAATATGCCGTTAATTTTCTTGAACATATAGGCAATTCGTGATAAAATTATATGGCATAGAGTTTTTAAAAACCTTATCATTTGAAAAGGAGCATATACTATGGAATACAAGTTTTCCGACAGGGTTTCAAACCTCAAGCCAAGCGCTATAAGAGAAATCTTTAAATATGCGGCTGACCCGAGTGTTGTTTCACTTTCGGCAGGCAACCCTTCCCCCGATGCTTTTCCCGCAAAAGAGATTGCGGAAATCTCGGCAAAGGTTCTTGCAGAAGACCCTATTTCGGTTTTGCAGTACAGTGTTTCGGAGGGTTACACTCCGCTTAGAAAACACCTTATGGAATATATGAAAAAGGAGCACAATACAGGCTCTGACAATGACGATATTCTCATCACAACGGGTGCACAGCAGATTATGGATTTGTGTTCAAAGGCTCTTGTAAACGAGGGCGAGGTTGTTATCTGCGAAGCACCGTCATTCATCGGTTCGCTCAACACATTCAGAAGCTATAACGCAAAGCTCGTAGGAGTTCCCGTTGAGCCTGACGGTATGAATACCGAAAAACTCGAAGAGGCTTTAAAAGCCAATCCGAACGCAAAGCTTATTTACACAATCCCGAATTTTCAAAATCCGTCAGGTGTTACAATGAGCCTTGAAAAGCGTAAGAAAGTTTATGAGCTTGCCAAAAAATACGGCGTTCTCATCATTGAGGACAACCCGTACGGCGATTTGCGTTACAGCGGCGAATATGTTCCGAACATAAAAAGCCTTGATACTGACGGCATTGTAATCTATGCAGGCTCGTTCTCAAAGGTAATTTCACCGGGTATGCGTGTTGCCTACACAATTGCACCAAAGCCGATTTTCCAAAAGCTTGTTGTGTGCAAGCAGGGCAACGATGTTCACACTAATATTTGGTCGCAGTATGTATGCGATGAATTTATCACAAAGTACGACTTCAACGCTCACCTTGCAAAGCTGCGTGAAATCTACACAAAGAAAGCAAGCTTCTGTATGGAGCTTCTCGACAAATACTGCGCACCGAAAATCACATATCACAAAATTGACGGCGGTCTTTTCATATGGTGCGACTTGCCAGAAGAAATTGATATGCCGAATTTCTGCAAGGAACTCGTTCTCAAAAAGGTTTGCGTAGTTCCGGGCAATGCATTTTTAACAGACGAAAACGAAACATGTCACAGTTTCAGAATAAACTTTTCAACACCGACTGACGAACAGCTTGAAAGAGGAATTAAAATCCTCGGCGAGTATGCAAACAGTCTTTAATCACGGAGGACAATTATGGAAAATCAGACAAAAAAAGAGGTTGTATTCAGTGCAATACAGCCCAGCGGAACAATTACACTCGGCAACTATCTCGGTGCAGTTCGCAACTGGGTTACAATGCAGAACGAATACGACTGCATTTACGCTCTTGCAGATTTGCACACAATCACAGTAAGACAGACTCCTGCCGTTATGCGTAAAAACATAATTGACGCTTATGCTTCAATTATGGCTTGCGGCATTGATGTTGAAAAGAGTCTTTTCTTCATTCAGAGCCATGTTCACACTCACGCAGAGCTTGCATGGGCGCTCAGCTGTTACACACAGTTCGGCGAACTTTCAAGAATGACACAGTTCAAGGACAAGTCTGCAAAGCATGCTGACAACATTAACGCAGGTCTTTTCACATATCCTGTACTTATGGCTGCCGACATTCTTCTTTATCAGGCAGACAAAGTGCCTGTTGGTGCAGACCAGAAACAGCACATTGAAATCACAAGAAACATTGCAGAGCGTTTTAACGGTCTTTACGGCAATGTGTTCAAGATTCCGGACGGTTTCATTCCAAAGAACGGTGCAAGAGTTATGAGCCTTCAGGACCCGACAAGAAAGATGAGTAAGTCAGACGAAAATGTAAACGGCTGTGTACATCTTCTTGACACACCTGAAGTTATTATGAAAAAATTCAAGAGAGCCGTTACAGACAGCGAAGCTAAGGTTCGTTATGCAGAGGGTAAAGACGGTGTAAACAACCTTATGGCTATTTACAGTGCAGTTACAGGTCTTTCATATGAGCAGATTGAAAGAGATTTTGACGGCAAGGGTTACGGCGACTTCAAGACTGCGGTAGGCGAGGCAGTTGTTGAAGAACTCCGTCCTATCCGTGAACGCTATGAAAAGCTTGTTGCAGACAAGGCATATCTCGAAAGTTGTTACAGAAAAGCAGATGAAATTGCTCTTAAAATCAGCAGCCGTACAATGGGCAAGGTTATGAAGAAAATCGGTTTCATTTAATCGGGAGAAGTTATTTTATGACAAAAATCGAAAGCAAAGCGATTGACTTTATCAAGAAAAATATTCTTCTGTTTCTGCTTGCTGCTGTTACAATTTTGGCTGTTTTTATCAGAATTTGCGGAGGAATAGATTATAAAAGCGATGATTTCAACAGCTTTCTATATCCGTGGTGGCGCATAATCAAGCAGAGTGATTTTACAGGACTTGCCACTCAGGTGGGCAACTACAACATTCCGTATCAGGTAATAATTTACTTGATGACATTGTTGCCGTTCAGTGCATTGCAGTCGTACAAAATCGTATCAATAATCTTTGACTTTGTGCTTGCGTTCTCTTCGGCGGCACTTGTGTATTCGTTTGTAAAAAGCAACGCAAAGTTAAAGGCGGCAATCACTTACTCTGCCGTACTTCTTTCGACAACGGTAATTTTTAACTCATCATTTTGGGCACAGTGCGATTCGATTTACACATCGTTTATAATTCTGGCAATCCTGTTTTTGCACAAGGACAAGCCGATTGCAGCATTTGTATTCATCGGCATTGCATTTGCATTCAAACTGCAAACCGTGTTCATCATTCCCGTTTTGCTCTATTACTGGATTTCGACAAAGAAAATCTCAATTTTGCATTTCTTTATTATTCCCGCAGTTGATGTTATAATGTGCCTGCCTGCAATTATTATGGGCAGACCGTTTATAGACATTATCACAATCTATGCGGAACAGACTGATTACGGAAAGTTGATTCAGATGAACTGCCCGAACTTCTATGCACTTATGTGCGAGGGCAACGATATGACATATTACTATCTGTTCAAGCAGTTCTCGGTTCTCCTCACAATTGCCGTTCTCGGAATTATGATGTGCGTCATCATCTGTAAAAAGGTTGATTTAAGGAATATGGAAACATTCCTCCTCACCTCTGCGTGGACTGTGTTCACCTGCATTATGTTCCTTTCGTCAATGCACGAACGCTACGGTTATCTGCTTGACATCATTTTAATTGTCTATGCGGTTATAAGTGCAAAACACCTGTGGATTCCGATTGTGTCAACGCTTATAAGCCTGAGAGGCTATTGCTACTATCTGTTCTCCTACGAGCTTGTAAGCCTCAAGGTGACCGCAATCATCTGCACCGCACTTTATGTTTATATAACATTCCTGCTCGTAAAAACAATTTTCAAAATTAAATCCTCTGATAAATTGCCAAAAGAGTCGATTTTAAATTGACATTTTTAATATTTAACAGACTAAACAAAATCCGAAACCCTTTGAAATAGGTTTCGGATTTTGCTTTTTGTATGATTATAAAATAAATTACTTCTTGCTTTCAAGCCACATATCAAGGGCTTTTTCGTAGACATCAATGCTTGTGATTCCGAGATTCATAATGAATGTGTGATATTCCTTTGCGTCAAAGCTTGAGCCAAGCTCGCTTTCGGCTGTTTCACGCATATCAATCATCTTGAGGTAGCCTACGGTATAGGGGAGAAAATAACCCGGATTTGAACGGGCAAGGTCATACGCCTCTTTTGTTGCGGCTGTAACGCTCTCATTGTCAGCCGAACCGAGTGCCGTTGACATATACTCCTTGACTTTATCGTAATCCCAGCCGTTGTAGTTCACACCGACATCGACCATGGAGTAAAGAATATAGCCGAGAATATCATTTGCGTAGATAAGCTTCTTAATGCCATCGCTCGTATCAAGGTAATCAAGCGTACATTTCGAGGCATACTGCGCCCAACCCTCGGTTGCGCCCATAAAGTTTAAAATCTTGCGTACATTCGGGATATCCTTGTTTGCATTTGATGCGGTAAACTGATAAAGATGACCCGGATAGCCTTCGTGGGCAAGGGTTGTGTACATCTGAGTCATACCCTTATTTGCAAAATCGGGATTTATCTTGATAATATTAACGCTTGTATCGTCAATTCGTCCCTGAACATAGTACGCTCCCACATTGTCGCTCTTTGCGGAATCGCTCATATAATCTGCCGTGTAAGAGGTTGTAACTGGAGTCGGAAAGTCCTCCTCGATATTCTCAATCAAAAATTCAAGTACCTCATCGGCGTCCTTAAAGTCGGGTTTGTAGTCCTGAAATTTGCTCAAGTCATCCTGCGAAACATTGCTCATGCTCATTCCAACCTTTGTAAAGCTGTTTGTAAGGTATGACTTAAGCTCCTCGGGAGTCATACTGCTGCTTGTTTTGTCTTTGACAATTGCCGAATAATACTTTTTGCCGATTTTGCCGTAACCGCAAAGACCTTCTTCGTTTTTGCCTGATTTTTTTAGACTTTCAAGTGCTGAATTTGCTGATTTCAAAGCAGGGATGTAGTATTCTTCAAAATACTTTTTGTTGGTTTCGACAACAGTCTTTTCCTCGGAATCGCTAAGACCGAGTGACTTTATTCTCGACTCAAACTCGTCAACAAGCACGGACTTGTCATTCTTAATATGCTTTTCGCACTCGTCAATTGACTGCTGTGCAATATCTTCAGCCATAAAGTAGCCGTCCTCAGCCTGTTTCCTTGTGAACTCAATACACTCGTCCATATAGCGTTTTGTGTCCTTCAAAACAGCGAGGTAGAGGTCTGTATCGTCTTTTTCATAGAAAGTGAACTCTGACAAAGTTGTAAAGAGGTTTGTAATAATTCCCGACTGCGGTGCAAAAATACTCTGCAATTCTGTTGTTCCCTCATATGAAAGCTGAATTTCAAAGTAGCTTTCAAGGGTGTCATAGGTCTGCTTTTGAGAAGAAGTAAGTCCCGAACGGTCAAACTCCTCCAAATCCGTTTTTGCCTCTTTCAGTTTATCAAGGGATTCTTTTGTATCTTTATCGGACACATGACCAAGGGTATAGTCCTCCTCGTCATATTTCAGACCGTAGTCCGACGGATTTGAAATATCAAAATGTGCGGTAAGAGCATCATCCTCAAGTTCTTCCGAAAACAAACCGTCACAATATTTATCAAACTGAATTTGTGCATCCGTTTTGGTTGGTTCTGTGTCAGAGTCAAAGTCACAGGCACAGACAGAAAATGCCATAACGGCACACAACATAACAGCAAGCGTACCCTTGAGTGACTTTTTATTTATAATTTTCTTCATTTTGTCCTCCGTAAAGATTGTTGTTTTCCAAAGTATAACATATTGTTGTCTGTTATTCAATGATTATTTTTCATTTTACCCTTTTCCGCAGTAACCGTGGCAACGCTCAAAAGGCATTGCCGTTCTTTTTCAACAATTGTTGAAAACTATGTGGAAAATGTGTATAATAATTAACCCAGTCCAATTGCATTTTTGTAAATTGTAACCATTTGTAATTATTTGTAATTTTCTCAAAGAATTAAAAGCCTGCATAGAGAACTGTATAACAAAAGCTGTGTATATATTCGGCTTGTTTTTGCAAACAAACCGATTGGCGAACACGGTTCGCCCCTACAAATAAAACGCTAACTAACTTTTCTCTTTTTCAAATAATAACCAACACCGAATGCGTCAGCCAAGAACCAACCTATGGGGATGGAGAGCCATATTCCGATAACGCCGATTAGGGGTATTCCTGACAAAACAAGTGACAGCAGAACTCTTGTGCCGAGTGAAATCACAGTCAGCATGACTGACATAAACGGCTTGTTTACGGCACGATAGTAGCCGTACAGCATAAATAAGATTCCTATACCGATGTAGCACGCACCCTCAATTCGCAGATACTGCGAGCCGATTTCAATTGTCTGCACATTTGAGCTGTCAACAAAAATGCTCATTAAAGCACCCGAAAGGCTGAAAACAATTACGCTGACAACTGCGCTGAAAATTGCAACGCTTATCACGGCTTGTTTTATTCCCGACTTTATTCGGTCAATTTTCCCAGCACCGAAGTTTTGTGCAACAAAAACCGAAAATGCGTTTCCGAAGTCCTGCAACGGCATATAGGCGATTGTGTCAATCTTTACGGCAACCGCAAAAGCCGCCATAACAACTGCGCCAAAGCTGTTGACAATTCCCTGAACAACGAGTATGCCGAAGTTCATAACCGACTGTTGCAGACAGGTGAAGCCCGACAGCGACAAAATATTTTTGAATTTTGCTCTGTCAAAATGCAGATCGGATTTTCTCACCCTGTATTCGGGACAGGCAAAGAGGAAGTACAGCAAAAGTCCTACTCCCGAAATGTACTGTGAAATCACGGTTGCAACCGCCGCACCGACAATTCCCATATCGAGCGAAATCACAAAATACAGGTCAAGTCCGACATTAAGTACAACCGACACCGCAAGGAAAACAAGCGGTAAAAACGAGTTGCCCACGGCACGCAAAAGATTTGATATGTAATTGTAAAGAAATGTGGCAAAAAATCCGATAAATACCCATAAAAGGTATGATTTAATATCACCGACAATTTCGGGCGGAACGCACAAAAGCGTTATTATAGGATCTATAAAAATATAAATGAGCGCCGTTATCAACAGCGTGAGCGAGCCTATAAAAACCGATGACATAAAGATTCCGCCACGGATCTCGTCATTTCGTTTTCGACCGAAAGCCATTGACACAAACGCACCCGTACCGAGCGAAAGTCCGATTATAACCGAATTGAGAAAGGTCAAAAGTGTATATGACGAGCCGACTGCCGCAAGGGCATTGTCGCCAACATATTTTCCGACCACCCATGTATCGGCAAGGTTGTAAAACTGCTGAAACACATTGCCGAGCATAAGCGGTACTGCAAAAGACCACAGGCCGCCTGTTATACTGCCTGTGGTCAAATCTCTGTTTTTATTTAGTTTTATCACAAAATCATTCCGTTGCGACCGCAGATTCTGCGGTCATATTTTTTTGTTAAATTCACTTCCGCATTTCGGACAGCGAACAGTATGATTGCCTTTTTTGTTGCGAACACGAAGCTGCGCCTTGCACACGGGACACTTGATATAACGGTAGTCCTTGCGGTCACGAATTTTCTTGAAGGTCAGTTTGAACCAACCTGTTACCGCATTGTAAATCGGAAGAAATTTTCTGTTTTCGGCACTTCTTGCAACAATGTTGCGTGAGAACATACGAAAACAGATAAGCACGATAATCAAGAGCATTATTCCGTCAATGATGTATCTTGCAACACGGTTCCACACAAAAATATTCACGAACCACAGTATGAGCAACAGCACCCAGAGTGCATTGTTGAGCTTATCCGTGCCGTATCTGCCCTGCATAAAATTGGCGAATCTGTTAAATAATCCTCGCATAAAGTTCATCCTTTCCGCAAAAAGCGGTAATTACAAAAATCATCCTTCCACCATTTTATCACAGGCAGGGCGTACATTCAATAAACATTTGACGATATATGTCACTAAATCAGCCGAGAACGAGCTTTGCCGTGTCAACGCTTTCTTTTGCGTCACGACAGTAGTAGTCAGCGCCGATTTTCATAGCGTAGTCCTTTGTAAGAACCGCACCGCCGACAAATATTGTACATCTGCTTGAGCCGTCGGGATTCTGAAGTTCCTTACATTCTCTTACAAGCCTTATTGTGTCTTCCATACTCTTGAGGGTTGTTGTCATAAGAGCCGAAAGTCCTATCATCGTAATATTCTGTTCAACGGCAGTATCAACAATAAGCTGAGGGTCAACATCACGACCGAGGTCAACAACTGTGTAGCCGTAGTTATCAAGAAGAACCTTTACAATGTTCTTACCGATATCGTGAATGTCGCCCTTTACGGTTGCAACGATAATTTTACCCTTGCTTACGGGAGTTCCGCTTGTCTTTGTGAGGTGCTTTTTGATTACATCAAAGCACTCCTGAGCTGTGTTTGCGCTTTGGATAAGCTGTGGAAGGAAGATTTTATTCTTTTCAAAATCTTCACCCACTCTGTCAAGTGCAGGGATAAGCATTTCGTTTACAACCTGCATTGCATCGGTTGTTTCAAGAAGCTTTGCGGTTGCGGCTGCACCTTCGTTTTTAAGTCCGTTATAAACAGCCGCAAAAATATCAACATTGCTGTCTGCCTTTTTAACGGGAGCGGCAGGAACAGCATCGTTATATGCGTTGATAAATTCAAGCGAGTTCTTGTCAATGCCGTTAAGCACACGGAATGCTCTTACAGCGCCTGTCATCGATTCAACATTTGGGTTGATAATCGGCAAATCAAGTCCCTGTTCCATAGCCATTGTAAGGAAAGTTCTGTTGACAAGCTCACGGTTCGGAAGTCCGAAAGAAATGTTTGATACACCGAGGCAGGTTTTACAGCCGAGTTCCGTTTTTACTCTGTGCAGAGCCTCAAGAGTCTGACGGCAAGCCGCCTGTTCTGCGGAAACCGTAAGAGTAAGGCAGTCGATATATACATCTTTTCTGTCAATGCCGACAGCCTCGGCTCTTTCAACAATTCGTTTTGCAATCTCAAATCTGCCCTCGGCGGTTTTCGGGATACCGTTTTCGTCAAGCGCAAGTCCGACAACAGACGCACCGTACTTTTTGACAAGAGGAAGAACCGTTGCAAGGCTCTGTTCCTCACCGTTTACGGAGTTCAGAATCGGTTTGCCGTTGTAGTAGCGGAGTCCTGCCTCAATAACCTCGGGCTTCGTGGAGTCAATCTGGAGCGGAACATCACACACACTCTGAATAGCCTTGAGAACACGCACCATCATCTTTTTTTCGTCAATTTCGGGATGACCTACATTGACATCAAGAATTTCCGCACCGCCCTGAACCTGACTGAGAGCCTGAGTGAGAATATAGTCAATATTATTTTCAACAAGAGCCTGCTTGAACAGCTTTTTGCCTGTGGGGTTAATTCTTTCGCCGATAATTCTCGGACCGTTGATTTCGACAACCGTCGTTGAACTGCAAACGGTTGTGTCAACGCTCTTTGTCTGAGGCTGATATTCTCTGTCGGCAACCTCTGACTTAATTTTTGCAATATAATCGGGATTCGTTCCGCAGCATCCGCCGATAACCTTAACACCGTATTTGAGGAGCGAACAAACGCACTCGGCAAATTTGTCGGGCATAATGTTGTACTCATTGCTGTTAGGATCGGGCAAGCCTGCGTTAGCCTTGATTACAAGGGGAAGATTTGTGTATTTCGACATCTCGGAAACAACGGGTTCAAGCTCGTCCGGACCGAGTGAACAGTTGACACCGAGAGCGTCAACACCGAGTCCCGTAAGAGTGACAGCCGCACAGGAAGGCGATACACCCGTAAATGTTCGTCCGTTTCTCTCAAAGGTCATTGTTGTGAGGATAGGCTTGTCGCAGTTTTCTTTTGCGGCAAGGACTGCGGCTTTAAGCTCGTAAAGGTCGGTCATTGTTTCAAAAACTATGACATCGGCATCTTTACCGGCAAGAATCTGCTGTTTGTAATACTCGTAAGCCTCGTCAAATTTCATTGAACCGGCAGGTTCAAGCAACTGACCTATCGGACCGATATCAAGGGCAACAAGAGCGTCTGTACCCTTAACGGCTTTTCTCGCAATCTTAACACCGGCACCGATGATTTCTTCAACGCTGTAACCGCTGCCCTGAAGCTTGTAGGCATTTGCACCGAAGGTGTTTGCGTACACAATGTCAGATCCGGCATCAATATACCTCCTGTGAAAGCTCTCGATAAGCTCGGGGTGAGTAATGTTCAGCACCTCAGGCACATGGTCATACTTCACACCGCTTTTCTGAATGAGAGTTCCTGTTGCACCGTCAAGCAGAATAAAATTCTTTTGGTTGAGATATTCACTAAAGTTTGAAAAATTCTTAAACACCACAATGTTCCCCATTTCTTCTGAAGCGACATTTGCCTTTCATACTGCAAATTGCACACCCTCGTTTTCTTCGTTCAATCGGATTGTCTGAAATTCCGAGAACCGCCGTAACCGACTTTGACGGCACAAGCAGACAGCTGTCGCCTGTTGTAAGACCTATTTTTCTCGGAGCGTCAAGTATTCTCAGATACTCCTTCTGCATCTCAATAGGATAGTCCCCGTAGCCGGGACTGAAACGGAAAGTCATATACTTTCCACTGTATTTTTCGGCAAGGATTTCGTCAACCTTTTGACACACCTGTTCAACGGCAACGCTTGCAAAGCTGTCAAGCACAACCGCCCTTGCCATATCCGCAATCTGACTTATGCGGATAAGTTTGTCAATTTCAGCACCGATTGTCGCACACATCATAACGGCTGTGTGGCAGCCCTCAAGGTGCTTTTTTATATCATTGCCGAGTAAAATATCGTCAAACGGAGCTTTGCGTTCAACATAGAGAAATCTCGGCTCAGCTGTTTTCAATATTTCTTTTTCGCATTCATCCATCAGCACATCCATGCGGTAATTAAGGCTGATTCCTGCACCGCCGAGGTAGCGTATAGCCTCTTTGCGGTTTAATCTGTCAAGCGTTATCATAAAAGACTTGACACCGCCTCCGTAATTTTTCTTGCAACATACGGGTTGTTCATTGTGTAGAGGTGGATACCGTCAACACCGTGTGCGATAAGGTCAACAATCTGGTCAACCGCATATGCAATGCCTGCGTCACGCAAAGCCTCGGGCCTTGTATCATACTTCTGCATAATCTTTGCAAATTTTGCAGGAAGGCTTGCACCGCACATCGAAACCATTCTTTCAATCTGACTTTTGCTTGTTACAGGCATAATACCTGCCTCAATCGGAACATTCACGCCTGCAATCTTCGCTCTTTCAAGAAAACGATAGTAAACGGAGTTGTCAAAGAAAAGCTGTGAAATAAGGTGGCTTGCACCCGACTCAACCTTTTTGCGAAGGTTGTGAATGTCCTCAACCTCATCGGCTGCCTCGCTGTGAACCTCGGGATAACAAGCGCCGGCAAGGTCAAAATCACCCTGTGACGCAATGTATCTGCACAAATCGCTTGCATAAGTGAAATCCTTCTGCGGTTCAACACCTTCAACCCTGTCACCACGGAGTGCAAGAATATTCTCAATGCCGTTCTCCTTAAAGAGCGCAAGGTTGCGGTCAATATCAGCCTTTGTGCTGTTAATGCAGGTGAGGTGTGCCACGGATTCAACTCCGAAATCTCTCTTGATTTTTGATGCGATTTCGCAGGTGCGATTTTTTGAGCCGTTACCGCCTGCACCGTATGTTACGCTGATAAAATCAGGCTTTAAAGCCGAAATTTCTTCAAGCTTGCCGTAAACCGATTCAATCGGAGAGGTCTTTTTAGGCGGAAATACTTCAAAAGAAAAAACTGTTTTTCCGCTGTTAAATAAATTGCTTATTTTCATATATAAACACCTCGGTAATGGTTTTGTTAAACTTGATTAATTATAGCATAAATGATTTTTGCATACAATACTGTTTTGGTGGGTTTTGTCGTTTAAGGCTATCATTTTTTTGGAGGTTTGGGTATAAGCGAAAATTATATCAAAGAGTTTTATAATAATTATAATTTTGTTAACAAACAGAGTATACATTTACTTTCATAATAAAACAAAAATTGCATCAATGCCGTATTCGGGCATCTGATGCAATTCCTTTATCCGAGTATCTTCTCGAATAGATAGCGGTGGCACACCACCGACCTCAATTTTCAACTTTCAATTTAAAAAAATCACAACTGCAAAACTAACTTTGCAACGCCGAAATAGATAAGCAATGATAGCGAGTCGCAGACTGTTGAAATGAGCGGATTCGCCATAACGGCAGGGTCAAAGCCCCCCCTGCTTGCCAAAAGAGGCAAGCTGCTGCCGACAAGCTTTGCCATAATAATTGTGCCGACAAGCGTAAGCGAAATTACAAGGGCAATCATAAACGCGTTTTCCTGACCGTTGAGGTCAAACAAAAGCAGCTTTACAAAGTTTGCCGCCGCAAGCGTAATACCACAGAGGATTGACACCCTAAATTCTTTCCACAACACAAGAAAAATGCTTTTGAACTGAATTTCGCCGAGCGACAACGCACGGATTACCGAAACCGATGCCTGAGAACCTGCGTTACCGCCCGAACCCGTAATCATCGGGATAAACGATGAGAGAATCAGCACATTTGCAAGCACAGCCTCAAATGATGAGATAATCGCACTTGTAAAGGTTGCCGAAAGCATAAGTATGAGCAGCCACGGCGCTCTTTTTCTGTACAGTCCGAAAACGCTTGTTTTCATATACGGTTTGTCAGACGGCAATACGGCTGCCATCTTTTCAATATCTTCGGTAGCCTCTTCCTGAATGACATCAATAGCATCGTCGATTGTTACAATACCGACAAGTCGGTTTTCGTTATCGACGACCGGAAGAGCAAGAAAGTTATAGTTTGAGAACATCTGAGCAACCTGCTCCTGGTCGTCAAGAGTAGTTACCGAGATAACATTTTCCTCCATAATCGACTTTACAAGCTCGTCATCCTCAGCAAGCAAAAGGTCTTTTACGGTGGTGATACCGATAAGCTTGTTGTTGGCATCGGTCACATAGCAAGTGTAGATTGTTTCCTTGTCAACACCTGTTCTTCTGATTCTTTTAATAGCCATTTCTGCCGTCATATCGGGACGAAGCACAATGAACTCGGTTGTCATAATCGAGCCTGCACTGTCCTCTGGATACTTTAAAAGCTCGTTAATCTGCTTTCTCATATCCTTGTCGGCCTGTCTTAAAATACGCTTTACAACATTGGCAGGCATTTCCTCGATAAGGTCAACGGCGTCATCGACAAATAACTCATCGACTACTTCTTTCAGTTCGCTGTCGCTGAAGCCGTGGATAAGGAATTCCTGAGTTTCGTCATCCATTTCGACAAATGTTTCCGCCGCAAGCTCTTTTGGCAGAATACGAAACAGAATCGGCATTTTTTCATCCTGTAGGTTTTCAAAAACCGCCGCAATGTCATACGGTTTCATCGTAACCAGAATGTCACGCAAGGTGCTGAACTTTTTGTCATCAAGCAGCACTTTGATAGTTTCAGTAAGGGTTACATTAACCTGTTCCATCATCTTTTCCTCCTTTTTAATTCAATTGGAAGTAAAGACGGTGTCACCCTAAGTATTAAATTAAATCAATTCAAATCAAAATAAAAATACAAAGCAAAATCAATAAAACAAAATGAACGCACAAGCGCACATTTTGCTGCAACTTCGCCCGGGTACAGCGCCTTTATTACCGTCTGCGTCCATTAAGTTTTCACCTCATTCGCATAAAATTCGGGCAAAGCCCATATATATCTATTTTATTCTTTTTTGTGTGCTATGTCAACGGATTTACACATTAAAAATGCACTTTTCAAATATTTTACAAGCAGCTTACAATCAGCTTTTTACACCGCATTATTTAATATTCCTTGCATTTTGCGCGCTATCAATGTATAATTGGTACTGTAATAAAAACAAATGATAGGAGTTTGCCCATTATGTCAGATATGGTAAAAAAATATGTCCCTTATGCGGTGATAATTTTCGTTGTTTATATGCTTTTGCCGCTTGTTTTTCTTCCTGCGGCAATGCAGAAGTTCTCACCTATTGCCTATGATTGTGTGTTCCCCCTTACAGCAATCGGATGTGCGGCTCATTACTGTTCAAAGTACGGACTTGACTTTCTCTTTGCACTCATTGCACCGATTATTTATCTTCCGAGTATGCTCATTTACAACGGCGGATTTTCTTCAAGCACACTTTCAACAAACCTTATTCTTCTCGTTGTTTATCTTGTTGCAGGAATCTTCGGACTTTTCCTCGGTGACCTTGCATTCGGTGACAAGCGCCGTCAGAAAGAAAAGGCTGAACAGGAAGAAACAGAGGAGATGCTTCTTGAGGCAAGACGCCGTGAGAAGAAAGAGCTTGAAACTATGACAAAATCAAGCAGAAAACCCGAAAGAAATCCTCACAAACAGGAACGCAAACCGTCAAAGCCTGCACGCAGACCTGCTCCCGCACCGCAGAGAACAGTCAAAGACGATACCGATGACTTTGACTACGATAAGTACCTTTCTGACATCGACAGAAAGCAAGACCCGAACGAAAGCGAAATTGACGATATTCTCAACGAATACGGTCACTAATCCAAACGACAATAAATTAAAATGTAAAATTAAAGTCGGAAAGACAGACTGCATATGCAGGTAAATGTCTTTCCGACTTTTTGTTTGTGTATTATCTGACAGTTCGGATTTTAGCTGTATGCTTCCACAATATATTTCTGAACAAGTGTGGCGTCAAGAATATTGATAACGCCGTCATTATTTACATCGGACACATATATGCCGAAGTCATCAAGTGCGGCAGCTCCGAGTATATATTTTTGAATCTCGGTAACATCCATAATATTAACCCACCAGTCGCCGTTTGCGTTGCCCATGGTCAGCTTATCAATATAGGTACCTGTTGTACCACCGCCACCGCCCGACGCTGTATCGGTTTCATATCCATAGCTTGTGGCATAGACCGTATCATGTCCTAGCTTGCGGCTGAGGTAAAATTCAACATATCCGTCCTTGTTCGGAGCACAGGCTGTCATAAAGCCGCCGCTCTCAATTATGAGATATGAATAATAGGTAACCTTGCCGGAACGCTGAGTTTTGTAGTTGAACTCCCATTTGCCGTTGTAGCTGTCCCTCTTGGTAGTGCCTTTTTCCGAAAAGGTCTTAGGGTCGAGGTCATGGAGCTTTACTCTGACTTTTACATATTTTCCCGAAAGGTCTGTTCTGAACAGATTTCTGTATGACGAACTTCCGCCGCCACCGCCGTTAGTTAAATAAATGACATTGTATTTATCGGTTTTTGAAAAGTTATAAGCTTTTACCTTGTTCACAAGCGGCACAAAATCTATCTTTGTAAGTCCGCCTTTTTCTTTTCTGAATTCCGCATAAACACTGTCGTTGGAATCAAGATTAAATGCAGTTGCCCCAAGCTGACCGTCCGCAAGTGTAAAGGATTTTCCGACATCTGTAACAGCCTTAACCTTTACAGCTGAATTTGCCGTAACAACAGATGTTAATGCCAGCACACCGCAAAGTGCCGTTGCGGTAATTTTTTTGATAATATTTTTCTTCATTGTTCTCTCCCTATAAATCAAGATTTATGATTTGTCGCTTACAATATATTTTTGAATAAGAGTTGCGTCAACAACATTGATTTTACCGTCATGGTTTACATCGCTGTTAAAAAGCTGAGTCTTGCCGAATTTTACAATACCTACAACATATTTCTGAACAGATGTTGCATCTACAACCGTAATGTTTCCGTCTGGATATGCATCACCGCAAGTCAGGCAGTTCAATTTGCCACCAATCGTTGTTTTACACTCTGCGCCGTTTTTAAGTCTGCAATATTTATAAGCCATAAGGCCCGTATCCTCGCCAAGCTGTCTTGAAATATAAAACTCCGCATAGCCGTTCTTATCAGGGACAAAAGATGTTACCGCACCTCCGCTGACAAAATATGCGCCCGAGGTTGCATAGCAAGGTTTGCCGCTGCTGTCTGTACCGAAATCCTCATATGTAAAGTCAAAATTCTTGTATGTGCCATCGCTGAGTTTTCCGGTCATTGTGCCATCATCATTAAAGCCATCAGGAAAATAGTCGGAGAGTTTAATCCTTATCTTAACATATTCTCCGCCTGTTGAATCATAATTGAATTTCATACCCGTATCACCAAAATAACGATTATCCGCTGTTATCATATGGCGAGTAAATTCCTGATTTTTCGGGAGATTTACAAACTTCGGTGCATCAATACAGTCCTTAAACATCACGCTGTACTTTTGATAATCCGTTGATATGAACATTGCCCCGAAATTCTTTGCCGTATTTTCGGTATATCCCGTTGTTGTAACAAAAAGCTGATTGTTTGAAATTTTCTGCGTTGTACCTGTAACTTCAAAGTCCTTGCGATCTTCATACTCGCTTACCGCACCTGTCGTAAGAACCGAACCGACGGTAAGCACACCGCAAAGTGCCGTTGCGGTAATTTTTTTGATAATATTTTTCTTCATTGTTCTCTCCCTATAAATCAAGATTTATGATTTGTCGCTTACAATATATTTTTGAATAAGAGTTGCGTCAACAACATTGACAGCACCGTCCGAATTCACATCACCGTTAAAAAGCTGAAGCTTACTCAATTTATTTTCATTTACAACATACTTTTGAATTGCGGTTGCATCAGATACGGAAACCATCTCGTCGTCGTCTGTATTGCCGCAGATAAAGTTACTCAGCAAAGCACTTGTTACGCCTTCATCACCCAACACACCGTTTTTCAGTACGCTTTCACAGGTTATCATTAACTCTACATCATCACCGATATTTCTTGAAACATAGATTTCCGCATAACCGTTTTTATCGGGTACAAACGAAGTAATCGCTCCGCCGCTGTGTGCATACGCACCCGATGATTCGTACAACAGCATACCTCTGTTGTCCTTTCCGTAATCATAGTAATTATAATCGTAAGTTCTTAACACACCGTTGTTCAGCGGTGCTGTAAAAGTACCGTCAGAATTGAAATACCCATTAAAATCAGACAGTTTCACTTTCACCTTGACATATTTTCCGCCTGTTGTGTCAAATGTATGACAGGCAAAACTATTTCCGAAACCGTAGTTGTATTCATTTGCCATAAATCTTGAAAACTTCCTACCCTTAGGCAGCTGTATATATCTCGGATATTTCTCACAGCTTTTAAACTTCAATTTAAATTCGTTTTCCTGTTCGTCCTTGAATAAAACGCCGTACAGTCTTGAGGTTTTGCTCGTGTAACCTGTAGTTGTTACGAACAGCTGATTATTATTTATCTGCTGTGTTTCGCCTGTAACCTCAAACCTCTCCTGAGATTTTTCGACACTTTTCGGGGCAGCACTTACAGCAAATGCCGAGCCTGCCGCAAGCACACCGCAAAGTGCCGTTGCGGTGATTTTTTTGATTACATTTTTCATTGTTTTACCCTCCGTATTTGCAGACATTACCGCAAATTTGTTCATACTTGTTTGAGTTTATCAATATATTATCCTTAAGTCAATAGCCGCAAATAAAATTTGGCATATACGGCAATATATGCGTATTTTTCCCAATGTTAATTATTACAAATGACAGACAAAATACTCGGAAATTTCTGTTTTTAACACATTAGTTTTTAACAAAAAAAACAGACTGTACCGTAATACAGTCTGCTGTAAATTATGACGCACGCTCACAGATTACATAGTAACGGTCAAAACCACCGTTTCCGTCACTTATGCAGGTGAACATTGTGAGCAAATCTTTGCCATTTTTAATATAGCAATCTTCCGATTCATTTGGCTTATTCACCTTTGTTTCAACAACTTTGTAATCTATGGTGTCCCAATAATTTGTGATTGACACCTTATCGCCCATTTTCAGATTACGCAGATTATCAAAGAAAATTCTTCCGACATATCCCGTGTGACCTGCAAGAACAGTGTTCGTATTATTGCCACCAATCGGCAATGAGGTTGCACTCATATGTGCCGCACCGTAACTCATATTAGCACTGTTAGCACCGAGATAAATCGGCAGTCGCATACCGATTGTTTTGGCAGAAACATATCCGTAAATACCGTCACTTATGCCGTAGTTGCTGAGATTTATCGCAGCCTGAGAGTAAGTATCGTTGCGGAACAGTTCATACTGACTGCTTTCAAGCTTTTTATTGTAGGCAACGCTGTCCTTAAAAAGTCGGTCAAGGTCAACTTTAAACACAACAGGCTGTTTTGAAGTACGCTTGCCGTCCTTGTCAACCTTGTATCCCTCTTTGTCAACCTTTCCGTCCCTGACGGCTTCTTCAAAAGAGCCATCCTCAACCTCTTCAACACGAATATCAAAGCTATCGGCCTCACCGTTTGAAATTTGTGTTCCCACAAAATTTGATATGGGAGGAAATGCCACAAGACCTATTCCGACAACAAGCATAACGATTGCAACAACTGTCAGTATCTTTTTAAGCATCTGCATCACCGCCCGAATCATCAGAATTTTCGTCAGCAGAATCAGCTTTTAACCTCTTTGCTCCGACCGATTTCTTCTTTTTGCGTTTAAGCAGGAAGATAACAACGAACACAACAAGTGCAACAAAGCCGACGATTATTCCGGCTGCAACTGCATACGGAATCTTGTATCCGAGGAAGAATATGTAACCATTATCAAATTTTGCAAGTGAAACACCTGTTTCAACATATTTTGTGTCATCGTATGCAACATGCTTGCCACGCACAAGAAGTCTGTGCGTATTCACACCGTAAGGCGTACAGGTCAAAAGCGTTACAAGGTCCTCGCCGTCAACAATTCTAAGTGAGTTAATCTCTGACGGCAGAACAACCTCAATTTGATCAACCTCATATTTCAGCGTTCTGTCGAGAATATGAACATAAAATTCATCGCCTACTTTCATATCGGTGAGGTAATCGAAAAATGTTTCGCCCGGATAACCCGAATGTGCCGAAATTACCGCATGGGTACTTTTTCCGCCTACAGGAAGTGATGTATTTTGCAGATGACCTGCACCTTTTGAAAGAATTTCTTCGCTTGTACCGTGATAAATCGGCAGATAAACATTGATTTTCGGAATATCTATGTAACCGATAAGTCCGTCCTCGTCAACGCTGAGCGTGTGTTCATATCGCTCACCGATTTTCTGAAAAGCCTTTTCGTCAAACGGGTCGGTGATAATCATATTGTTTGACAGGCTGTTATTATACTTTGTCGCCTCTTCAAACATTTTCTGAGTTTTCTCACTCGGCATCTGAGCAACCTTGTTGGTATATTCCTTAACACTGCTTCGACTGACATAGTTATTGATTGCCGAACTGACAAGAGGGTAACTCATTATGCCGATTCCTGCAACAAATATTAAAACTATAAGTAAAATTGCCAGCTTTCGTTTCATAAAATTTTCCTTTTCTGCGTGTTTTTGTTCCGTTATTATTATACTATATTTTGCCGTGCAGGGCAATATATCGACAGCACAGCGATTTGTGCGAACAGTAGGGGCGGTCATTGGCCGCCCGCAAGTAAAGACATAAACATTGTGATAGAAATAAACTATATAAATATCACAAAATTACTGCTATTTTGTAGGGGCGAACCGTGTTCGCCCGTTCGTGTGCATTGCACACGATTGCACGCATTGCGTGCAAAATTGAATACACAATTTATGTTATATCAAAACCTATGTGTATGAACATAATATTTCATCAAGCGGGCGTCCAATGAACGCCCCTACAGATTATACACTGCTTTTATTGTATAAAAAGCTATGTGTATAAACATATAAATTCATCAAGCGGCGGATAATATCCGCATCTACGGCTCTTCTGTAAATAGAACGGGGATGCGTTGCCGCATCCCCTGAAAATTACATATATCACAGATTTTAAGATAAAAGATATTCGATTAATTATTTAGCTGCTTTCTTTCTCTTAAGAACAAAGAGGAGAACGCCTGCACAAGCGATAAGTGCTGCACCGCCAATATAGAACATCATTGTACCCATACCACCTGTTGAAGGAACTGTTACAGGATAATCAGGAACTTCTACCTGATTTACTTCGCTTGGATTACCGTCAACTGTAACTGTGATAACACCTGTTGTGCTAATATCAACTGTGTACTCAGAAGAGTTGAGGTTGTAACCTGCAGGAGCTTTTGTCTCCTTAACCTTGTATGTACCTGCACCAAGCTTTTCAAATGTAACATGACCGCTTTCGTCTGTTATCTTAGTGCCAATCACTTTGCCCTCTTTATTCTTCAGCTCAAATGTTGCATTGCCAAGACCTTTCTTGTCAGCTGTTGTGCCATCATACTTGAATACAGGAAGGTCGAATGTGTAAACATTTACTGTTCCACCAGACTTTGAAGCCTGACCGTATGTGTTTGTGTATGTAAGACTGTCGCTGTTGCTGTTGTCTGTTGCAGTGTTGCCCGAAACAGCTGTATCCTTAAGAATTGCTGTAAGTGTTACAGTAACATTTGAACTTGCATAGAAGTTATTACTGCCTTCTTCACCTTCAGCTTTTTCAGCATTAGCAAGATAAGCTGATGTAAGAGAAATCTTAATATCTGACTGTGATGAAGCATCTACTGTGTAATCTGAAGTTGAAAGTTTAGTGTTGCCAACCATAACTTCTGTTACAGCAGGAGTGTCAAAGCTATCTGAAAGGTTATCGTGGATTGTATACTCGGTAAGCGGAACTTCCTTAGAACCTGTAACTGAAGCTGTGAGCTTAAATGTTACAGTGTCGCCTGCAGAAGCAGTTGTGTGCTTAGAATCGATGTCGCCACCAACGATTTCCTTAGAAACTTTAACTTGACCTATGTTAATCTTGAGTTCGATTGGAGCTTCTGCTGAACCCTGAGTTGTCTTTGTGCCCTCAGGAAGAGCAAAGAGAGCACCGCCCTTTTCCCTTACGCTTGTTTCAGCAGGCTGGCCTGTAACCTTAACATAGTAAACACCTGCATCATTTGTACCGAAGTTGTAAACATCTTCGTCAGAAGTAAATTCATGGTTACCCTTGCTGTCTGCATCTGTAAATGTTGCACTTTCACAAGCAGCGAGAAGAGCCTCACCGTCATTACCCTTTGCACTATTCCAAGTTGTAAGAGCTGTTTTAACAGCGTCGCCGCCCTTAATGTCAGTATATTCGCCTGTTGTTGTGTTAATTTTTGCTACCTTATAAACATTTACTTTAAAGCCGTTCTTGCCCTTGATAAATGCGTTATAAGTATAGCTTTCTGCTGCACTTGCTGAGAATGGAATCATGAGAGCGATCATCATTACTGCAAGAACAGCTGCAAAGATTTTCTTTGTAGTTTTCATTTTAACTTTCTCCTTTGTGTTTGATTTAATATATGTAATTATATTCTAACCGAATGGTTAAACAAAGTTGAGGTGGCTGCATGGCGGACACCGGCTAATAACGGTGTCCGTAGCAGTCAAAGAGGTTTTCTATGAAAGAAACAAATGATTTTAAATCATTGTCTTTGATAGTGAGTTTATTTTCTGTATCTTGTTCTGCGTTTTTTACGGCTGATTCTGTCATAGATTGTATAGCTCATAAGCAATGTGCCTGCAATGCCCACAACAGCAATACCGCCGATTACAAAACCGTTCATACCCGCACCGCTTGCCTGTGGCATTGTAAGCGGATAGTTGTTTACTGTGCCTGCCTTGATATGATAAATCATCTTGCCGTCGCTGTCGGGAAGATACTTGAATCCGACACCGCCGATTGCAAATTCAGCCTCTTCGCCTGATTCACACTGCCGTGCATACGGAACAGTAAAGAAGTGCTTTTCCGTACTCAGGTTATAACCCGGTGCTGCCTTTGTTTCAACAAAGCAGTAAAGCTGATGTTCGCTTGTATCATCTGTATCCTGTCCTTTGAAAATACGAAGATTTTCAAACTTCACAATACCGTTGTTGTCAATTGTCTTTGCCTCAACAAGATTATCGGCAGTCAACTCATCAGTCGGTGTGTTGAGCTTGTAGAGTGAAAACTCAACCTGACCTGCCATATTCTTGAATGTTGTACCGTCTGAGCCTGCCTTTGAAATTTCAATAGAACCCTTGTGGTAGTTGACAAATTTTACATTATCCGCAGGATTTGCAATTTCGTTTGTTTCGCTGACTGCATCCTGTGCTGTAGAATAATATTTGACGCTTGCTGTGTTTGGAGCAGTTGTTCTGTCAACTGAAACTACAGCATAATACTTTGCAGTATCAAAAGTATATGTATCACCGCCGAGATTTTTCTCAGCAATCTGATAGTAGAACTTATCTACTGTAGCACTTGCATTAACACTTGCACCGCCGTTTGCCTCAACAGGCTCGGCAGCCTGTGCCTTTGCCTTTGCCAAAGACCTTGTGGTTAACGGAGCCGCTCCCCACGAGCCGCCTCCCTTATCCCATGCACCGTCGGCAATTGTATAGCATCTGTTTGTATCTGTTGCTGAAGGAATATCGAGGTCATTTGTCTGATTCCATTTTGTATCCCAGCCGTTTGTTAAGTTGGTCGGATCCATTCTGCAGAATATAAGACCTTTCCAAGTACCTGACGGAATTTCAGCCTGATAATAGCCGTCGCCGTCATCATCTGTCATTGATACCCATTGCTCCTGCTTTGGACTTGTAGAATCATTAAAGAAATAAATTGCAAATCTTGCACTATCTGTTATCCAATTTGAATTTGGTTTCAAGTAAACTGTGTTCTGATTTACAGGGGTTGTGGTCGGAGCTGCTGTTGTCGGCTGAACAGTTGGCTTTGCAGTTGTCGGAGCAACTGTAGGCTGATCTGTTACCGGCTGAGTTGTTGTAGGAGTGTCAACTCCTCTGTACTCATACTCGAGTGCATCAAATGTGATTTTATCGCCGAAGTTGTTCTTTGTCTGCAAGAGTTTTGACTCTGTAAAAGCAGAACCGCTCTTCTTCATTTCTGTAAGTGTAAACTCAAATGTGTTGACATCAGGTATTTCGCCGTCAAGCGTCTTTGCCGCACTGAGTGTTACATGAGCATTTGATTTATCAATTTCTCTGTTTACAAATCTTGCAACAGCACCCGAATCATTAACTTTTCCTGTTTCGCCTGTCGAAGTTACTGTGTAATCTGAGTTTGCTTCCTCAACAATCTTATACTTTGTACCGACAGGGATATTTGGGAACACTGCTGTTTCTCCGCCCTTGAGAGCAAATGTGCCGTTACTTGCAACATACTCTGTTGAACCTATTGTATATTCAAGCGGATATTGCTTATAAGTTTTTCCACCGTCAAATGAAAGGTATACAGTAAAGTTATATTTTTCATTTGTAATAGGATTGCCGTCTTTGTCAAAAGCTGCCTTTGTTACATTAAGGTCTGCAAGCTTAGGAGTGTTTACAAAATCCACTTTATAGTCTGTTGCGTGTTTTTCGTTTACTTCATTCTTGAAGAGGAAGTTTGCCGACGTACCGCTTCCGTTTGCTTTCTGAATTCCGTTCTTAACATCTGTTACCGAATATGTTGATGATGAGTACTTTATAAATGAATTAGCCATATTCTCGGAAACTGTCAGCCAGTTGCCTACATTGGTAATGTTTGTGAATGAAGAACTGTTGCCGTCCTTCATTGCATAGGAACCGTTAGCGTCTGAAGTTTTAGAAGATGTTGAACCGGTTTTATCTGTGTAAAGATATTCTTTATAGCTGAGAGCAGAATTACCGCTGTTTGCAGTGCCGTTGTTAACATTAGTAAATGTGAAAGTGTCAGCTGCTGAAACTGCATCTTTGATACCATCGTTCACATTAACTGTGTTTACAGTCTTTGTTGTTGTAAGTTTGTTATCAACAGGAGTGAACGAGAACTCAACCTGAAGGTTTGACTCAATAAGACCACGCTCCATATAGAACATCTGGAGTTTGTGAACAGTATTCTTTGTACTGCCATTCATTACATCTGAAAGTGAGTAAACACTTGATGCACTTGTGACTGATTTTGAGTTAAGACCTGTTGCATATGTTGTTGAATTCTTTGCAAAGTTAAGTGTACATGATGCGTCCTTATGGTCACCGCCAAGGTCAACAACAAGTTTGCCGTCAATGTAAATCCACACATCATCGTCACCTGTGAATGTGAATGTTACCTCCTGATCGTCAATCTTACCGCCTTCGGGAACAGTAAAGTCAACTGACAATGCCATACCAAAACCGTAGTTAAGGTCATTTCTTACATCTTCACCTGTGTGGTTGATTGTGTTGTTGTTAAAAGGGAAGAAGCCGTAACCGCTTTTGCCTGAGTTAAACCACAGCTTACCGTCATGAATAGCCTTTGAAGTATCACTGCCGCCATACATAAGTGTAAGTGAGTCACTTGTAACACCGTTTAAGTTGTTTGTGCTTGAGCCTGTGTTTGCGTTTTTAAGATAAATGCTGTTTACAGGATTTGCATGAGAACTTACTGTACTTGACTGATAGCTGTACTTTTTAGTATTACTGTCATATGTAAACGGAAGAGCCGCATTGACTTTCTTACCATACGAGCTGTTCTGACCTGAACCTGTTTTTGAAAGAAAGCTGTCACTAAAGAACGGTGCAGCCACTGTACCGCTGTTACCGTTCTTCATCATCATCAAGCTGCCGTCACTGCCAAGGTTTCTTGAAACAACACCCTGATACGACCACGACCATGACTTCGGTTCGGCAGACTTTGCCAGTTCGTTTGTATTATTTACATTGACATCGGCTGTATTACTGTCATGCCAAACTGCCTTTGAGTTATTCGGTGCGGCATCATAACCGTACAGACTGCCCTTCTTTGCATCATATGTATCTTTTCTGCCTGTTTCAGATTCAGTACCTGTATTGAAGTTGCCGTAGTAAAGAGGTTTCTTTACATTGTTATCCTCATAATACTGACTGAGATAGCTGTTAAAATTATCAAACGGATACCATGTTGCGGAGTTACCGGCTGTTTCTACATTGCCCCACTGAGTGCTGAGTTCCTGATCATCGAGATAATCATAATACGAACACGAAGCAAGGTACATACTGTCAGGAAAACTGCTGTCAATCTTTGCGTCATATTCAAAGTTATCTTCAACAACGGTTTCGCTGTATTCGCTCCAAGTACCGTTGTTATAAATCATATTCGAAGATGAAGGAATTGTAATATCACCTATTTGGGCACCGTTGCCGTCACTAAAGATAATGTTCTCTGCATTTGCGTCAACTGTTATCTTATAGACATTATGCTTAACATTCTGCACCTTGTCCATAGCGGTACCGGGCCAATTGCCTGAGTACTTAGTGGACGAAGTCCATGTATAAGCATACACACTTCCCCAACCGTTGGTATTCATATAGTACAGGGTTTTGCTTTCGGCAGCAGCAACCTTTCCTAAATTCATACCCGACACTGCACACACTGATAACATCATTGTGAATGCAAGTACAATGGAAAAGCTTTTTCTAAGGGTTTTGCAAAGCTTTTTACCTAACTTCATAATTTTTTCTTCTCCTTCATTGCCGATTACTTTGTTTTGGCAGTCAAAGTACAATTAAACAGGTCTGTACAGAACAGTCCAATATATCTGCCAACTAATTATGAAACGCAAATTTTTGAATTTGTTCTTCTTTTTGATTTGCATACAATTATATAATATTTTATTGCGCTTTTGTAGAGGCAATATAACCAAACTTCAGGTAATACTTTTGGCTATTTTGCACATCTACGAACACGGTTTTATATTTTTTGCCATAATGTGATTTTATTACTTATTTATCGCCATTTTTTGTGTTTAAGATAAATTATACCCATCATGCAATCTTAACAGGCAATTAAAAAGTCAATTTCAGCACTGAATTTGTTGATTTTTAATTCTTTTTTCGAAAATACCAAAAATTTTTATGCAAATTTGCGCCAAGCTATATGCGTAGAGATATGTATTTTTTTGCGATTGTTGCTTTTAAGCATAAAAAGCCCCAAAACCTATATTTTACAGAAATTTTCAGATATATTTTTATAATCAATTTCTATATCCGATAAAATTAATCACCGAATGTCTTCAAAATTCGGCATAAATAAAGGGGCAGAGTATTGCTCTCTGCCCCTTAAAATGTAATTCACTTAAAACCGCAATTATACAAACCGCTTTATGCAGACATATTAAAGATCTCTGCCACAGCACTTCTTGTACTTTTTACCGCTGCCGCACGGACAGGGATCGTTTCTGCCGATTTTCTTGCCCTTACGGATAGTTTTGTTGGCTGTGTCTGTGCCGTCAGCCGAGGTTTCTGTAGGACGGGCAATCTGCTCACGGTGGAGTGCCTGCTTTACAGCGTCTGACTGTTCAACAGTTCCTTCATCATCGGCTGCAGACTGTGCCGCTGCGGCAGCCCTCTGAGCCGCTCTCTTTGCCGCTGCAATTGCGTCCTGTCTTTTCTGAATCTCATAAACACGCTTTGGCATAATGAGCATCATCTTGACAGTATCTTCACGAATGCTTTCAATCATCTCATCAAACATATCGAAGCCTTCAACTCTGTACTCAACAACAGGATCGTGCTGACCGTATGAACGAAGTCTGATACCGCTCTTGAGCTGATCCATATTGTCGATGTGATCCATCCAATGTGTATCAACATTCTTGAGGAGGTAAACACGCTCCATCTCACGGATTGTTTCCTCGGGAAGAAGTTCTTCGTTTTCCTTGTAGATTTCGAGAGCATCATCAACGAGCATCTTCTGAATCTCTTCGGGTTCCATATCTTCAAGATCCTCAAGGCTGAAATCGTACTTAGAATCATCTCTGATAAGCCAGCCTGCATAGTAATCCTTAAGACTCTGGAAGTTCCAATGCTCTGCAGGACCTTCGGGGAGGTACTGCTTAATTGAAGTTGCGATTGTATCCTCAATCATTTTGAGGATTGTTTCGTGGAGATCCTCACCGTTAAGAACCTGATCACGCTGACCGTAGATGATTTCACGCTGTTTGTTCATAACATCATCGTACTGGAGGACATCCTTACGAATGCCGAAGTTACGAAGCTCAACCTTTTCCTGTGAGCCCTCGATAATACTTGTGAGCATTTTATTCTCAATAGGCATATCTTCGGCAACATTCATACGCTCCATCATCATCTTCATTCTGTCGCCGCCGAACAGACGCATAAGGTCATCCTCGGTTGAGAGGAAGAAACGGCTGACACCCGGGTCGCCCTGACGACCTGCACGACCACGGAGCTGGTTATCAATTCGGCGTGACTCGTGTCTTTCCGTACCCATAATGTAAAGACCGCCGGCCTCTCTTACCTTTTCAGCCTCGCCCTTAATTTCTTCCTTATACTTATCATTCAGTTCTCTGAATGTATTTCTTGCATTGATGATTTCTTCATCATCGGTTTCTGCATAACCCGTAGCTTCTTCGATAAGCTCCTCTGTAAAGCCCTGCTTACGCATTGCGGCTTTTGCCATATACTCTGCGTTACCGCCGAGGATGATATCGGTACCACGGCCTGCCATGTTGGTTGCGATTGTTACCGCACCGAGTTTACCTGCCTGAGCAACAATTTCAGCCTCTTTTTCATGCTGTTTTGCATTGAGGACATTGTGCTTAATACCTCTCTTTTTGAGCATTTTTGAAAGAAGCTCCGACTTCTCAATTGAAATTGTACCGACAAGGACAGGCTGTCCCTTTTCGTGAGCCTCAACAATTGCATCAATAACAGCGTGGAACTTGCCGTTTTCTGTCTTATAAACCGAATCGGGGAGGTCTTTTCTTAAAACAGGCTTGTTTGTAGGAATTTCAACAACATCAAGCTTGTAGATTTCCTGGAATTCTTCCGACTCTGTCTGAGCAGTACCTGTCATACCCGAAAGCTTTTTGTAAAGACGGAAGTAGTTCTGGAATGTGATTGTAGCAAGAGTCTTGCTTTCGCTCTGAACCTTTACGCCCTCTTTAGCCTCAATGGCCTGATGAAGACCTTCGTTAAAACGACGGCCGTACATAAGACGACCTGTAAATTCGTCAACAATGATAACTTCGCCGTCCTTAACGACATAGTCAACATCGAGCTTCATAACTCCGTTAGCCTTGATAGCCTGATTTACATGGTGCTGAATTGTAAGGTTATCGGGATCTGTGAGGTTTTCAATACCGAAAAATTCTTCGGCTTTCTTAACACCGCTCTGTGTGAGGGTTGCCGTTTTCTGCTTTTCATCAACAACATAATCAATGTCGTTTTCCTTGTAATATTCCTCCATATCCTCTTTTGCGTCAAGCTCTGCAAAACGCTGAACCTTAAGAGTTTTTGCAAGAGCGTCAGCCTTTGCGTAAAGGTCTGTTGACTTGTCGCCCTTACCCGAAATAATAAGAGGAGTTCTCGCCTCATCAATGAGGATTGAGTCAACCTCATCGACAATTGCAAATGCGTGCGGGCGCTGAACCTTGTTTTCCTTGTAAACTACCATGTTGTCACGGAGGTAGTCAAAACCGAGTTCGTTGTTTGTTCCGTATGTAATATCTGCGGCATAAGCCTTTTTTCTGCCGTCATTGTCAAGGTCATGGCAGATAAGGCCGACCGAAAGACCGAGGTATCTGTAAAGCTTGCCCATCCACTCCGAGTCACGGCGCGCAAGGTAATCGTTGACTGTTACAATGTGAACACCTTCGCCCGTAAGAGCGTTGAGATATGCAGGGAGGGTAGCAACCAAGGTTTTACCTTCACCTGTTTTCATCTCGGCAATTCTGCCCTGGTGAAGAACGATACCGCCGATAATCTGAACGGGGAAGTGCTTCATACCAAGCACTCTCCAGCCTGCCTCACGACAGGTTGCAAATGCTTCGGGGAGAATATCGTCTGTTGTTTCGCCGTTGGCAAGTCTTTCTTTAAGAATTGCAGTCTGATTTTTGAGTTCGCTTTCGCTCATAGCCGCATATTTATCTTCGAGTGCAAGCACCTTGTCACAGATTGGCTGCACACGCTTAACTTCACGCTTGCTGTAGTTGCCGAACATAGCTTTTAAAAAATTCATCAGGGTTCTTCCTTTCAATGTACCGAAAAAATCGGTCAAACTGTATTTTCAATAATATAATTTTAATTTACTGCACCGCAGACGCTCCAAGGCTTTTTGCAGCCTGAATCATTGCGGCCTCAACCACGGGACCGGCATATTGGAAACCGAAACCCGAATCCTGTACAACACAGGCAAATGCAAGAGGGCAGTCCTCATCTTTTGAGTAGCCGACCATCCAGCCGTTAGGGTTCTTATCATCGCCGACTTCACCCGTACCTGTTTTGGCACAGACTGTAAGTCCGCCGAAAAGGTTGTCGCCGTAGTAATCCGAAACGGTGTATCTCATAACATCGTCAAGCTTTGCCGCCGTATCGGATGAAAAAAGCTCCTGTCCGCTGCTCTTGTAGTTTATGCCGAGTGCGGAGAGTATGGACTCATCTTTGATAAGGGTAGGGTTTGTAGCCTTACCGCCGTTTGCGATTGCGCCGCAGATAATTGCCATCTGCATCGGGTTTACCTTGTCATTATACTGACCTACACCCGACCAGCCAAGCTGGTTTTCATTGGCGTTGCTGACATCATATGAACCTTTTGCGGTTTTAATTCCGTCAACATCAAAGGAGCTGTTAATGCCGATTTTCTCGGCAGTTTTTGTCATTGTGTCACTTCCGAGTTCAACGGCAAGCTTTGCAAAAACAATATTGCAGGAATGTGCCATTGCCTCTTTATATGTCAGCGTTCCGTGAGTTTCCGTACAGGTAACTTCACTTCCGCCTATGTTCTCACTTCCGTTACAAACCCAAGTGCGGTCATAAAGGTCGGGAATATTTTCGATTGCCGCCGCAGATGTAACGATTTTGAAGATTGAACCCGGAGTAAAGGTTGACGAAAGCACATTATCAAGGTAAACGCCCTCGTATTCGCTTTCGTTGTCCTCGGTAATTTCGGGAGGAGCCTGCGGATCGTAAGCCATGGTGCTTACCGAGCAGATAACCTCGCCTGTTCTGTAGTTATATATTACACAGGCACCTTTTTTGTTATAAGATGCAAGCACATCATAAGCCGCCGCACAGGTTGCGGAATCGACTGTCAGCTTTATATCGTGAGAGGCACGCAGTGATTCGGGCATATTAAGTCCGAAAACAAGGTTATAGCCTATCAGCTGAGAACGATACATACTTTGAACAGCCGTTGAAATGTTAAGGCTGTCATCACCGACAACATGAAGCAGAGATTTTCTTACGCTCTCGCTTTCGTTATAAACTCTTTTACCGTCAACCGTCTGTGCAAGAGCCGTGCCGTTGCGGTCATAAATCGCTCCTGCCTGTGCAAGGCCGCCGTCACCTGCTATATGCGCATTATATGCCTGATCGACCCAATCGTCTGCCCCTGTTACAAGCTCAAAGGCAAGATAGCCGAGTCCGCCGATAAACGCAAGCGCAACTATATATATAAGTGTACTTCTGCGAAGTATTTTTTTCAAACCTTACACCACCCTGTAATAACAAGTGAATAGAGAAATGCAGCGGCGGTCAGTGACCGCCAATCGTTTTGACAGCAATGTCAAAACGAACTTGGAATTTTATTTTCAACTTTCAATTTAAAATCATCTTTTTACCGAATAAGTTCTCTCGTCTGCGGCTTTGATGAATGCAATAAGTCCCCAACAAGACATAATACTTGAACCGCCGGCAGACACAAACGGAAATGTTACGCCTGTGAGCGGAAGTACATCGGTTGCACCGAAAACATTGAGAGAAAGCTGAACGACAAAAAGTCCTGCCGCACAGCACGCTGAAATTGAATAAAAGGTACTTCTGCTGCGGGTTGTAATTGCCCTTGCATAAATAAACATTGCACCTACTGCCACGGCAAGTGTGAACGCAACGATAACTCCCATTTCTTCCGAAACAAGTCCGAAAACAAGGTCACTTTCGGATGCGGCAACCTGCTTTAAAAAACCGTTGCCGATACCTACGCCGAAAAGTCCGCCGCTTGCCATATATGTGAGAACTCTTGCCTGCTGATAACCGAGGTTGTCCTGAGTATGTTCCCACACATGACGCCAGCCCGAAAAACGGTCGGCAACATACGGTTTAAACTTGAGGACAAAGGTTATGCCGAAAATTGCGGCGGCAACAGCAAGAATAATCGTCTTGAAATCGCCCGAGCGCATAAACGCTGTGAGCAAAAATGTTACAAAGAAGATGAGCGCAGTACCGAAGTCGCCCATAAGAGCCAAAAGTCCGACGCATACTGCCGAGAAGATAATGTACTCAAGCAGGTTCTTCTTTGTCATCAACACATCAAGCGAGCTTGCACCGATAAAGATGAAGATAATCTTTGCAAGCTCTGATGGCTGAAATGAAAACGAGCCGATATAAATCCAGTTGGCGGCGCCGTTTGTAATCTTACCGAAAACAATTGTTACACCCAAAAGACCGACCGCACAAATCATTGCCGGAAGTCTGAGTTTATTTACCTTATCGGGATCTTCAATCAGCTTGATGATTATGCAGAAGATAATCATACCTACTGCTGCGGCAACAAGCTGAACATAAGCCGAGCGTTCCGACTGTCTGATAAGCATCATTACGCCTATGCCCGTCAAAAACAGGGCAAGCGATTCAAGCTCGAAATTTACTCTGCGGATTACAAAATAGGAGATAAAGAAGAATCCCCATTCAACAGCCGCAAGAGCGCCGAACAGCACGAGCGGAGCCATTGTATTTGTGCCGTCATTCCAGAACATTGCCTGAACGCACATAAAGAAGTGAAAAAATGTAATAAGAAGCATAAGCTTCCACGATTTCATTGCAGGCTTATCGCTGACCTTTGAGAAAAACCAGCTTGACTGCAACGGCTGTTGGAACTCCTCGCCTCTTTTTACTATAAGGCTTGTACCGCCTATTGTTATTGTATCGTCAATCAGCACCTTTGCTCTGCCTCTTGTTCTTTTGCCGTTGAGCATTGTGCCGCTCTTTGAGTCGGTATCGCTTACATACCAACCGTCTTTACGGCGAAGGAGTACACAATGATTTCTTGAAACTGTCGGGTCATCAACGGTTACATCACTGCTTTTACTTCTGCCGATTGAATTTTCCCAGAAAAGCACGGGGAGCATCTCACCCGTTGCAGGGTTCAAAAGTGAAATCAAAGGAGTTTCGGGACGGCGGCGACGGCACATTGCGGCAAAGCACTGGTACACAATTATTATTGCATAAACAGGCATAAGAAAACGCAGTGCAACAACACCCATATCGAAAATTATCGAAAGATCCGGCACTTTTTTCAACTCCTTCACAAATCATCTGTCCTAAAAATAAGCATACTTAAAGTTATACAGTTTAAATAATAATCCAATTTCCTCCAAAAGTCAATAGCCGTGTGTCACGGCAGCCAATTCGTGAAGATAGTTTGTACAATAGAAAACTAAAAATGCCCGAGCGTGACTTTCTATATTAAGATAGTTTTTTTCAGCCGAGTGCCTCGGCAGTCAATTCGTAAAGACAGTTTGTGCAATGCCAAAACATATTACGCCTGAGCGTAGCATTTCAACCGTTCGCACAAATTGGGGCGTAGGGGCGGATATTATCCGCCCGCCTTGATGAAATTTTATCTTTATACTCATATATTCTGATATAATAAAAGTTGTGCATTGTTTTTTTAGTGGCGAACCGTGTTCGCTCGTCTGAAATAAGGAGCAAAACAAAAAACAATATTACTCAATAAAGTATTTTTTATCAAAATTTGCTTAAAATATCGGCAAAGTTTTATTATTTTAATTTTGGATAACACCTTGATTTTTTTAATTTTATAGCATATAATAATTGTGATAGATGTTTGATTACTCATCTTATCGTTGAGTGTTTCGCCACTTGTTTAAAGAGCGAGTGTTTTTATCGTTGAGTGTTTCGCCACTTGTTTAAAGTGCGAGTGTTTTTATCGTTGAGCGTTTCGCCGCTTGTAAAAGTGCGAGTGTAAAAGTAATCAAAAAGCGGGTACTCTTTGCCCGCTTTTATTTTTAATGAGGTAGAATATGAAAATCGCATTTTACAATGTAGACTTGGAATACATTGATTATCTTAAACAATACGAAACTTCAGTCCGTGGATTTACAAGAGTACCTAATGTTAATTATAGAAGCGGTAACAACAAGTTTTTCTATGGGACAGTTCTCAACATTAACAGAATTGACTACTTTGTACCTATATCATCAAAACAACACAATAGACAGGACGATATACAAATCAAACCAAAAAACGATAAATACTGTAATGAGTATGCAACATTAAGATTTGCCTATATGTTACCTATTCCACATAAGTGCATCAATATGTTGAATATCAACGGAATTACCAACAACACACGAAGAGAAAGAATCAGAAAAGAACTTGCTTTTTGTAACAAATATAGAGATAAAATTAAAAAGCAAGCACAAAACACCTACTACCGTATCACAAACAAAGTAAACGATAGACTTGTTCATAACAGCTGTGACTTTAAATTACTTGAACAAGCATACATAGATTTTTGTAATGAACATAATATTCCTATTGACAAAAATAAAGTCAATTAACGCAAAAGACCTCTCAAAACTGAGAGGCCTTTTATCATGATATATCTATGAGGATTAATGAAGACTTTTCATTTTATCGGCTTTATCACGGCATATATGCGACCATTTGCAGTCACCGCACACCTGCGAAAGCCTGTCTTTTAAAATTATATTTTCTCTTGCAATTCTCGAAAGCTCTTTCCAATCGGCAGTATCGCCGATTTTCATTCCGAGTAAATCAAGACACCTTTTGTCATAGCATGACGCCTTGCCCGTAACATCGCAGCTGCCGTTGTCACGGTTCGGACACGATGAACAAATTTCGTCACAACCGCCCGTAAGCGTAAGGTTTGCGTTGTTATTTTCAAGAACTGCCACTATTTTTGCCATTCCGCAGACAAATTCATCGCTGTAGCCCTTGCCTTCAAAAAACTGCACACAAAGGCTGTGATGCGGTCTGAACTTAAAGCTTAACGATTTTGTCAAGACGATTTACCAAAACTGTTGCAACAACAATCTTTGCGGCATCTGCAAGAAGGAACGGAACAACGCAGGTGAGAAGTGCGGCAACAAAGTCTGTATGCATTGAAATCATAAACCAGATTGTACCGAAAAGATAGCATACTGCAAGACCTGCAACCATTGAAACCGCAAGTACCCAAAGCTTTCTGCCGAGAAAATCAGTCATAAGTCCAACGATAAGCGCCGTAAAAAGGAAACCGATGATATAACCGCCTGTCGGACCGCCGAGAACACCGATTCCGCCTGAGAATCCTGCAAACACGGGAACACCGATTGCACCGAGGAGAACATAAACCGCAACGCTGATGAGTCCTCTTTTCCAGCCGAGCATAGCCGCCGCCATAAAGATGCCGAGAGTCTGAAGTGTGAACGGAACTGTCATCGGAATCTGAATCTGTGCGCACACTGTGATGATTGCGACGAACATCGCCATATACACAAGGCTTAATACATTACTTTTTGATTTACTGTTTGTTTTTGCTTCTGTCATAAAATTACCTCTCCTTTGCAAAACCGATTCTTTTGTTTTGCAGATTGTCAACCAAATTATTTTATCGGTTGACAATTATTATAGTACCGATTGCCGCATTTGTCAACCCGATTTATATTTTAAAGTGACAATTACAATCCGTTTTGATGTAACAATTGACTTTACAACCAACTTATCATATAATAATTATCAGACCAAACAAACCAAAGGAGCTTTATATATGCAGATTTCGAGCAGATTTACTCTGGCAATTCACATTATCGCCTGTATTGAAACCTTTAAAAATGAATACAAGGTAACGAGTGATTTTCTTGCAGGCAGTACGAATGTCAACCCTGTTATCGTCCGCAAAATTCTCGGTCAGCTCAAGTCGGCAGGAATTGTTGAGGTTGCAAGGGGTTCGGGCGGTGCAGACCTTTCAAAACCGCTTGACAAAATTACATTTCTTGATATCTACAAGGCGGTTGAATGCGTTGAAAACGGCGAGCTTTTTCATTTTCACGAAAATCCAAATCCAAAATGTCCTGTCGGCAGAAACATTCACACCGTTCTTGACAACAGGCTTGACAAGGTTCAGCAGGCAATGGAAAACGAACTGAAAAAAATCACCCTTGCAGATATTGAAAGCGATATTCAAAAGTTGATACAGAAATAATTACGGCATCGGAGGAAAATCCGATGCTTTTTTGTTGCAAAAAACTCCTGAAAAAATTTTTAAAAAAATTTCGTTGTAACTATTGACATTACAACAAGACAGATATATAATATCGTTGTAATCAATAAGGTTACAACGAATCGATTCACATTTTCCATATTCAAAATTATTCAAAACAAAAACTTTTCAACACAATTTTCAGGAGGTACAGTTATGAAAATAGCAGTAGTATGTGCAAACGGTAAAGCAGGACAGCTCATCACAAAAGAGGCAGTAAACAGAGGCTTTGATGTTACGGCTTTTGTAAGAGGCGAAAACAAGTCGGCAGCCAAAAATGCAGTAGCCAAAGATTTGTTCGACATTACAAAGGAAGATTTAAACGGCTGCGATGTTGTAGTTGACGCTTGCGGCGGTTGGACAGCAGAAACTATTCCCGTTATTCCGAAAGCAGGCGAGCACCTTTGCAATCTTCTTGCAGGCACAGACACAAGACTTGTTATTGTCGGCGGTGCGGGCACTCTTTATGTGAACCCCGAACACACAATCAGAGTTGCAGACGGCAAAGATTTTCCCGATGCATTCAAGCCCCTTGCAGCCGCACATCAGGTTCTTCTTGACGGACTTCGCAAGAGAAACGATGTTAAGTGGACATATGTAAGCCCTGCCGGAGATTTTCAGGCTGACGGCGAAAGAACAGGCGAGTACACACTCGGCGGTGAAGAACTTGTTCTCAACTCAAAGGGCGAAAGCGTTATCAGCTATGCTGACTATGCAATCGCTTTTGTTGACGAAATTGCAAACGGCAATCACATCGGCGAAAGAATTTCGGTTGTAAGCAAATAAAGCTAAAATTAAACATAAAACAGGGACAGCAGATAACGCTGTCCCTGAAATTTTTGCAATAGATTAAGTTTTGCGTGCTTAAAATTAAGCCTTGTTAACTGAACCGAAGAGTTCCATCTTTTCCTTAACAGTAGCCTTGATAGCCTCTGCGCCGGGAGCGAGGAGCTTTCTTGGGTCAAAGCCCTTGCCTTCGAGATCCTTGCCCTCTTCAATGTACTTTCTTGTAGCTGCTGCAAATGCAAGCTGGCACTCTGTGTTAACATTGATCTTTGAAACGCCGAGTGAGATAGCCTTCTTGATCATGTCGGCAGGGATACCTGTACCGCCGTGGAGAACGAGCGGCATCTCGCCTGTAAGCTGCTGGATAGCGTCAAGAGTTTCAAAGCTGAGACCCTTCCAGTTTGCAGGATACTTACCGTGAATGTTACCGATACCTGCTGCGAGCATTGTTACGCCGAGGTCTGCAACCATTTTGCATTCCTTAGGATCTGCGCATTCGCCCATACCGATTACGCCGTCTTCCTCGCCGCCGATTGAACCAACCTCAGCCTCAAGTGAAAGACCGAGCTTGTTGCAGGTTGCAACGAGTTCCTTTGTCTTTTCAATGTTTTCCTCGATCGGATAGTGTGAACCGTCGAACATAATTGAGCTGAAACCGGCTTCGATGCACTTCTTAGCGCCTTCGTATGAACCGTGGTCAAGGTGGAGAGCAACAGGAACTGTGATGTTGAGTTCCTCGAGCATACCGTTTACCATACCAACGATTGTTTTGTAGCCGCACATATATTTACCGGCACCCTCAGATACACCGAGGATAACAGGTGAGTTGAGTTCCTGTGCTGTTAAAAGAATTGATTTTGTCCATTCAAGGTTGTTGATGTTGAACTGACCTACTGCATAGTGGCCTGCCTTTGCTTTTGTAAGCATTTCTTTAGCGTTTACTAATGGCATTTTAATCTTCCTTTTGTAAAAAATTTCAGCAGACAAGCGTCCCCACCTGCCGATTTAAGTTTATTATACAATATATTTTTGAAAATATAAAGACCTAAAAAGAAGATTTAGTGAAAATTTTAACAATTAGTCGAAAAAATTTTCATTTTGTCCTGTTTTAGTCAATTATCACTAAACTTTCAAAATAAACTCACACTTCCGTAACACAACAAGGTTGATTTTGATTTTGTGAAAAGGTATAATATAAATGTAAATCACAATGCTTGATTTTGGTCGAGCGTTGTATGGTATATTTTTTGTAAGCTATCCCGTAGGGGCAGTCTTGCGACCGCAAGTAATGACAAATATTTTATTGCAAACAAGGCTTGTACCCCACGGTAACAAATAAATGTAGGAGTAACTTTTATGGACAATTTTGACAACAACAATATGGGAGGGTTTGAACCGCAGAAGCCGTTCACCGAAAAGCCCGTACAAAACAATAGTATGAACACGGAACAGACAAGTCCCGTTTCCGAACCCGAAACACAGGAAGAACAGACTCAGAATGTTCAGCCGCAGAACGGCAACACACCGTACGGTGATTATATTTTCGGCAACAACAATCAAAATGTGGCAAACAATGCAAATCCGACTGAAAACGTTCCGCCGTATCAGCAGAATCAAAATCCCTCTACTCAGCCGTGGCAGTACGGTTACGGTCAGTATCCCTACAGCGGACAGAATCCGCAGTATAATCAGAACAGTCAGCAGTACGGTCAGTATCAGAACAACACAGGATACAATCAGAATGTACCGCCGTATCAGCAGAACATGTACGGACAGCCGCCTTATGGCAACAACAGTACATATAATCAATATAATTCGCAGTACAATCCGCAGATGTACGCACAGTACCCACAAAAGAAAACAAACGGCGGAATAGTTGCATTGATTATCGTTCTCTGTTCGCTTCTTGCAATCGGTTTTATCGGTATGATGGTATACGGATTTTCGGTTGGCATAAAAGAAGATTTAAACAACGACCGAAGCGATTCGGGCAATTCGTTCAGACTTCCGAACAAAGACAGCACAACACCGTTTGAAACCCTTCCTAACACCTCATCACAGGGCAAAACTCACGATGAATCGGACTACAGCGACAAAACTAACAAAAGCTATTCGGGTATGAAGCTTGAAAGCAATCCGAAGGACACAAAAACAAACGACAGCTACACAGCCGCAAAAGCGTCCGAAAAGGTTTCCGACTCGGTAGTCGGCATTCTCTGTTACTCGGGCGATGTACCCGATCAGGCTGACACAACAACCGCATCTTCACAAGGAAGCGGAATTATCTTCTCACAGGACGGCTATGTTATCACAAACGCTCATGTAATCGGCAACAGCAAAACAGCCTATGCAATCAGAGTTGTAACATCTGACGGCAAGGTATACAAGGCAGGTGTTGTGGGCTACGATTCAAGAACCGACATTGCAGTTCTCAAAATGGACGATGCAAAGGGACTTACTCCTGCAACATTCGGCGATTCGTCACAGCTTGAGGTAGGTCAGGATATTATCGTAGTCGGCAATCCGGGCGGTCTTGACTATCAGAACACAACAACCAAGGGTGTTATTTCGGCACTTGACAGAAAACTTTCAACATCAAGCCTTACAAAGTACATTCAGACAGATGCCGCAATCAATCCGGGCAACTCGGGCGGTCCGCTTGTAAACTACTACGGTCAGGTTGTCGGAATTACAACTTCAAAGATTGTTTCCGAAACTTACGAAGGTATGGGCTTTGCAATTCCGTCACAGACAGTAAAAAACATTGTTGACACACTTGTAAAGAACGGCTATGTTGAAGGCAGAGTAAAAATCGGCATTTCGGGCATTGCGGTAACCTCCGATCAGGCATCAAATTACAATATTCCGCAGGGCATTTATGTTCAGAGTATCGCATCGGGCGGTCCGTGTGACGGCACAAGCCTTGAAGAAGGCGATATCATCACAGAGGTTGACGGCGAAACAATTACAAGCTTTGCAGATGTTTATGCGATTCTTGAAACCCACAAGCCGGGGGACAAAATCAAGGTTAAATATTACAGCTCATCATCGGGCAACGGTGAGGTTGAAATCACACTTCAGGAAGATAAGTAATTTTAATAAGAATATCACCAAAAGCAAGAGGGCAGTCACGGCAATGTGACTGCCTTTTGTTTGTCTGAAAATAATGTGCATTCCCGTAGCGGCGGTCATTGACCGCCAATCGAACCAATTGTAAAATTGGTTCGACATTATATGATTGCTTTAACAGATAATAATACCACAAAATTGACTTGCGGTTTGTTCGGTTTGGTTTTACAACCAAACCGATTGGCGATCACTGATCGTCGCTACTTCTTCCTTGGGATAAAATTCCGCAAAAATCCTGCGCTTCTGCCCTTTAGACAGAACCAGCCTACGGTGTCAAAAACTATTGCACCCGCAAAATTCACGAGCAGGTCTTTCATTGTGTCAATCAAGCCGATGTCAAGATAACCGTTGACGCCGAGATTTTCACCGTTTACAACGGTTGAAGTTATATCTCTGATGTGCATTATCACATTCGGCTTGCCTGAAATCAAGCCCGAATGTATCACCGTAACCACGGTGTCCTTTTGCATATCTTTTCCGAAAAGCATATCCGCACCAAACTCAAAAAACTCCCACACAACACCGACTGTCATTGAAAAGCAGAACGAAAACAGGCATACAAACATAGGCGAAAGGCTCAATTTTACCCGCTCACTTCTGTTGAGAATATCAGTCAAGCCGAATCCGACGCCTGCACAGATAAACCCGTTCACGGCATGAAGAATCGAATCCCATATCGGGATTTTCTCGTAGAACGCACCGAGTTCGCCCATAACATTTGCCGCAAATACAAACAGTACAACGATTATTTCAAGCACACTCGGCAAAGCCACCGACAATTTTCTGTCAACAAACAACGGCAGAGTCAACAGACCGAGCGTCAGCGCACAGGTCATGACATTTTCCCATTTACCGTTTAATATGCCGGAGATAATCAATAACGCGAGTATGAGCCGTATCACTATATAAACGCCTGCCTTGACCTTGTGCTGTCGCATTTCACGCACATTCAGCCACCGTGCAAGCCCTTGAAAAAAGCCTTTAAGTCGTTTTTTCATAATATCCCCCGATTTTTACACTTATTTTTCCCTTTTTAATAATATAAACCCCTGTAAAATTGTATTAGTTTTTTCTTCCTGATATTACCGCAAAACAAAAAGAGCCACCGCAATTCTGCGATGACTCATAAGCATTGAAATTAAACTGCCTTCATTCTGCCGATTCAGATTTTTCGGCATTTTTTTCAGCCTCAAGCTTTTTCTTGAGTTCCTCTTTGCCGACAGCAAGCATCAGCTTGATACGGTTCTCTTGGTTTACCTTCGGAGCACCCGGATCATAGTCGATGGTAACGATATTGGCATTCGGTCTGATTTCTTTAATTTTTCTGATTGCGCCCTTGCCGTTGATATGATTTGGCAGACAACCGAAAGGCTGTGTGCATACGATATTCTCATAACCTGTATCGGCAAGCTCAATCATCTCGGCTGTAAGAAGCCAGCCCTCGCCCATCTTACTGCCGTAGCCGATAACACCTTTTACAAGCTCCTTTGTGTGAGCATATCTGTGTGGCGGAACAAAGCCGTACTTTTCAGCGGCATCAACCATAAGTCCCTCAAGCTTTGTGAGGTAATTAAGAAGCATCGAACAGAATTTGTATTTAACTCTGCTTCCTCCGAACATCTTATAATCCTCAATACGGTTATCAACCTTAAATGATGCAAAACCCATAAGACCGGGTACGCAAACCTCGCAATCCTGTTCTGCAAGAAAGTCCTCAAGGCCGTTGTTAGCCATTTTGGAATATTTTACATAAATCTCACCAACTATGCCGACTTTAACCTTCGGCACTTTGTTAAGCTCAATTTTTGTGAATGACTTTGTAATTTTATCAAGGGTTTCGTCAATTTCTTCAAGAGTGTAGCCCTTGCCCTGTATGAGCATATCGGAAATCTTATCCGTCCACTCATCAACAAGCGCCATGCTTTCGCCCTTGTTCACTTCATAGGGCTTTGTCTGGTTTGAAAGAAGCATAAGCTGATCGCCGTAAACCAGACCGCCGACAAATCTGCGGATAAGAGGAAGTGTGAGTGAAAAGCCGCTGTTGTGCTCCATACCGAACGAAAGTGAAATTACGGGAACAAACTCAAAGCCTGCTTTTTTGAGAGCCTTTCTCAAAAGGAAAATGTAGTTAGAGGCACGACATCCGCCGCCCGTCTGAGTAATCATCAGGGCAACCTTGTGAACATCATACTTTCCGCTTTGCAGAGCATTGATGAACTGACCGATAACCAGCAAAGCCGGATAACAGGTGTCGTTGTGAACATATTTAAGACCTGTCTGTGCAATCTCCGGACCTGTTGTGTTGAGCAAATCAGACTTATAGCCATAGTAGTTGAACACCTTTTCAAGTATTTTAAAATGAATAGGCGCCATATTGGGCATAAGGATTGTATATTCCTTTTTCATCTGCTTTGTAAACAGCAAACGACCTGTTTTTTTGTCATACTTCAACTCTGCCATAACAGAATTTCCTTTCATCAATCGTTTTCAAGTGCAGCAAGCAAACTGCGGATTCGGATTTTAACTGCTCCGAGGTTTGTAATTTCATCTATCTTAATCTGAGTGTAAATCTTATTTTTGCTTTCAAGAATTTCTCTTACCTCATCGGTTGTAATCGCATCAACACCGCAGCCGAAGGATACAAGCTGAACAAGCTCCATGTCCTTTCTTGTTGTAACATATTTTGCCGCCGCATAAAGTCTCGCGTGGTATGTCCACTGGTTGAGAACATGGGTCCGGAAATGTTCAACTCTCGGGGAAATAACATCCTCGCTGACGATTGCAACATCAAAGCCCGAGATAAGCCTGTCGATTCCGTGGTTAATTTCGGGATCAATATGATATGGTCTGCCTGCAAGAACAAAAATCTTTTTGCCCTCTTTTTCAGCCTTGGCAATAATCTCATTGCCCTTGTCAATAACCTTTTTTCTGTAATTTTCCTGCTCCTGATATGCAAGCTTTGCCGCATTTCTGATTTCATTGAGAGTAATGTCGGGAAAATGGAAAGAAAGCCTTTCGTAAGCCTTTTTCGGAAAATCATTCGGACGGTGAATACCAAAATATTCCTTGATAAAATGCACCTTGCGAATGTCCTTCATATTGTTCTTTATAACCTCGGGATAATAGGCTACAACAGGACAGTTGTAATGATTGTCACCGAGATGCTCGTCAAAGTTATAGGAAAGACACGGGTAGAAAATTGTTTCTGCACCCATATCAATAAGAGTCTGAATGTGACCGTGAACAAGCTTTGCAGGAAAGCAAACGGTATCGCTCGGAATTGTCTGCTGACCTCTCTGATAAAGCTTTCTTGTCGAATACGGTGAGTGGAACACCTCAAATTTAAGCTCTGTAAAGAATCTGTACCAGAACGGATAAAGCTCGTACATATTGAGCGCCATAGGAATTCCAAGCTTACCTCTTATGCCCTCAACAGGCTTGTAGGAATCAATGAGATTCAGCTTGTAGGCATACATATTCATATCGTTTGCAGGAGCTTTCTTTGTGATCGGTCTTTCACAACGGTTTCCTGCAATGAACTTTCTGCCCTTGCCGAATGAATTTATTGTAAGACGGCAGTTGTTGTTGCACATACCGCAGTTTGCAACCTTGATTTCGTGAACGAATTCATCAAGTCCCTTTTTGTCGGTAATTGTACTCTTGCCAACACCCTTTGACTTTTTCTTTGCGTAAAGAGCCGCACCGTAAGCACCCATAAGTCCTGCAATGTTAGGACGGACAACTTCAACGCCCATTTCCTGTTCAAATGCACGCAAAACGGCATCGTTCAGGAAAGTACCGCCCTGAACTACAACACGCTTGCCGAGTTCGTCGGGGCTTGACGCACGAATAACCTTGTAAAGGGCATTCTTTACAACGCTGAGTGAAAGACCTGCCGAGATATCTTCAATTGTAGCGCCGTCTTTCTGAGCCTGCTTAACGCTTGAATTCATAAATACGGTACAGCGTGAACCGAGGTCAACGGGTCGCTTTGCAAAAAGTCCGAGCTTTGCAAAGTCGGCAATCTCATATCCGAGAGCGTTTGCAAAGGTCTGCAAAAAGCTTCCGCAGCCCGATGAACAAGCCTCGTTAAGAAAGATGTTGTCAATTGCACCGTTATGTATCTTAAAGCATTTGATATCCTGACCGCCGATGTCAATGATAAATTCAACATCGGGCATAAAGTATTTTGCGGCGGTAAAGTGGGCAATTGTTTCAACCACACCGTAATCAACCGCAAACGCATTCTTTACAATGTCCTCTCCGTAACCTGTTACGGCAGAAGAAACTACATTTATTTCGGGATTGATTTCGTAAACCTCGTCAAGAAATTGCTTCATAATCTCAACGGGATTTCCCTTTGATGGCAGATATTTTGAATAGAGCAGCTCACCGTCATCATTGAGGACAACGCCCTTTACGGTTGTTGAACCTGCGTCCATTCCTATATAAGCCTTGCCTGTGTAGCCCCCAAGCTCCTTCTGCTTAACATCAGCCTTTGCATGACGGTCGCAGAATTCCCTGTACTCCTCTTCGTTTTTAAAGAGCGGCTGATTGAACGCAAAGTTGCCGCTGCCGCGGTAGTTCTTTACTTTTTCGATAACCTCGTCAAAATCAATAGTTTTTTCGGCGCACAAAGCCGCACCGCAGGCAACATAATAAAGTGAATTTTCGGGGCAGATTCCCTTTGTTCCGAGTGTGCGGTCAAAGCAGTTTCGCAGTTCGCTCATAAATGTAAGAGGTCCGCCGAGATATACAATCTGACCTTCAATTTCTCTGCCCTGTGCAAGACCTGCAACAGTCTGGCTTACAACCGCATTGAAAATACTCTCTGCAATGTCGCTTTTCCTCGCACCCTGATTAAGGAGCGGCTGGATATCTGTCTTTGCAAACACACCGCATCTTGATGCGATTGTGTATGTCTTTTCGTGCTGTTTTGCAAGCTCGTCCATATCCTCAAGCTTAACATTCAGAAGTGTTGCCATCTGGTCAATAAACGCACCCGTGCCGCCGGCGCAGGTACCGTTCATTCTTACCTCAAGTCCGTTTGTAAGGAACAATATTTTGGCATCCTCACCGCCGAGTTCAATTATAACATCTGTACCCGGAATAAAAGTATTGGCGGCAACTCTTGTTGCGTAAACCTCCTGAATAAAATCAACACCGACAGATTCGGCAACACCCATTCCGGCAGAACCCGAAAGAGCCACCGAGGCATTTTCAACGCCGTCAATCTTTGTTCGTACAAGCGCAAGAATTTCGGCAATCTTTTCCGTAATTCGGGAATAGTGCCTTTCATATGTGCTGTATATTAATTTGTTTTCGTCGTCAAGCACAACACATTTTATTGTTGTTGAGCCAATATCCAATCCTAATTTCAACTTGTGCCTCCGAAATCAATACATAGTAATCTCATTGTGCATATCTAATTAATTATAGTATTTTTTGCCAAGAAAATAATTCTAATTCAGAATATTTTCACCTTTGATGAATTTTACCATTTTTATAACAAAAATTCAATACACATAAAGGGCATAATGTATAATTATACTTTAAAAATGCAGAAAAACCTGCCGAAATCGGCAGGTCTTCAGCTTTAAGTATTTAAATTATCAGAAAAGTTCACCGTGAGGAGCTTCACCGTCATCTGCCTCGTCTGAATCTGCGGACTCGGAAAATCCTTCTTCACGCTTTGCCTCAAGCTCTGCCTTGAGGTCGCAGATGTTTGTAAGATGCTCGGGTTCTGCCTTTTCTTCGCCGGCAGCTTCGGGCTGTTTTTCAACAGGCTTTTCCTCTTTGAAGGGAGAAGATTTGTACTCGTTCTCATTTGAGCAGGCTACCGTAATATCAACAATATCGTCCTCTTTAACCTCGGGAGCAGCCTCGGGATTGCCGTAGAAAATATCGTTTGAGCTGTCAACAATCTTTCTGTAACACTCTCTTGCTTTTGCAATTTTGGCTTTTGAAGTGTCAATAACCTTCAAAAGCTTTTCGCACTCGGCTTCATTAATTTCAGTGCCTTTCTTCCTGCTGTCGTACATAACCTTTCCGAGAGCAATATATGCTCTGTTCATAAGCTCGCTTTCGCTTTTCATAACAAGTCTTAATCTGTTGAGCTTTGCGTTTGTTCTGTTCTTTTCTACTATTGTCTGAGCTACCGATGAAATTGTATCAACGGCTGTATTTACTGTTCCTTTTACACTGTCAAGTATCGTCATAGTAAATTTCTCCTTTAAAACCGCTTTGGCACAAACACTCTGACATATCCTGCCGCGGCGAATAATATTAAACTTATTTCTATTATTATGACAGATTTTTTTGATAAAATCAACATTTTTTTAAAATTTACTTGTTAAAATCACGGTCAATTGCTATAATTAGTTTCATAGAGTGTTAAAGAGGTGGTTTGGATGCCTGAAAAGAAAATTACCAAGGCAATCGTCTGCCCAATGTGCGGTGAAATGAGTAAGGCTGATGTTTATACCAGCATCAACCCGTCCGTAACAAAGGGTGTGCGCAGAAGGGCGCTTGACGGTGAGCTTTTTGCGTGGAAATGTCCGTCATGCGGATACTCTGCAAGGCTCACATATCCGATTCTTTACAATGATATGAAGAATCGTTTTATGGTATATTTCATTCCGAAAATTGATCATTTTCAGCTTTGTGACAATGAGCTTGAAGAAAAATACAGCAATCTTCGCAACATCAGCAAGCGTATTGTTCCGTCATTCAATTCGTTCAAGGAAAAAATTTTCATCTTTGAATCAGGACTTGACGATATGTCGGTTGAGCTTACAAAGCTTGCAATCAGCCAAACCGTTTCGAAAAAACTCGGCGGTGCAGAAATCCATGACGGCTACCTTTCAATGTACGACCGCGAACGCAACACAATGGGATTTACATATTTTACAGGTGAAAAGCATACACCGTATGTTCAGACAGCAAGGCTTGAAATCTATGTAAAATCGAAGAAAATTGTCGATTCGCTTGCATATAAGGATAAAAAGCTCAAAGGCTTCCTCAAAATTGACCGTGAATGGGCGGAGAATATTCTCTATCGCTACAAGCGCATGAAGCATATCGAAAAGCTTAACAAATTGAAAGAGTGAGTTTTCTTACGGTTGACAATTCATATACTTATTGCATTATAATAGTATCAAATGAATCATTATAAAACCACTTGCAAGCAAATAACCTATGTGCTGCAATCAAGACAGCTAAAGAGAAACTATGTAAATAGGTTCACGCAAGTAAACCCCCGAAGGCGCCGACCTTCGGGGGTTTCTTTTTTTGGAATTTCATTAGGGGAGAACCGTGTTCTTCCGCTCGTGTGCAACGCACACGGCTGCACGCAATGCGTGCAAAATTGAATACACAATTTATGTTATATCAAAATATATGCATATGAACATAAAATTTCATCAAGCGGGCGGATAATATCCGTCCCTACAGAATTGCGAAAGCAATTACAATGCTACGCTCGGGCATAATGTGTTTTTAATAGTACAAACCGTCTTCCCGAATTGGGAGCGGCGGCTCGCCGTGCGAACGGTGGCTCGCCTTCAATTTTCAATTCGACAAACTCATTCCGATTGTGCGGCTAAGCTTTCGGATGCTGCAAAAGCTTCATTTCTGTCAAACACACCGCAGAGCCACATATATGAAGCTGTTGAAAGGGCAATGCTTACAAAGCCGAACCAGATGCTGTTCACACCGATAAAGACACTCGGGACGCAGGCAAGGACAACACCTATATGATAGCTTGCAAGCGTAAGCCAATAAAATTTAGCCTTTTTCTGCATATCCTTGTCCTTGTCAATAATACCCGTGAATGTTGAAACCGTTGCAACACGGAGGTTGTTTGTCGAGAAAATCGGAGATGTAACATAACTTCCGGCTGTTCTGAAGGAGTTCCACAAAACAGGGGTTACAAACAGAATCGGCAGAATTGCAAGGTAGTTGTTTGAAATATTCGGGAAAATTCCGATAATCAAAAGTGCAGCCGCACTTGCAATAAGACTGACGGTTTTGGTTTCAAGCTTAATGAAACGGTCGGCAATTACAAAGAAAACATTGCCGAGAATATATGTAAGGAGAGCGATGACGATAAACACAACGCCCTCAAAATCACCCGTAAAAATCTTGCTGACAAGGTGAATCATATTTGCTGTCTGTGCATTGCCGAACACATCACAGTGATTGTAAATTGCATATCCGCCCATAAATCCACCCAGAGAGCTGACTGCAAAATGCAGAATATGCTGTTTTTGTTCTCTTGTCATTTTAAAGACTTCCTTTTTCGCCATAAAATGTGTAATTGTTTAACATAATTATACACCTGCAATTCTGATTTTGCTATTATCCCCCAATGGAATTATACTCCGTTTTGCAATAAAAATTAAGTCACATTGCACAAAACAGCTGTCTTACTGTTGTACAATGTGACTTTTTTGCTTTTTATGAAGTTTTAAAGAATCAAACTGTCATCAAACTTTTTCAGGTATTTCATCTGCCATACATTCAACAAGAACAGCCTTCTGAGCGTGAAGACGGTTTTCTGCCTCCTCAAAAATTTCGTTTGCATGCTCTTCAAATACATCTGCAGTAATCTCTTCGCCACGGTGTGCAGGTAGGCAGTGGAGAACCATACAATCCTTGTTTGTAACAGCCATAAGCTCCTTGTTGACCTGATAGCCTGCGAATGCTGCCTCACGGATTTTCTTTTCTTCTTCCTGTCCCAGTGATGCCCATACATCTGTATAAACA